>NZ_JBVHQM010000010.1:0-174666 GCF_055567415.1 Streptomyces sp. NPDC026575
TCTCGATAGCGGAGCTATCGGGATGATTCGGCAACGCCGCGAGGTGCCGTGCCAGACGCCGCGGGCCCGGCCAGGACCCATCGGACAGGCCCTAGTCCAGGACGTCGAGCGGAAA
Source organism: Streptomyces sp. NPDC026575 (assembly GCF_055567415.1). NCBI lineage: Bacteria > Bacillati > Actinomycetota > Actinomycetes > Kitasatosporales > Streptomycetaceae > Streptomyces > Streptomyces sp. NPDC026575. Next base: position 116 of record NZ_JBVHQM010000010.1, read on the forward strand.
GCCGTTCGACTCCACTCCCGCGGCGGTGACGACCCGGACCTGCACCCGGCCCGGTTCCACATCGACCGGCACCGGGACCGTCAGGACCCCGTCGGTCGGGTTGGCGAACCCGCCCGGAACCGGCACCAGCGGCACCGGGACATGGACCCCGCCGATCCGCACGACGGTACGGGCGAGCCGGTCGGGCGTCGTAGCCCCCGGGGGCACGAAACCGGCGCCGCGGATCTCGATGTCGTCGCCGGTGCGGACGGGCGCCGCGAGGTCGCCCAGTTCACGGGAGCGGACGATGGAGAGGATCACCGGACGGCCGCCCGCCACCAGCTTCCCCATGAGGTACGTCGCCCCGGAGAGGGCCACCAGGAGCACCAGGGCCCAGGGCAGCCGCGGCAGTTGCCCGGGCCGGTCGGCCAGCCGCACCAGGGCGAGCACCGCCACCGCCGCGTTGACCAGGACGTACTGCACGTCCAGGAAGCTGCCCCGGCCCGCGTCGTCAGTCAGCAGATCACCGGCGCGCGGCCGCTGTGCGGGGATCTTCTGCAACCGCCCCGACCGCACCCGCGCGGCCACCACCCCGTACGCCAGCACGGCCACCCCGCACCCGAGGGCGAGCGCCGCCAGCAGCGCGCCGGAGCGCTCCAGCGCCAGGCCCTGGAGCAGGCGGCGGCGCTCGCCCGGGGCCGCGGCGGCCAGGCGTACGGCCGCCATCAGCACGGCGTACAGCACCACGCCCGCCCACCCCGCCGCGACCGTCCGCGAGGTCGACAGCCGGCCGTCCTCGCCGATCAGCGGTGCCAGCGCCCCGCCGTGCGCACGGTGCAGGAGGGCCGCCAGCGTCAGCCCCAGCGCCAGGACGACGGCCGCGACCAGCCCCGCCGTACGGCCCGCCGTCCAGCTGCCGCCGATGGCGGTCAGCGCCTGCCCGAGCAGCAGGGCCACCACCGCGCTCCAGACCGCCAGCAGGGTCCGCCACCGTACGGCGGCCAGCCAGCTGACCCCCTCGGCGGCGCCGCGCCGGGCCAACTCCCGTGCCGAGAGGGTCAGTTCGTCGGAGACCCACTGCCGGGCCGCACCGGCGGAGCGTGCGAGTCCGGACGGTACGCCGCGCCCGGCAGCGAAGTCCTCGCGCAGCGCGACGAACGCGGCGACCGCCCGCTGATGCCCCTCACGGGCGCCGTGCGGGCACCGCCCGCAGCCGCACTCACCGCCGTCGGCGCGCTCCGCGCCCGCGCCACCCTCCGGCCCGCCCGCTCCGGCCGTCCTGCCCGCCGCCTCAACCGACACGTCCGCTACCGCCCCGCCACCGCTCGCCACCAACTTGCCGCATGTGAAGGGGAATTGTGCCTCATGCGACCGGGGTGGGCGCCAAACGTCCAGCTGGGGGCGGGGGCGGGACGCATCGGTACGTTGACGCCCGGCGAGGCGTCCGAACGCCTGAGCGGCAGCCGACCGCACAAACCCGGCGCTTCCCCTATTCGAGCGAACCGGAGCGCGGCGACGGCTGAGCCGCCCGCGCCCTGCGCAAGCTCTCGCCGTGTGCCAAATACACGGATCCCAGGGACCGCGCCAGGGACAGCACCGCCCCGCCGCACGGCGCCGCGGACGAGGCCGACCCGGCGGCACCACCCGCCGCAGGACCGGATTCCCGGCCGCCACTCCCCTCGTCGCGTGCTGCGCCTTCCTCGCCGTCCTCTCGTTCCTCCTCCTGACCGGGCTCACCGCGCTCTTCGCGGCCGCACCACCGGCGACCGCCCATGACCGGCGGCCCCGGACGCCCACCGGCGACAACTGCGCCTTCGCCGGGACCACGCCACCCGTGGACGTACCGACCGGCTTTCCCATGCCGCACGGCTGGCACTTCCCGTGCACCAAGGTCACCCGCCCGCCCGAACCCGAGCCGACTCCCACGCCCAGGCCCAAGCCCAAGCCCAAGCCCAGCCCCCGCCGGCACTCCCCCAGACCGGCACCACCACCGCCCGCACCGCCACCGCCACCGCCACCGCGGCCGACACCGTCGCCACCGCGGCCGACACCGTCGCCACCGCCGCCACCGCCCCCCGCCCGCCCCGCTCCGCCGCCGCCCGCGCCCAAGCACCTTCGCGGTCCGGCGCCGTCCGCCCCGCCGCGCAGCTACGCCCGGGCGTCCCGCCCGCCGCGCGAGGGCCGCTCCATCGTGACCACGACCCTGCTGGTCACCGCCCCGGCCGTGCTGGCCGGCGCCGCTCTTCGTCCCCGTTCGCGCTCCTCGTCCGGTTCCGCCGGACGCCGTTCCTCGTAGGAGTCCCCATGTCGCAATGGCTGGTACTGGGCATCGCCATGGCCGCGGTCTGCGGCGTCGTACTGATCATCACCGTCCTCAAGGAGCGCCGGATCGCCGAGGACGACGATCCGACCGAAACCCCTGATGTGATCGAGTACCTGACGATGATGGTCGGGGTGGTGTACGCGATCGTGCTGGGCCTGGCGATCGCCGGTGTCTGGGAGGCCAGGAGCGCGGCCGAGGACACCGTACGGGCCGAGGCGCAGGCCCTGCACGAGGTCAGCGCGCGGGCCCGGGCCTACCCCGCGCCGGTGCGGGACCGGATCCGCTCGGACGTCGACGCCTATGTGTCCCACGTCGTGCACAAGGAGTGGAAGGTGATGTCCGACCAGGGGCAGCTGACCCGGCGCGGCACCGAGCTGCTGACGAAGGTGCGGGCCGATGTCACCGACTACCACCCGGCCGACGACTTCGAAGGGCAGTCCTACCAGCCGCTGGTCGACCAGGTCGCGGTGGCCGACGGGGCGCGTTCGGCCCGCGCGGACGCGGCCGACTCCACGCTGCCGGGGGAGGTGTGGTTCGGCCTGGTGATCGGCGGCGCCATCTCCATCGGGGTGATGTTCACCCTGCAGATCCGGCGCTCGGGGCGGGAGTTGCTGATGGCGGCGCTCTTCAGCGCGCTCATCGCCTTCCTGCTGTTCCTCGTCTGGGACTTCGACTCGCCGTTCAGCCGGGGCATCTCCGCGAGCGCCGAGCCGTTCCTGAACCTGTTCCCCCGGATCTGACCGCGCACCGCCGCCGAGTGCCCCGCGGGAGATCCACCGTCCCGCGGGGCACCGGCGCGCCGGACGGGCCCCAGGGGGCCGCTCTCCCCGGTGGAGGAGATCCGGTTCAGCCGAAGAGATCCGGTTCGCTGCGCACGATCTGCTGGTAGAGCGGCTGGTAGTTGATCCAGGCCACCAGGTCGTTGCCCAGCTGCTCGCGGGTGTGGACGGCGTTGTGGTGGTCGATCAGGACCGGCTTGCCGGCGGCCTTCGCGGTCAGCTGGACCTGGCACGAGCGCTCCATGGTGATGAACCACCACGCCGCCGCGTCCACCGAGTCGCCGACCGTCAGCAGCCCGTGGTTGCGCAGGATCACGGCCTTGTGCGGCCCGAGGGCGCTCGCGATCCGGCGGCCCTCCTCCTCGTCGACCACCACGCCCGTGTAGTCGTCGAAGAGCGCATGGTCCTCGTAGAAGGCGCAGACGTCCTGGGTGATCGGCTCCAGCAGCTCGCCGAGGGCGGACAGCGCCCGGCCGTACGTGGAGTGGCTGTGGGCCGCGGCGATCACGTCGGGGCGGGCCTGGTGGACCTGTGAATGGATGGCGAACGCGGCCTGGTTGACGTGGTGGCGGCCCTCGACGACCTTGCCCTCCGCGTTCACCAGCAGCAGGTCGCCGACCGTGATGAGCTTGAACGACATCCCGAACGGGTTGACCCAGAAGCAGTCGGTGAACTCCGGGTCGCGCGCGGTGATATGGCCCGCGACGCCCTCCTCGAAGCCGAAGCGCCCGAAGAGCCGCAGCGCCGCCACCAGGCGCTCCTTGCGGTGGCGCCGTGCGTCCTCGACGGTCCGGTGCGTCGGCGGCATGGCGAAGTGCAGCTGGTCGGCGGGTATGGGGGTGGGCTCGGGCATCGCGGTTCTCCTCCTGGCACATGCGGCTCTTGGTGCGCGATGCGGAAGCTACCCTCCGGTACCGCAGGTAACCAGGGCCGCGGCAGGCCCGGTTGGCGGCCGGCGGCATCATATGGGCGGCACGTACGGCAGCAGCAAGCACCGGCAACGGCACCAGAGGGGCGCGCCATGAGGGCGATATCGGTCAGCCAGGACATCCACGCCACACCGCAGCAGATCTTCGCGCTCCTCAGGGACCCGGCGCGCCACGCCGAGCTGGACGGCTCGGGCATGCTGCGCGGCCGGCCCCAGGGCCCCTCGCCGCTGGGTCCCGGCGACCGGTTCACCATGGGGATGGCGCAGGGGCGGATCGCCTACCGGTCGGTGAACGCCGTGGTGGAGTACGACGCGGACCGGCTGATCGCCTGGGAGACCTGGGGCGAGCTGCGCGGCCGCCGGCTGGTCGGCGGGCAGCGCTGGCGCTACGCGCTGACGCCGCTGGAGGACGCCGCGGCCGGGGCCGCCACCCGCGTCACCCACACCTACGACTGGTCGCGCGCCCGCCTGCCCCGCCTCGTCGTCGAGCTGCCCGGCTATCCGCGGCGGATGGGCCCGGCGATGGCCAGGACGCTGGAGCGGCTGGCGGCGGCCGTACGGGACTGAGCCGACGGCCCTACGGGACGCGACCGGGCGGGGCGGCACGACAGCCCCATGGAAACGACGACGCCGCCGCTCGGACGAACGAGCGACGGCGTGATCGGCGGCCCCGGCGGGAGATCGGCGGTGGATCACCCTGGGGCCGGAGGGGAGGTCACTCCCACTCGATGGTGCCCGGCGGCTTGCTGGTCACGTCCAGCACCACGCGGTTGACGTCCGGGACCTCGTTGGTGATGCGGGTGGAGATACGGGCCAGGACCTCGTACGGCATCCGCGTCCAGTCCGCGGTCATGGCGTCCTCGGAGGAGACCGGGCGCAGCACGATCGGGTGGCCGTACGTGCGGCCGTCGCCCTGGACGCCGACCGAGCGGACGTCGGCGAGCAGGACCACCGGGCACTGCCAGATCTCGCGGTCCAGACCGGCCGCGGTCAGCTCCTCGCGGGCGATGGCGTCGGCCTCGCGCAGCAGGTCCAGGCGGTCCCGGGTGACCTCGCCGACGATGCGGATGCCCAGGCCGGGGCCGGGGAACGGCTGGCGGTGGACGATCTCGTCGGGCAGGCCGAGCTCGGTGCCGACCATCCGGACCTCGTCCTTGAACAGCTTGCGCAGCGGCTCGACGAGCTCGAACTCGATGTCGTCGGGGAGCCCGCCGACGTTGTGGTGCGACTTGATGTTGGCGGTGCCCGTGCCGCCGCCGGACTCGACGATGTCCGGGTAGAGCGTGCCCTGGACCAGGAACGCGACTTCCTCGCCCTCGGCGCCGGCCTCGGCGACCAGCTCGGCCTGGGCCTGCTCGAAGACCCGGATGAACTCCCGGCCGATGATCTTCCGCTTCTGCTCGGGGTCGCTCACCCCGGCCAGCGCGTTCAGGAAGCGCTCCTCGGCCTCGACGACCTTCAGCTGGACGCCGGTGGCGGCCACGAAGTCCTTCTCGACCTGCTCGGACTCGCCCTTGCGCATCAGGCCGTGGTCGACGTAGACGCAGGTCAGCTGGTCGCCGATGGCCTTCTGAACGAGGGCGGCGGCGACCGCGGAGTCCACGCCGCCGGACAGCCCGCAGATCGCGCGCTTGGTGCCGACCTGGGCACGGATCGCGGCGACCTGCTCCTCGACCACGCTGTGGGTGGTCCAGTTCGGCTCGATGCCCGCGCCGCGGTAGAGGAAGTGCTCCAGGACCTGCTGGCCGTGCGTGGAGTGCATGACCTCGGGGTGGTACTGGACGCCGTAGAGCCGCTTCTCGTCGTTCTCGAAGGCGGCGACCGGCACCACGTCCGTGGACGCGGTGACCGTGAAGCCCTCGGGGGCGGCGGAGCAGGCGTCGCCGTGCGACATCCACACCGACTGCTCGGCGGGGGTGCCCTCGAAGAGGGTGGAGGAGGTGCGGGAGACGGCCAGCGGGGTACGGCCGTACTCGCGGGCGCCGGTGTTGTCGACGGTGCCGCCGAGGGTGGTGGCCATGAGCTGGAAGCCGTAGCACATGCCGAAGACCGGGACGCCGGCTTCGAAGAGGGCACGGTCGAGGGAGGGGGCGCCCTCGGCGTAGACCGAGGACGGGCCGCCGGAGAGGATGATCGCCTTGGGGTTCTTGGCGAGCATCTCGGCCACCGGCATGGTGGACGGCACGATCTCGCTGTAAACCCGGGCCTCACGGACGCGGCGGGCGATGAGCTGGGCGTACTGTGCGCCGAAGTCGACTACGAGGACGACGTCCGGGGCAGCGGCAGGGGGCGCTGTGGGCACTTCGGCGGCCTTCCGGCGGTGTGGAGCGGGGTTGGACTTTCGATTCTAACGGGCTCATACTGAGCGCCATGTCCAAGCAGCTGACCTTCGTCTTTACCTATGGCACCGGCCCGTCCGGCTGCCATGGTCGTGCTGCTTGATCCACTGACGAGCAAACTTCCCCAGGCGCCCCGGGCCGACAAGGTCCGGGGCGTCTGCGTCTGTCCGGACCGGTCGTCGGCTCGGGGGCCACTCACCCCAGGAGACACGGACATGAGCCCCCAGACCGCCGCCACCGCCCCCGCCGCCCCCGAAACCGGTGCGCGCACCCCCGAGGCGGCCGGGATCATCACCGACGCCCGGCGCCGGATCGACGACCTCGACGGCCGGATCATCGGCCTCGTGCAGGAGCGCATGGCCGTCTCGGCCGTCATCCAGCGCGAGCGGATCACCTCCGGCGGGCGGCGGGTGAACCTCGCCCGCGAGATGGAGATCCTCGCCCACTACCGCGACCAGCTCGGCAAGCCGGGCACGGCACTGGCGATGACCCTGCTGGAGCTGTCCCGGGGCCAGATCTGAGGCGCGCGGTCGGCCCGGTGGCCGGTTCACGCCGTCGGTCCCGTGGCCGGTTCGCGCCGTCGGTCCGGGTGGCCGGTTTTGATCGGCGTTCGGTGGATTTCGGCGGGCCGGTGGAGTATGGGCGGGCGCATGGCGCAGGAGCGCGCGCCCGGCGCAGCTGCCGGATCTGAGTTCGGTTGCCGACTCACCCGTACGGCGCGTGACCGGCCGCCGCGGGGCTTCGTTGTTCCCGGTGCCACGCCAGCCAGGCGCGGCCTGCAGGACTACGCGTAGACGCCGCCCCACGGGCGGAAGACCGGAACGATGAGACACCGGCCGCTTGCCGCGGTCCGCGTCGTGGGACCTCGTTCCGGAACCGTGGCCGGTCAGCAGGGGACAGCAGCCCGGTCACATCCGATGGGGTGGTCGGTCCTGGGGACGCCCGGGACCGACCGCATCCGGTCGAAACGGTTGCGCCAGGTGAGGCGTATCCAGGACGATGCTTGACGAACGACCTACCGCTCCCGGTGAGCGCGGACCTGTGCACCGCCATTGGTCCCACCACCGGGGACGCGCACCATCAAGCACCACTTATGAGCCAGCGGCGCTACCCCCCCCCCCAGCGCCGCCCGTCGGTGCCGGCGCTGCCCTGACGCCGGCACCGAAAGCCAAGGGCCCCGGATGCCGCCCGCACCCCCCTCGCGGACGGCATCCGGGGCCCTTCGCCATGCGGGCGCGGGGTAGGGGGCGCACGCGGGGCGCACGAGTACCGCCGGGCCGGCCTGTGCGGCGGCTGTGTGTTTCCTGTGGGGCGGCTGTGAGCTATGTGATCGGCGTCACGGCAACAATCTCGTTCAAGTGAACAACCTTTTTTGGCCATGACCGGTCATGTACGTGCAATCGCACGGCCATCCCGCGCCCCACCGCGACGGCCCGCTACCCACTTGTGCCCATCGAGGGCACTTTGGACCCCGAGAGGTCTTCTCGATGAAGCTTCGCCGTGCCCTGACGGCCGCCGCCACGACGGCCGTCATAGCCCCCGCCGCCCTCATGGCGGCCCCCGCCGCGTTCGCGACCGGTGCCGACACCGAGACCAGCGTGAGCGCCGAGCCGACTCCGGGCACGCCCGGCTCGGACCAGACCGACGCCTCCACCACGCAGCCGGAGACCCCGGCCGCCGGCGAGGAGACCGCGCCGGGCGAGGACACCACGACCGGCGGCACCGAGTCCGGTACGGAGACCGGCAGCGGTGACGAGGCCGAACCGACCGCCCCGGCCACCCCGGGCGGCGACACCGAGCCCACCGGCTCCCCCGAGCCGTCCACCTCGGCCAAGCCCACCGTCAAGCCGACCGCCAAACCGACCGGGGACCCCGACGAGGACCCGACCTGCGCCACGCAGTCGGAGGAGACCGCGATCAGCACCGAGCTGCGCGGCCTGCCCAGCAAGGTCGTGGCCGGCTCCGGCTGGAAGAACTTCACCTTCCGCGCCACCAACACCTCCGACAAGGCGATGAAGTCGGTCGACGCGTATGTCGCGCTGGGCGCCATCAGCACCGACACCATCGACGACGTCTCCAAGCTGCTGACCGTGCAGTGGTACGACGAGGGCTCGCACACCTGGGAGTCCATCACCGACGAGGACGGCTACTTCGCCTCCGTCGAGGGCCTGGCGCCCGGTGAGTACGCCGACGCCAAGCTGCGGCTGAAGGTCGACGCCAAGACCCCGGGCAGCTACGGCTTCGCGTTCACCATCGGCGCGTACCACAACGAGGACGACGTCTGCGGCTTCTCGGACGTCTCGCAGTACGACTTCGACGTGCTGGTCGCGGGCAGCAAGCCCGGCAGCGTGCCGCCGGCCAAGAGCAAGCCGGGCAAGCACAAGGGCAACAAGCCCGCGCCGCAGGGCGACCTGAAGGACCTCCCGGTCACCGGCAAGCTCGCCGAGACCGGCTCCTCCTCCGCCCTGCCGACCATCGCCCTGGTGGGCGGGATCGCCATGGCCATCGGCGCCGGCGCGGTCTTCACCGTCCGCCGCCGTAAGTCCTCCGGCGCCGCGGCCGCGTAAGCAGCGGCGGTAACGGAAGCGAGGGGCCGCACCCGGCGATCGGGTGCGGCCCCTCGTCGTCGGCGGCGCCTTACGCCGGGGACTTCTTCGGCGGCACCGCGGGCACGGCCAGGAACGGCAGGTTCAGCGCGCCGAAGGCCCCGTCGGGGACGGCCGGGCGGACCGGCGGGGCGGGGGCCAGCCGCCGGTAGGGCCGGCCCGGTGCGGGGCGCGGGTCCGCCTCGCCCTTGTTGGGCCACAGCGACATCGCGCGTTCGGCCTGCGCGGTGATGGTCAGGGAGGGGTTGACGCCGAGGTTGGCGGAGACCGCGGCGCCGTCGACGACGGAGATGCCCGGATGGCCGTAGAGGCGGTGGTAGGGGTCGATGACCCCGGAGTCCGCCGAGTCGCCGATCGGGCAGCCGCCGAGGAAGTGCGCGGTGAGCGGGGTGCCCATCAGCTCTCCGACGTTGGAGCCCGCGAAGCCGTTGATCTCCTCGGCCAGCAGCGTCGCGGCCCGGGTGGCCTCGGGTATCTGGTCCGGGTTCGGGGCGCCGTGCCCCTGGCGCGCGGTGAGCAGGCCCCTGCCCAGGCCCTTCGGCTTCCGATACGTCGTCAGGGAGTTGTCCAGGGACTGCATCACCAGGCCGATGATGGTCCGCTCCGACCAGCGGCGGTTGGACAGCGAGCGCAGCGCGAGCAGGGGGTGGCGGGCGACGTTGGCCAGCCAGCCCGCGACCCGCCCGGTGGGGCGGTAGGGGACCTGGAGGACCGTCAGTCCGCCCATCGCGTTGGAGCCCTTGCCGTAGCGGACCGGCTCGATATGGGTGCTGTCGTCGGGGTGGATCGACGAGGTGATCGCCACGCCCTTGGTGAAGTCGGCCTTCGCCGCGCCGTGCCGCCGCCGGTAGCGCCGGTCGTCGGTCTGCGCGCCCACCAGCGCCTCGGAGTTGGTACGGGTGAGCGCGCCGAGCCGGCCGGAGAGGTACGGGAGCAGCCCGCTGTCCTTCATGCGGTGCAGCAGGGTCTGGGTGCCGTAGGTGCCGGCGGCGAGGACGACCCGGCGGGCCGTGAACGTCCTCCCCGCGCCCTTCTTCTTGTTGTCCGTCGGCAGCGTCCTGACGGCGAAGCCGCCGCGGGAGTCCTCGGTGAGGGCGACGACCGAGGTCATCGGGTGGATGACGGCGCCGGCCCGCTCGGCGAGGTAGAGGTAGTTCTCGTTGAGGGTGTTCTTCGCGCCGTGGCGGCAGCCCGTCATGCACTCGCCGCACTCGGTGCACGCCCTGCGGGAGGGGCCGGCGCCGCCGAAGTAGGGGTCGGCGACCTCCGCGCCGGGCTCGGCCTTCGCCTCCCCCGTCGCGTCCTGCCCGTCGCCGAAGAACACCCCGACCGGCGCCATGTGGAAGGAGTCGCCGACGCCCATCGCCTCGGCGGTGGCCTTCAGATGGACGTCGGACGGCGTCATCGTCGGGTTGAGCCGCACGCCGAGCATCCGCCTGGCCTGGTCGTAGTACGGCTTCAGCTCCGCCTGCCAGTCGGTGATGCCCTTCCACTGGGGGTCGTCGAAGAACGCCTTCGGCGGGACGTAGAGGGTGTTGGCGTAGTTGAGCGAGCCGCCGCCGACCCCGGCGCCCGCCAGGACCATCACCTTGCCCAGGAGGTGGATGCGCTGGATGCCGTACAGGCCGAGCGCCGGGGCCCACAGGTACTTCCTCAGGTCCCAGGAGTTCTTCGGGAGGGTCTCGCGGGTGAAGCGCCGGCCGGCCTCCAGGACGCCGACGCGGTAGCCCTTCTCGGTCAGCCGCAGGGCCGAGACCGAACCGCCGAAGCCGGAGCCGACGACGAGCACGTCGTAGTCGTAGCCGTCGGACGCCTCGTCCTGGTGTGGGGCAGAGTTCTCCTGGGGCACTGGCTCTCCCTGCTGGTTTCGTCGCGATGGGCCGGGCTACCGCGGGCCGTTCACCTCAGGCGCAGCGCCTTCATCACGGCGAGGCTGCGGGTCATGAACCGGGCGTACTTCTCGTCGGTCATCCCGAAGGACGGCGCCAGCGGCATCAGCCTCTGGTGGGCGACGGTCTGGGCCTCGGTGTACTTGAGGATGCCCTCGGACCCGTGGCGCCGGCCCAGGCCGGAGTCGCCCATGCCGCCCATCGGGGACTGCACGCTGCCGTAGCCGGCGGCGTAGGACTCGTTGACGTTGACCGTGCCGGTGCGCAGCCGGGCGGCGACCGCGCGGCCGCGCCGGCCGTCCTTGGACCAGACGCTGGAGTTGAGGCCGTACGGCGTGGCGTTGGCGAGCGCCACCGCCTCGTCCTCGTCGCCGAAGCGGTAGACGGAGACGACCGGGCCGAAGGTCTCCTCGTCGCAGACGGCCATCGGGGCCTGGACGCCGTCGAGGATGGTCGGCTCGTAGAAGAGCGGGCCGATGTCGGGGCGGGGGCGGCCGCCGGCGACCAGCTTCGCGCCCTTGGCGACGGCCTCCTCGACATGGCGGGTGACGGTCTCCATCTGGCGCTCGCCGACCAGCGAGCCCATGTCGGCGCCGTAGGCGAGGGAGTTGCCCAGCCGCATCGCCTTGGTGCGGGCGGCGAAGCGCTCCAGGAAGTCGTCGGCGATGGACTCGTGGACGTACAGCCGCTCGATGGAGATGCACAGCTGGCCGGCGGAGGAGAAGCAGCCGCGGACGGCGCCGGCGGCCGCCTTGTCCACATCGGCGTCCCTGAGCACCAGCATGGCGTTCTTGCCGCCGAGTTCGAGGGAGACTCCGACCAGGCGGGCGGCGGCGCCCTGGGCGACCTCGCGGCCGGTCCGGGTCGAGCCGGTGAACGAGACGTAGTCGGCGTGCTCGACGACGGCGGGGCCGACCACCGGGCCCTCGCCGATCACGACCTGCCAGACGTCCTCCGGCAGCCCGGCCTCGATGAGCTGCTCACGGGCCCACAGCGCGGTCAGCGCGGTCTCCGTGTCGGGCTTCATCACCACGGCGTTGCCCGCGACGAAGGCCGGCAGGGCGTCGCCGACGGAGAGTTCGAAGGGGTAGTTCCAGGGGGCTATCTGCCCGACGACGCCGCGCGGCTGGCGGAGTTCGGTGACCTTGGTGAGGGTCGGTACGACGCCGGTGTGGCCCTTGGGCCGCAGATAGGCGGGGCCCTTGCGGCCGTAGTGGCGGGCGGCGACGGCGACCGCCTGCACCTCCTCATGGGCGTGCAGCCGCGCCTTGCCGGTCTCCAGCTGGATCAGGTCCAGCACCTCGGCCTGGCGGCGCAGCACCAGGTCGTGGAAGCGCAGCAGGACCGCGGCGCGCTGCCTGACCGGGACCTTGGCCCAGCGCTCCTGGGCGGCGCGGGCGCGCGCGAAGGCGGTGGCGACGTCCTCGGGGGTGGACTCCGGGAGGTCGGCCAGCTTCTCCCCGGTGAAGGGGGTGTGGTTGGCCGTGGTTCCGCTGCCCACCACCGCGCGGGTGAGCCGGGCGGCGATCTCGGGAGTGACCACGTCCGCGGCGGTGCGGACGCCGGCCGGCACCGGTGCGACCGGGTTGCCTGCCCCACTGGGGGCGGGAGCTTCGGCGGGGGCCCCGTCGGCGGCGGAGAGGGGGGTCCCTCCCGCGCGAGCGGAGCCGGGCGTGGGGGATGTTCCGGTGTCCTGCGAGTCCGTCATGCGGGCGAGCGTATTCCTCCCCGGACACTTTGTGTACCCGGCGGTAATAGGTTTTCCCGCGGTACCCACCATCACGCCAGTGTCTGCTGGCCACAAGGGCTCTGGTCTGGGACGACCGGCAGCCCTCGGCGCCGCTTCCACCGGCCGCGGGGCGTTTTGCTCCCCCTATGCCCCGGTCAACCGGAACGCGTCGATCGCGGTGTCGAAGTGGCGTTTGGCCTCCGTGCGCGAGGCGACCGGGGAGGAGATCCAGACGTCGATCATCTTCCCGCCCTCGTCCCAGCTGAGGTCGTAGGTGTAGCGCGAGCCGCCGTCCGCCGCACTGCCGTCCCAGACGAACTCCCACAGCCCGGCCTGCAGGCCGTTGTGGGTGGTCTCGGTGACCTGGCCCTCGCGGTAGCCGCGGTAGTCGGCGGGCCCCCGCGCGTCCGCGGTGCGCATCGCGCCGATCGGCCCCTGCGGCACCCGCTTCTGGAGCTGGACACCGATCCGGAAGCGCTTGCCCTGGGAGTAGTAGACCCGGTCGTTCTCGTAACTGCGGGTGAAGCCGTCCGGGACGGCGAGCGCGAAGCCGACCGGGTCGCGGACCAGGCTGTATCCGGCGGGGATCCGCTCGGTGGCGCCCGGCGAGGGCGCGGCGGTGACCGGGACGCTGGGCGTCGGCGTGCCGGGCTTCTTCGTGGGCTTGTCGTGCGCGGCCTGCTGGGAGTGGCCGGGGCGGCCGGCCCGCGCGCCGTCGCCGCCGTCGTCGCCGGACTGGTTCATCAGCAGGGCCGTGATGCCCGCGCCGGCCCCGCCGATCACCACCACCGCGAGCGCGAGGAGCAGCGCGGTGCGGGTGCGTCCGGTGTGCGGGCGGGCCGCGGCGGCCAGCGCCCGCTCGTCGATCGCCTCCCGGATCGGCATGCCCGGGGTGCGGCCGCCCGTACGGCCGGCGGGCGGCACGGCACCGGCGGGCATACGGGCGGGGCCGACACCGGGCGAGGTGCGCGGCGGTGTGCCGAGGCCGAGGGGGTCCTCGGCGGGCGGGTGCGCTCCGGCGAGGCCGCCGTCGGGGCCGTCGAAGGAGGGGGCGTGCGCGCCCGGTCCGGGCGGCGGGGCCGCGGCCGGGCCGGAGGCCATCGCCCCGGGGCCGCGACCGGGCCCGAAGCCGCCGTGCCCGCCCGCCCCGCGTCCGGGCACCCGGCCCGACTGCAGATAGCCGCGCAGCAGCTGCTCGGTCTCGGCCACGCCCAGCCGGCGCTCCGGCTCGCGCTCCAGCAGGCCGCCGACGACGCTCTGCAACGGGCGGGCGGACTCCGGGAGTTCGATCTCGTCGTACACCACGGCGTGCAGCACCCCGCCCAGCGAGTCGCGCTGGAAGGGCGACTGGCCGCTGAGGGCGGCGCACAGCAGCACCCCGAGCGACCACAGGTCGGCCTCGGGGCCGGCGCCGCGCCCGGCCATCCGCTCCGGCGCGGTGTACTCGGGCGAGCCGACGAAGCCGCCCGCGTCGGTCAGGGTGGTGACGCCGGGGACCTGGGCGATGCCGAAGTCGGTGAGCACGACCCGGCCGCTGCCCGACTCCATCAGGACGTTGGCGGGCTTGATGTCGCGGTGCAGCACCCCGCGGGTGTGCGCGGCGCGCAGCGCGCCCAGCAGCGCCACGGCGATCCGGGCCGCCTCCCGCGGGGCGACCGGTCCGCCGCTGTGCAGCCGGTCGGCCAGCGACGCGCCCTCCACCAGCTCCATCACGATCCACGGCCGGCCGTCCTGCTCGACGACGTCATGGACGACGATCACATTGGGGTGCTTGATCTGGGCGACGGTCCGGGCCTCGCGCATCGCCCGCTCGCGCTGCACCCGCGCCTCGGGCCCGTCCGTCTCCTCGTCCAAGTGCAGCTCTTTGACGGCGACTTGGCGCCCGAGCAATTCGTCGGTGGCCCGCCAGACCGTCCCCATGCCGCCGCGGCCCAGCCGTATACCCAGGCGGTACCGGCCACCGATCAGTCGGCCCTCGCCCCCGAAGATCCCCATGGCTCCATCTTGCCGCACCACCGCCCGCCCGAGGGGGGCGGCACCCCACGCAGCCGGCCTTACGGGCCGTGCCCCGCCGCTGACCTGGAGCGCTGTCATGTACCGCCCCCATGGAGGCAGTTGCGGCAAGCGCCGTGGCCGTCGCCGACACCCTGCCGGCCGCAGTGGCCGAGCCGCACCGGGCCGGCGACCGGGCGGCCCTCGGGAACCCGCGGGCCACGCGCCGGGCGGCGGCGCAGGCGCCCTCCAGGGCAGGAGGGACTCCCTCGCGGCAACGGCGCACCAGGTGCGCCGAACACACGAATCGCCCCGCCCGACACACGGGGTGGAACCTCCACCGGCTCCGTCACCGTCCTTGACACAGTGAGGCATCCGTACGGGACGGGCCGGTGCGGCGGCTGCGAGAGGCGGAGCGGGGGTCGGCCATGAAGATGCAGGACGGCGGAACGGTGGACGTCCGACCGGGCACCGACCCCGGCCGGGCCGCCCCCGAGCACCGCGGCGCCTACCTGGCGACCGGGCTGTGCCTGGCGCTCTACGCCGGCACGCTGCTCGCCTGGATCGCCTACGGCATCGCCCGCGGCGACGGCACCGTCTTCGACTTCCTGGAGGGCCTGTTCAACCCGGGCGCCTCGCCGATGTCCCAGGTGCTCGGCCCGTACGAGTGGTCCTTCACGGTCGTGTTCGCGGTGACCGCGGCGCTGGCGCTGGCGCAGCGGCGGGTGGCGCGCTCCGCCGCGCTGCTGTCCGGGGCGCTGCTGCTCGCCGTCTCCCTGCGGGAGGCCGTGGGCCTGTTCGACGCCGGCTACCGCGCCCAGTACGCCCACGACGAGCTGGGCGGCTGGGCGCTGGCCACCCGCGGTCTGGGGCTGGTGGTGGCGCTGGTCGTGCTGGCGGTGCTGCTCCCGGCCGTCGAGGCGCGGCCCACCGGCCTCGGGGCGTCCTGGCGACGCTCCTCACGCATCTGCGGCGTCCTGCTGCTGCTCATGGGCCTGGCCCGGCTCGGCTGGACCGTACGGGCCCTGACCAGCAGCGGGACGGACGTGGTGCACTATCTGCGCGGCGCGGTCGACGGCTCCGTCCTGGGCACGCTGGACCTGGCGGCGTCCACGGAGTTCACCACCACCGCCTCGGTGATCGCGCTGCTGGTCCTCGGGGTGCTGGCCCTGCGGGGGCGGCGCGATGTGCGCGGTGCGCTGCTGCTGTTCGCGGCGGTCGAGCTGTATCTGACGGTACGGACGGTGGTCTGGCTGACCGTGACCGACTTCTTCAACCGGTCCTTCGAGACGACCGAGGGCGCGCTG
Source organism: Streptomyces sp. NPDC026575 (assembly GCF_055567415.1). NCBI lineage: Bacteria > Bacillati > Actinomycetota > Actinomycetes > Kitasatosporales > Streptomycetaceae > Streptomyces > Streptomyces sp. NPDC026575. Next base: position 15,987 of record NZ_JBVHQM010000010.1, read on the forward strand.
TCCATGGCGACGACGGCCTACGGACTGGCGGCCATGACGTCGGTGGTGGTGCTGGCCACCGGCCGCGGCTTCGGGCCGTACGGCGGGGTGCTCGCGGAGGGCTTACGCACGGCGCGGACGGGACGTTTCCAGGGCCCGTAGGGGCTGCGGGGCGGCGGGGCGCGAAGGGGCCGTACGCCGGCCCCGGGCGGGCCTTCGGCGGTGCGGGGGAGATCCCCCTCCGAACCGCCCCCGCACGCCAAAGACGGCCGCCGCGTGTGGGGGTCGCGGCGGCCGCCGATGTGAACTGCAACGCGTCCTGGGCTTGTGGCCTCTTCAGTGGTGCAGCATGTGGACCACTCTGCCTGTGGGGGGCTCCCCATGGCATCCTCCCGAGGTCGCGGGCTCACCCCCGCCGCTCGGCGGGGGTGGGGGTCCGTCGGAGGGCGGGCCCGGGCGAGTGGGGTACGGAGCCGCGCAGCGCCGGGCGGTTCCGCGGACTCGGATGGGTGTGAACCAGCAGGACAGAAAGGGGCGGCCGGTGATCCGTGTCGCTGTGGTGGACGACGAGCGGCTGGTCAGATCCGGACTGCGGATGATCCTGGGCACCGCCCCGGACATCGAGATGGTCGCGGACTGCGGCGGCGCAGAAGCCGTGGAGACCGTGCTGCGCTGCGCGGCCGAGGTCGTACTGCTCGACATCCGGATGCCGGACGTCGACGGGCTCACCGTGCTGCGCCGGCTGCGCGCCGCCCCGAACCCGCCGGCCGTGGCGATGCTGACCACCTTCGACGCCCAGGAGTACCTGACCGCGGCGCTGCGCGAGGGCGCGGCCGGCTTCCTGCTCAAGGACTCCGACCCGGAGCAACTTATGCGGGCCGTACGCACCCTGGCGGCGGGCGGCAGCGTGCTGGACCCGGGGGTGACGCGGGCGGTGATCGGCGGCTATCTGACGGCCGAGGACCAGGCCGCCGCGGCACGGGCGGTCAGCGGGCTGACGCCGCGGGAGTCGCAGGTGCTCGCCCTCCTGGGCGAGGGGCTGGGCAACGCCCAGATAGCCGACCGGATGGGGCTGGCCCCCAGTACGGTCAAGGACCATGTACGGGCCCTGCTGGGCAAATTGGGCGGGATCAACCGCATCCAGGCGGCGATCGTCGCCGACCGCGCGGGTCTGGTCAGCGGCGCTCCCCGGGGGGCGTGGTGAAGGGGGCGGGCGGCGGGCGGCCGCCGGCCCGGGGGACGGCGGCCCGGCGGGCGCTGTCACGGGGCCCGTGGGGGCGAAGGGCGCGCCCGATCGCCCTGCTGGTGGTGCCGGTCCTACTGGCGATCGCCGACGCGGTGCTGGTCAACGGCCTGGAACTGGCCCTGGAGCTGGGCGTTTCGGTGGTGGCCGCGGCGGCCCTGCTGCTGCGCCACCGCTTCCCGCTGCCGGTCTTCCTGGTCACCCTGCCCGGCCTGTACATCGGCTACATCTGGTTCGCGCCGATGATCGCGCTCTACACGCTGTCCGCCCGGCGGCCGGGCCGGGTGCGGCTCGGGATCTGCGCGGTGCTGCTGATCGCCGCGCACTTCTTCCCGTATCCGATCTCCGACTTCGAGCTCACCGAGTACCGCGACAACACCCTGGTGCTGATCGACGCCTGCGTCACCTCGGCCACGCCGATCGCCCTGGGCCTGCTGGTGCGCACCCGCCGGGAACTGGCCTCCCGCGTCGAGGACCTGACCCGCAGCCTGCGCCGCGAGGACCGGCTGCTGGCGGACCGGGTCAAGACCACCGAACGGGCCCGGCTCGCCCGGGAGATGCACGACGTGGTGGCCCACCAGGTCAGCCTGATCAGCCTGCAGGCGGGGGCGGTGCAGGTCAGTACGGAGGACGAGGCGGCGCGCACGGGGGCCCGGACGATCCGGGAGCTGTCCGTGCGGACGCTGGAGGAGCTGCGGCACATGGTCGGCGTGCTGCGCGCGGACGGCGGTGACGCGGCGCAGGCCGACGGTCTGGCGCCGCAGCCCGACCTGGAGGAGCTGCCGCGGCTGATCGAGATGAGCGCGCTGGATGTGACGTACGAGGGCGGTGTGGTGGCCGGGGCGAGCGGCGCGAAGACCGTGGAGCGGGCCGCCTTCCGTACGGTCCAGGAGGCGCTGACCAACGTGCGCAAGCATGCGCCGGGGGCGCGGGTGCGGGTCCGGGTCGATCCGGTGGAGGCCGTCGACGGGGCCCGTAGCGCCTTGGGCGAGGGGGACGAGGCGGACGGGGCGGACGACGGCCGTACGGCGCCGGGGCTGCGGGTGGAGATCCGCAACGGGCCGCCGGACGCGACGGCGACGGTCCCCGCGCTTCCCGGGGGCGGCCACGGCCTGGTGGGGCTGCGCGAGCGGGCGCAGAGCCTGGGCGGGACGCTGGAGGCGCGCCACACCTCGGACGGCGGCTTCGTCGTACGGGCGGAGTTCCCCTACGCGGCGGGGTGAACCGGGCGGGGACGAGCGCGGTGCACGGGGCGGTGCGGGGCCGGGCGGGCCGGGCGCGTCAGGCCGAGAGCGGTGCGGCGGCCTCGTCGACGGCGGTGCGCAGGTCCGGGTAGACCTCGAAGAGCCGGCGGACGCCGAGCGCGGCGAGCACCCGGTTGACGTGCGAGCCGTCGACGGCGCCCTGCGCGGGCAGGATCAGCCGCAGCCGCCCCTGACAGGAGCGCATGAGCCGGCGGGCGGCGATCAGCACGCCGACGCCGCTGGAATCGCAGAACCGGACCTCGGAGAGATCGAGTACGAGCGATCTCCGGCCCTCCGCCACCGCATCGTGCACATGCTGGCGCACCGCAGGCGACGTGACCAGGTCCATCTCACCGGAGACCTGGAGTACGGCCCAGGGGCCCTGTGCGTCCTCTGCCACCTTCAACGACACGCGCTCGAAGCCTTTCGCTCGCTTTCGGACTGGATGTGTCCGGTTGCGTCCGAAACTCATCCTTCCCCGGCTCGACTGCCCGGCCTCCCTGCCCTGAAACACTGACGAATCCTTGGCGCGGCCGCGGCGCAACAAGTCGTTGCCACCCAAGGCTATGCCCAGGAGGCGGGGGTAATTCGCCGCCAACTGATCACACCCGGATAACAGATCACCTCATACGAGCGCGAACGCTCCACGATCGAGCGGGTTCCCGCGCCTGCGACGCGTCGTGCCGCGCGACGGCCGCCGGACGCGTCGGCCGCCGCCCGCCAAGGGGCTCCGGCCGTCAGCCTTACCACCCGCGTCCCCCTCAAGGCTCGGTTTGCCGCAAAGGAGCGTGCATTGTCGGACCCGCGCATTACATTCGATGTCACGGCGAAATCTGTGACCGTGCACACAGATCTGGGCAAGAGGTGTGCAGGAGTGACGACTGAGGTGTGAGCCTGCAGGCGACGGGCAGGGATGGGGGTCCGATGGGACACGACGCGCCACCGCGGTGGGACAGGCGGATGCAGCAGCGGCTCGCCCGCGGCGAGGCGGCCGCGCTCGGTGAGCTCTACGACCGCTTCGCCTCGCTCGTGCACAGCCTCGCCTACCGCGTCCTGGACGACGAGGACGCGGCCGACCGCATCACCCGCGAAGTCTTCGGCTACATCTGGGAGCACCCGGACACCTACGACCCCAAGCAGGGCCCGCTGCGCTCCTGGATCGCCGGCATCACCCGCCATCAGGCCGTGGCACGGCTGCGCCAGACCGAGGCCGCCTCGGCGCGCGACTGCGGCGAGGACGCCCCCGCGCCCGCCGAGATAGAGCAGAAGATCCGCGACGCCTCCACGGCGGCCCGCGCCGACTACATCGTCACCTCCATGCCCGCGCCGCTGCGGGCGGCACTGGAGCTGGCGTACTTCCAGCGCCGCGACTACCGCCAGACCGCCGCCGACCTCGGCGTCACCGAGGACGAGGCGCGCCGCCGGCTGCGCCTGGGCCTGCAACTGCTGTCCACCGCCCACAACCACCAGGTCGCGCCGCCCGCCCACCGCACCACCTACGCATCCAGCAAGGTCCGCGCCTCGTCCGCCGCGCCCCGCCTGCCGCAGCCGCCACACGCCCGGCACGCCGGTCCCGGCTCCGCCTCACCGCCCGGTCCGGGCCGCGGACGGACACTGTGAACGGCCCCGGCGAGTGGGACGGCCGCGAACTGCCCGGTGGCCCCGGTGAACGGCCGCGGATACCGGGACCGCGCGCCGCCGCCGAGGACCGCGGCCCACTCCCGGACCCGCCGGCCGCGCCCGCCGCACCCGCCCGCGATCCGGCGGGCGATCCCGGTGCGGGCGCCATCCCCCACCAAGACTCCCCGCGCGCCGACTCCCCGCGCGAACCGGAAGCCGAGCCCGTGACCGACCCCGCCACCGCGACCGCCCCGCTCCCCACGCCCGCATCGGCGCCCGACCCGCCGCACCGCGTCCTGAAGTCCCTGCTCGGCGCCTGGGCACTGGCGGCCTGCTCCCCTGAGGAGACGGCCACCGTGGAGGCGCATCTGACCGACTGCGCCTCCTGCGCGGACGAGGCGCTGCGGCTGCGCGACGCCGTCGGACTGCTGCACCCCGCCGACAGCCTCGACCTGGATCCGCTGCTGCGCTCCCGGGTCCTGGAGGGCTGCCTGGGCCGCCGCCCGGCCCGTATCCCGGTGCCCGAGTGGGCGGTGCCGTATGACGCGGAGACCGCCAAACTGGACGCGCTGCTGCGCGACATGGGCGAGGCGGAGTGGCTCGCCCCGGTGCGGCTGCGCTGGTTCGAGGGCGAGCGCCCCGTCGAGCGGCAGAGCACCGTGGCCGGTGTCATAGGGCATCTGATGGCGGTGGACGGCCTGGTCGCGACGGCGCTCGGCCTGCCCGACCCGCTCGGCACCGCCGCCCCGCCGGGCGCCCCGAACCCCCTCATCCGCACGGAGACGTTCTGGCGGGCCGCCGACGCGGCCCAGAGCCCGATGGCCGCGCACGGACCGTGGCGCGACCAGAGCTACTCGCTGATAAGGCAGGTGTCGTTCGCCGGCGGCAAGGTCGCCGAACTCGCCGTGCCCTACGGCGACTTCCAGCTCGCGCTGCGCGACGCGTTCCTGGACCGCGCCTTCGAGTGCTGGGTGCACGCCGGCGACATCGCCGAAGCGGTGGACTATCCGTACGAGCCCCCGGCGGCCGGGCATCTGCACCGCATGGTCGACCTCGCCGCCCGGCTGCTGCCCAGCGCACTGGCCGACCGCCGCCGGGCCGGGCTCGCGGCGCCGCCGCAGCGGCTGGTCGAGGCGGGCGCCCCGGGCCGGACGCTCCATCTGGAGGTCGAGGGCAACGGCGGCGGGCACTGGTACATAGCGCTGGACTCGCCGGCCGCGCTCGGCACGCCGGATCACACCGTCGCGCATATCGCCCTGGACAGCGACGAGTTCTGCCAGCTGGCCGCCGGCCATATCTCCCCCGAGGAGGCCGCCGCGGGCCAGTACGGCGAACGCGACGCGATCCGCGACGTCCTCTTCGCCACCGCGTCACTGTCGCGGCTCTAGGGGCGCCGGGCGGCGGCTCGCGCGGGCCGGGCGGCGGCTCGCGCGGGCCGGGCAGGGGGCGGCGGCTGCCAGTAGGGGGCGGTCGAACAAGTCCCGTAGGGGGTCCGAGCGCCCCCTCGGGGCCACAACGTGAGCGGTGCGGAGGGTATTCCCGGACCGTCAGGCGAAGACGACCGTGCGGCTGCCGTTGAGCAGCACCCGGCGCTCGCTGTGCCACTTCACGGCCCGCGCCAGCGCCTGGCACTCCACGTCCCGGCCGATCGCCACGAGCTGGTCCGGCGTGACCTCATGGCCGACGCGCTCGACCTCCTGCTCGATGATCGGGCCTTCGTCGAGGTCCGCGGTGACGTAGTGCGCGGTGGCGCCGATGAGCTTCACCCCGCGGGCGTGCGCCTGGTGGTAGGGCTTGGCGCCCTTGAAGCTCGGCAGGAAGGAGTGGTGGATGTTGATGATCCGGCCGGACAGCGCCTTGCACAGATCGTCGGAGAGCACCTGCATATAGCGGGCGAGGACCACCAGCTCGACGTTCTCCGCCTCCACCAGCTCCAGCAGCCGCGCCTCGGCCTGGGCCTTGGTGTCCCGGGTGACCGGAATGTGATGGAAGGGGATGTCGTACGAGCCGACCAGCTCGGCGAAGTCCGTGTGGTTGGAGACCACGGCCGCGATCTCGACCGGCAGCGCGCCGATCCGGGAGCGGAAGAGCAGGTCGTTGAGGCAGTGCCCGAACTTGGACACCATCAGCACGACCCGCATCTTCTCGTCGGCCCGGTGGATCTGCCAGTCCATGCCGAAGGAGTCGCCCACCGCCGCGAAGCTGGCCCGCAGCTTCTCCACGCTCACCGACGCGTCCGCGCTGAAGTGGACCCGCATGAAGAACAGCCTGGTGTCGTGGTCGCCGAACTGCTGGCTGTCCTCGATGTTGCAGCCGGTGATGAAGAGATAGCTGGACACGGCGTGCACGATCCCCTGCTTGTCCGGGCAGGACAGCGTGAGGACGTACTGATCGTTCCGACCGTGCGGACCGGACTGGGTGGGCTGCGACTCGCTCATGACCTCATAGGGTCGCACACCCGCGGGGCAGGTCAGGCCGGGGCGTCCGCCTGACCGGCCATGATGGCCAGCACCTCCAGCGAGCGGGGCGCCGCGTCGGGGTCCTCGCCGTCCGCCGCCGCCAGCCGCACATGGGCCTCACGGGCCGCCCGTACGGCCTCCGGCCAGCCCTGGTGCGCCATATACGCGGTCACCGGGGCGTCCGCGCCGACCTGGTGCATGATCCGCAGCACCCGCAGCACGGCGACGTCGACCAGCTGCGCCTCCTGGGCGTCGCGGAAGATCGTGCCGATGTACTTGTCGGCGGACCAGTTGTCCAGCCAGGTGTCCTCGACGAGCCGGTAGACGGCGTCGGTGACATCCCCGTATCCGGGCCGGCCGGCCAGCCAGGTCTCCTGCTGGAACGCGGGGTCGGAGAGCATGTGCAGCGCGGAGCGCACATTGCTGCGCCAGCGCCACCACGGCATGTCGTTGAGTGGCATGCCGCCCATGGTGGTCGAGCGGCGGCCGCGACGGGAAGACTTCTCCGAACCTTGCACAGTATTCGATCGTACGTTCTTCGTCGTCGATCACCCGCGGCCCCCCGGAGTTCACCTCCACGTCACCGTCCGTTGCACTTTCGTCACTCGGACGTTCCTACCGGGACGGAAGGCTGCGGTGTCATGACCGGACGGCGACGCTCCTCCTCCCGCCCCCTGCCCCACGCTCCCGCGGTCGCGATCGCTTCGGTGGTGGCATGTGCGGCGGCCATCGCGTCGTTAGTGGCCGGCTGCGGCTCCCTCCCCGGAGCGGGGGGCTCCGGGGAGAAGGAGCCGATCACGGTGATGACCTGGGCGCCCCAGGACACCAAGGCGACCAATATGCCGGGAATGCCGGCCATGGCGCAGGCGTACGCCCGGTGGGTCAACTCCCGCGGCGGCATCAGGGGGCACCACCTGCGGGTGCTGACCTGCAACGAGCGCAACGACTCGGTGGCCGCCGCGCAGTGCGCCCAACGGGCGGTGAGCCAGGGCGCGATCGCCGTCGTCGGTTCCTACAGCCAGTTCGGCCGCCAGGTCATGTCGCCGCTGGAGGTCAAGGGGATCCCGTTCATCGGCGGCTACGGCGCCTCCGACGAGGAGTTCGAGAGCCCGCTGTCCTACCCCGTCAACGGCGGCCAGGCATCCCTGCTCGCCGGCAACGGCCGTCAGCTGGCCGGCGACTGCCGGCGCGTGGCGCTGGTCCGCCCCGACACCATCCAGGGCGACCAGATGCCCTCGCTGCTCAACTCCGGCCTGGAGAGCGGCAGCCGGAAGCCGGCCAAGGACATCAAGGCCCCCGAGGACGGCACCGACTACTCGGCGGAGGTCGCCCGGGCCCTTGAGCAGGTGGGCGCGGACCCGGCCGTCTACGGCAGGGCGGACGCGGGCGGCAAGGCGCCGGGCGCCTGTGTGGCCGCCGCGCTCGGCGACCACACGGACGCCTTCTTCGACTCGTTCCGCCGCCTCCAGGAGGACAGCCCCAAGGTCCGGGTCGCCTCCGTACTCGGCAGTGTCGGCCAGTCCCTGCTGAACCGTACGGGCGGTATGTCCGGGCCGCTGGAGGGCGCCGACATCACCGGCTGGTATCCGGTCGCCGACGACCACCGCTGGAATCCGATGCGCAAGGTGATCAACGACTTCGCCTTCGAGGACAACCGCGTCGACCCCGCCGACCAGGGCGTCCAGACCACCTGGATCGCCTACACCGTCCTGCGCGGCCTGATCGAGGAACTGGACGACCGGGGCGTCGAGGACATCACCTCGCGCGATCTGCAGACGACGCTGGACCGCGGCGACCGCGCCATCGACACCGGTGGCCTGACCCCCAAGCTGCGCTGGCGCGAGGACGACATGCTCGCCGTCCAGGACTTCCCGCGCATCGTCAACGCCATGGTGACCTACCAGGTCGTCCGCAACGGCGAACTGGTCGCCCAGCGGGGCGGCTTCGTGAACGTCACCAAGACGCTGGAGCGGCGGCGGACGGACGACTGACCGGCCGCCCCGCCCACAGCGGACGGCCCTCCCCGAGCGCGGCTCAGAGCTGCTCGGGGCGGCGCTCGGTCAGGCCGTACTTCTGGGCGAGCGGGTTCCAGATCTGCGCGGCCTGCTTCTTGGCCGCGGTCGCCTGGCCGCTGGCGACGTTGCCCTGCGCGGTCTGCTTGGTGACCTTGGCCTTGCCCTTGTGGCAGCCCTTCTTCCCGCCGACCTGACCCGCCCAGGCCGCGTAGTGGTTGTCCGCGGCGGCCGAGGACTGCCAGGCCTTGGTGAGCGCCGCGGTCAGCTGCGCATGATTGGGGATCTTGTCGACGGGAAGCTGCTGAAGCCGCTTGACCAGGTCGTTTCGCTGCCCGGCCGCGGCCCGCAGATCCTTGGCCGCACCGTCGAGGTTGTTGCAGGACTTGATGCCGTTGACGGCGCCGATCACCGAAGCGCGGCTGTTGTTGCTGTCGCCCAGCAGCGCGTCCAGGCCCTTGGCCTGGGCCTCGGCCGGGTCGGTGGTCGGCTTCGGCTCGTCCTTGGCGCCGGCGTCCTTGGCGGCGCTGCGGCCGGGGCCGGGCTTCTTGGCGGTGTCCTCGTCGCCACCGCTCAGCGCCCAGCCCACGCCGAGGCCGGCGCCGGCGAGCGCCACCACGACGAGACCGACGATCACGGCCGGGGCGAGGCGCCGCCGACCGCCGTCGGCGTCGTCGTCATAGGGGGCGGTCTGCTGGTCGTAGCCGCCACCGGGCGGGAACTGCTGGCCGTAGCCCTGGCCCGGCGCGCCGTACGGCGGCCGGCCCGGGTCCTCGAAGCGGGGCAGCTGCGCGGTGGAGTCCGGCGCGCCGGTCTGCGCCACGCCCGGCCCGTCGCGGAACAGGCCCTCGAACTCGGCGGGCGTGGACCGGTCGCCGGGTGCGCCCGGGGGGACGCCGTACGGCGCGCCCGGAGGCGGGGTCGGCGTCCCGGCGCCCACCGGGGCGATCAGCTGGGTGGCCTCGGAGTCGCCACCGGCGCCGGGCATCGGCTGGGACTGCGGCATCGGCCGGCCCTGGGGGCCGCCCTGCGGCGGCTTGATGGCGCGCAGCATCGTGGTGGACTCGTCGGGCGTCTCGGGGCGCGAGGCCGCCTCGGGCGGCAGCGGCGCGGCGCCCGGTCCGCCGGACTGTGCGGCGAAGGGGGGTATCAGTGTGGTCGCCTCCGCGTCGCCCGCGGCGGGCGGCAGCGGCGCGGCCTGCTGCGGCGTCGCCCGCACCAGCTCCCCCGTGGGGCCCGGCTGGGGCTGCGACGGGGGCTGAGGCTGGAGCTGGGGCGCCGGGCCGCCCTGCTGGCCGTACGGCGGCGGCGCGGTGTGCTGCCCCGGCGCCTGCTGGGCCGGTGGCGGCACGGGCGGCATCGACGGCTGCCCCTGGGGCGGCGCAGGGAAGCCCTGGCCTCCCTGGGGCTGCGCCTGCGGCGGCATGGGGGCCTGAGGGGCCTGCGCCGGGGGCTGCTGGGGGTAGCCCTGCTGCTGGCCGTACCCCTGCCCCTGGGCGGGCTGCTGCCCGTACGGCTCGGGGGCGGGGGCGGCCTGCTGACCGGGGCCCCAGGGCTGACCCCAGGGCTGCCCGGCCGGCGGCGCGGCCTGCTGGTCGGGCACCCACGGCTCACCGTTGGCGGGCAGCACAATGCCCTCTCGCGCGGGACCGGCCGCAGAATTCTGCGGGTCGTGGCCCTGTCCGCTCTGCGTCACCGTGACTCCTACCAACGTGCAGACCTACGGAATCGTCGGCTGCACGCTACCGGTTCGCAGCGACGTTCGACCACGCCCCCTGGTCACCGTGCGGATCCACCCCCTTTCCCCGGACCGTTCGCCGGCCGCCGCGGGCCCGTCACGCCGCCGCGGCCCGCAGCTCCAGTCGTGCGCTGAACTCCCGCACGACCGGTTCGTCCCGATAGGGCTCCAAACGCAGCTGAAAGTCCTCCAGATACTCCGCGCCGCGGTCCGAGCGCAGCCCGCTCAGCAGCTCCACCGCCTGGGTACCCGTATGGCATGCCTGCTCGACCTCGCGCTGCTGCACCTGGGCGCCGGCCAGCAGCAGCATGCCGATGGCGCGGCGCCGCGCCCGGTCCTTGGGATGCCCGTTCAGCGCCTCCTGGGCGCGCTGGCCGGCGGGGCCGGGCTGCCCCAGGTCCCGGTGGCAGTGGGCGAGTTCATCGGCCAGATACGCCTGGTCGAAGTGCGCGATCCACACCGGGTCGTCGCCCGCGTCCGTGGCCGCCTGGGCGCGCTCCATCGCGGCGACCGCCCGGCCGGCCACCACCTGGAAGGCCCGGCCGTCGCCCATCAGGGCGTGCCCGCGCGCCTCCGCCGCGCAGAACATCGCCTCGGTGCGCGGGGTGACGTGCCCGCGGGCGCCCTCCTGCGCGGCGCGCGCCAGCTGGGCGATCTCCCGCGGATTGCCGAGCGAGGCGGCGAGATGGCTCATGCTCGCGGCGAGCACGTAGCCGCCGTAACCGCGGTCACCGGCCGCCTGGGCCAGCCGCAGCGCCTGGATGTAGTAGCGCTGCGCGAGACCGGGCTGCCCGGTGTCGACGGCCATATAGCCGCCCAGCTCCGTCAACCGGGCCACCGCGGCGAACAGTTCCCGCCCAACGGACTCCCGGTAGGAGCCGGCCAGCAGCCCGGAGACGACGCTGTTGAGGTAGTGCACGACGACCGGCCGGACGTGCCCGGCGCCGAAGCGGTGGTCGAGTTCGCCGAGCGCCGTGGTCATGGCGCGCACCGCCTCGACGTCCGAAACCCCGACCCGGGCCCCGGCGTTCCGGGCGACCTGGGTGTCGGCGCCGGTGATCAGCCAGTCGCGGCTGGGCTCGACCAGCGCCGAGGCCGCGACCGTGGAGCCGCTGAGGAAGTCCCGTCGGCCGACGTCGCTGCGCCACAGCTCGCAGACCTGCTCGATCGCCCCGAGGACGGTCGGCGAGAACTGCAGCCCCACCCCTGATGCGAGGTTCTTGCCGTCGGCCATCCCGATCTCGTCGATGGTGACCGTGCGGCCCAGCTTGCGGCCCAGTGCCTCCGCGATGACGGCCGGGGCGCGGCCGCGCGGCTGCTGCCCGCGCAGCCAGCGGGCCACGGAGGTCTTGTCGTAGCGCAGGTCGAGACCGTGTTCCGCGCCGCACATGTTGACGCGGCGGGCGAGCCCCGCGTTGGAGCAGGCGGCTTCCTGAATGAGCGCCTGCAGCCGCTCATTGGGCTGCCGCGCGACGAGTGGCCTGGCGGCCATGCTTGTACCCCCTGGTTACTGCTGCGCGTTCGCCGTCGAACGCCGTTCCCCGTGATCGATGCCCCGCGAATATCCCGGATATCCGAGAGTTCCCGGATACGCGCGATGGGCGGGATCGGTTGGATACACGCTTTGCAGCGGATGCCGGTTCATGAGCGGTTTGTGCAAGATTCCGGGCGTCCCGTGCGAAGCGCTGTTCACCGAAGCCGGTCATGGCGCGCGGGTCACGCGACTGCTCTGACGATCGGGAATGGCGCGACGGCGCTCGTGCGCTAAGAGCGGCACCGCCGTGCAGGGCCTCCCCCTCATGCACCGCGGCCTGCCGCCGGGCGGCCTCTCCGCCCGTCACGCAGGTGGCTACCCGCTCGCCGGGCCCCATCCGCACACGCGCCCCCACCGGTGCATCCATGCGCCCCACGTGCGAGAACGATGCGCCGGGCAGCTCATCCATTCAGCCGTAACCCTTGGTGACACGGAGAGTTGTCATATGCGTGGAAGAGACCATCGGAGTCACAGGAGCCTCGCAGATCCCCAAGCAGCGCGGCGAGCAGCTGCTCGAAACTGCGGTGCGTTACGCGGAAGAGCGGCATTGGGACGTGTTCCCCGGCGCATGGCTGGAGCACGACGGCGAGCGGCTGCGCTGCTCGTGCGAGGCCGGCGACTGCGCCGCGCCCGGCGCGCACCCCACCGCCCCCGGCTGGGCCGGGCTGGCCAGCGGCAGCGCGACGGCGGTCCGCCGGATGTGGAGCAAGCAGCCGCGGGCTTCGATCCTGCTGCCGACGGGCCGGGCGTTCGAGGCCCTCGACGTGCCCGAGACCGCGGGCTGCCTGGCGCTGGCCCGTATGGAGCGGATGGGGCTGGCCCTCGGCCCGGTCACCCGCACCCCGGACCGCCGGATGCTCTTCCTCGTCCTGCCCGGTGCCGCGGTGAAGGTCCCCGCTCGCGTACGGGAGATCGGCTGGGCGCCGGCCGGCCTCGACCTGATCTGCCGCGGCGAGGGCGAGTACATCGCCGCCCCGCCGACCCGGGTGGGCTCGCACGGCTCGGTGCAGTGGGCGCGCCGCCCCACCGCCACCAACCGCTGGCTGCCGGACGCGGACGAGCTGATCAGCCCGCTCGCGTACGCCTGCGCCCAGGACGCGGCGGCCGTCCGGGCGCGCTGACCCGCGGCCCGCCCGCTCCGCCGCCCGCCGCTGCCCGCCGCCGCCCGCGGCCCCGCGGCGGCCGCCTGTCGGTACCTGCTCGTATCGTGGGATGTCGGACGGGGGTCAGGACGGCCCCTGCGGGGACGTCGAAGGGCAGGACCGGTGGCCAACGAACCGGAAGACCACAAGGGGCGGGCCGTGTCGGCACCGCCGCAGGACGCATCGGCCGCCGCTTCGGGCGGGCCGGCCACGGCACAGGCCGCGGGCGGCCCGCCCGCGGTGCGTATCCAGGGGCTGTGGAAGCGGTTCGGCGAGCAGATCGCCGTCAACGGCATCGACCTGACGCTGCCCGCCGGCCGCTTCATCGGACTGGTCGGCCCCAACGGCGCGGGCAAGACCACCACCCTGTCCATGGTGACCGGCCTGCTGCGACCGGACTCCGGGCAGGTCGAGATCGGCGGGCACGACGTCTGGCAGGACCCGGTCGCCGTCAAGTCCCGGATCGGTGTGCTCCCGGAGGGCCTGCGGCTCTTCGAGCGCCTCTCGGGACGCGAACTGCTCGGCTACATAGGGCGGCTGCGCGGCCTGCCGGGCGACGAGGTCGACAAGCGGGCCGACCAGCTGCTGAACGTCCTGGACCTGGCCGGCTCCCAGCACAAGCTGGTGGTCGACTACTCCACCGGTATGCGCAAGAAGATCGGGCTGGCCGCGGCGCTGCTGCACAACCCCGAGATCCTCTTCCTCGACGAGCCCTTCGAGGGCGTCGACCCGGTGTCGGCGCAGACCATCCGCGGCGTACTGGAGCGCTACACCGCCTCCGGGGCGACGGTGATCTTCTCCAGCCATGTGATGGAGCTGGTCGAGTCGCTGTGCGACTGGGTCGCGGTGATGGCCGCCGGGCGGATCCGCGCGGACGGGCCGCTCGACGAGGTGCGCGGCGCGGCCCCCTCCCTGCAGGACGCCTTCCTCGAACTGGTCGGCGCGAACGACCGCGCCGCCGGGCAGAGCCTGGACTGGCTGGGCGGCGGCGCCCGATGAGCAGCGAATCCACCGCGGTGGCCGCGCGGCCGGCCGCCGCGCCGTCCCCGACCGCCGTCTTCGTACGGCTGAAGCTGTCGCTGCTGCGCAACGGGCTGCGCCAGTCGACCGGGCGCACGCTGGCGTACGTCGGGTCCGTCCTCGTCGGCCTGCTCTTCGCCGCCGGCGTCGTGCTGGGGCTGACCGCGCTGCGCGGCAACGCCCACGTCGGCGCGCTGGTCGTGCTGCTGACCGGCCTGCTCACGCTGGGCTGGGCGGTGATGCCGCTGTTCTTCCCCGCCTCCGACGAGACCCTGGACCCGACCCGGCTGGTCATGCTGCCGCTGCGGCCGCGCCCGCTGATCGTCTCGCTGCTGGTGGCCTCGCTCGTCGGGATCGGCCCGTTCGTCACCCTCGCGCTGGTGACCGGCGCGGTGATCGCGGTGGCCAAGGGAGCCCTCGGCGCGGTCGTCGGTGTCCTGGCCGTCGTCCTGGTGGTGCTGGTGTGCGTCTCGCTGGCCCGCGCGATCGCCACGGCCTCGGTGCGGCTGCTGACCAGCCGCCGCGGCCGCGATCTCGCCGTCCTGAGCGGGCTGTTCATCGCGATCGGCGCGCAGGGCGTCAACATCGCCGCCCAGAAGCTGGGCAGCCCCGACGGCCTGTCCGTATTGGAGCCGCTGGGGAATGTGCTGCGCTGGGTGCCGCCGGCCTCGGCCGTCAGCGCCGTCGAGGACGCCGGGAACGGCGCGTACGGGCGGGCGGCGGCCGGTCTGGCACTGGCGGCGCTGGCGCTGGCCCTGCTGCTGTGGTGGTGGCAGCGCACCCTGACCGCTCTGATGACCTCGCCGGACTCCTCCACCCTCCAGGCGGTCGAGAAGGACAGCGCGCGCCGTTCCGGCACCGGCGAGCGGGGACTCGCGCGGCTGCTGCCGGACGGCCGTACGGGCACGGTCATGCTCCGCACGCTGCGCTACGCCTGGCGCGACCCCAAGTCGAAGATGTCCTGGGCGACGTCGATCGGCGTCGGCCTGCTGGTGCCGATCGTCTCGTCCGTGCAGGGCAACGGCAGCATCTACACCGCGTTCTCGGCGTCCGCGCTGCTCGGGATGCAGATGTACAACCAGTTCGGGCAGGACACCTCGGCGTTCTGGATGGTCGCCTCGACGATCGCCACCCGGCGGGACGCCTATCAGGAGCTGCGGGCCCGCGCGTTGGCGCTGGCGCTGGTGGCCGTCCCGTACGTGACGCTGGTCGTCGTCGGCTCCGCGGCGCTCATCGGGCCCTGGTCGGACTTCGTGGAGGTGTACGG
Source organism: Streptomyces sp. NPDC026575 (assembly GCF_055567415.1). NCBI lineage: Bacteria > Bacillati > Actinomycetota > Actinomycetes > Kitasatosporales > Streptomycetaceae > Streptomyces > Streptomyces sp. NPDC026575. The sequence continues at coordinate 31,245 of NZ_JBVHQM010000010.1, forward strand.
GCTCTCGCTGGCCGTGCTGGGCGCCCTGATGGCCACCGGTGCGCTGTCGTCGGCGGTCTTCCCGTACTCGATCCCCTCGGAGGGCAACAAGAACGTCGCTCCCGGGCAGGGCGCCATCGCCTGGTTCAGCCTCTTCGGCGGCGTGCTGATGGGCGCGGTGCTGTGCTCGCCGCTGCTGGCGCTGACGATCTGGCTGCACGTCGCGGACCTGCACGCGATGCTGTGGATCCTGCTGCCGGTCGGTGCGGTCTACGGCGCGCTGATCGCCGAGTTGGGTCTGCGGGTGGCGGCACCCCGCGTGGCCCGTCGGCTGCCGGAGATCCTGGGAGCGGTCAGCAAGGGGTGAACGCCCGGCCCACCGGGCCGGTGCGGCCGTGCCGTGAGGTTATCCACAGGCCGCGCCGGCCGGTGCGCGCGGGCGGTAGCGTCGTGGCGACGACAGCGACGAGGGTCGCGGTGACGACGGGGGACAAACGGGGGGGGGTGGGGGCGGTGATGCGCGCCGGAATCGTGCTGGTGACGGGCTGGCTGGCGGTGCTGCTGTGCGCCGGCGCCGTACAGGCGGCGCCGGCCGGCCCCGACCGCCCCACGCAGCTCGCGTACCTCGCCGAGCAGCTGCGAAAGAGCCCGGTCTACATCAGCGACCAGATCCCGCGCGCCGTCCCCCGCTCGTCCGCGCCCGAGTTCGCCCGGGAGGCCCGGCGGCTGGGCGTGCCCACGTATGTGATCGTGCTGCCGAGCTCTGCCTACGGCTCCCAGGCCGACGCCCTGCTCGCCGGTGTCCATGACCGGCTGGGGCGCAAGGGCCTGTATGTCGCCATGACCGACTCCGGCCTGGACGCGGTGCAGACCTACGGCGTGAGCCTGCCGGGTGCCCAGGACGCGGACACCGCGACGCTGTACGAGCTGCCGTATGACGCCACACCCCGCGAGGTCTTCCGGCACTTCGTCGAGGTGGCCACCTCCGGGCAGGCACATCAGCGCGCCGAGAAGGCGCGCGCCACCTACGGGCACGGGTCGGCGGACGAACCGCCCGGCCTGCACACCAGCCGCACCGACCGCGAGAACCAGAGCTTTGTGACCGGCATCGCGGTCGCCGGGATCCCGCTCACCGCCCTGCTGATCACGGTGTACGCACTCCGGCGGCGGCGGGTGCGCCGCACGGCGGCCGCGGGCGCACCGGCTGCGCTCGGCGGGACGAAGGCGGGCGGCGGCTCGACGGCGCGCCCGGGGAAGAAGGGAAGCGCCGGCAAGAAGGGGGGCGCCGCCAAGCGCACGGCCGGCGGCCCCGGGCGGCTTCCGCGCACGCGGTTGCTGCCCCTCCTGGCGGGGGCCGTGGTGCTGGCCGGTCTGATCGCCTTCACCGCGTCGCAGGTCTTCGACGACACCGACAGCGGCGACGGCTCCCGGCCCACGGCCACCGACCTGCGCGCGCGCCTCGACCGGGTCGCCGACGGACTGCGCCGCGACCCGCTCTACCTCGACCCGGAGAGCACACCCGCGCTGGACACCGCCGAGAGCGACCGCCTGCGCAGGCGGCTGCGCGGGATGGACCTTCCGGTGGTGATCGCCGCCGTGCCCAGCAGCACCGACGACGAGTCCGGCGGCGACAAGGAACTGCTGGCCAAGTCGCTGCACGACCGGCTGCGCCGCGATCTGCTCATCGTGCTCGCCGAGCCGGTGTCCGGCGGCATCGAGGTCGTCAACTACGGCACCCGCGTGAACGACATGTACCTCATCGACCGCCCGCGCGATCTGTCGTACCCCGAATCCACCGACCCCGCGCTCGGCCGCCGCCTGGACCAGCTGCTGACGTACCTCGCCAAGTCCCCCAAGGACCGCGCCGGCAACACCCCTTATGTCCCGCCGTCCACCGCCGACCCCGCCGAGGAGCAGACGCTGCCCGGCCTGTTCGCCGGGGACTTCGCGCCCGGTCTGCTCATCGGGACCTTCGCCGCGGGCCTGCTCTTCGGGCTGGTGGCGGCGGGGTGCGGCATCGTCCGCGTGGTCACCCGCCGGGTGCGGGCGGCGGAGGGCGCCCAGGGCCTCCCCCAGGCACCGCACCAGCCCTCGCTGTCGTGGCTGCGGCGCACCGCCCGGCAGGAACTCGACGCCCTCACCGCCGCTTTGGAGCCGACCGCCGCCCTGCCCGAGGACGACCGGCGCCGGGCGTGGGAGTGTCTGGACGCCGCCGCCCTGCTGATCGACGGCGACAGCGACAGCCGGATCGACGCCGATGCCACCCCCACCGCGCTCGCCTGCGCCGTCGTGCTGGCCCGCGCCGGCCGCACCGCCATCGAGGAACCGGCCGCCGCACAGCACGCCTGCCATCGCAACCCGCTGCACGGCGCGGCCCGCAAGCGCGCACAGATACAGCCGGACGACGGCGGCCGGGCCCGGTCGCTGCCGGTGTGCGAGGCGTGCCGGGCGACCCCCGGCCCGGTGCTGCGGCTGCGCTCCTCGGGCGGCGCCGGGCGTGGATCGTCCGCCCCGTACCCCGCTCTCCCCGGACCGCTGGCCGCGCTCGGCGACGGCGCCGGAATCGATCAACTCACCCGCGATGTACGGGAGTACTTCGGTGTGCACTGACCCCACTCACGGTTCCGGCCCCCGGCGGCGCCCGGCCGCCCGCCGGCTGCGGACCGTCCTCGGCCTCGGCGCCTCGTCCGTCGCGCTGCTGTTCGCCGCGGCGGCGCCCGGTGCGGCCGCCGACCGGAGTCCGGGCGGAGAGAGCCCGGGGCAGAAGATCGCCGATGCGTTGCGCCGCTCGCCCGTCCATGTCGACCCGTCCCTCTCCACGGCCGTCGACGCCGACCAGCAGCGCAAGCTGGTCGACCAGATCAAGCGGACCGGCCTGCCGATCCGGGTCGCGCTGGTGCCGCTGGTCGAGGGCGACAGCTGGGGCGGCAAGCCGGACCAGCTCGCCGAGGTGGTCCACGACCGGATGGGCGGCGGCCCGTCGATCCTGATCACGCTCGGGGACCTGCCCGGCGACATCTCCGCCCGCGAATGGCCCGCGAACGCCCATCAGGCGTCGCGCGCCGCCGCCGCGGTCTTCTTCCAGGACGACATGAAGGGCGCGGGGCCGGCCCGGCGCGTCGCCCGCGCCATCAGCATCATCAAGGCCGGCAACGGCGACGCGGTGTACGAGAAGGCCACCGCCCAGAGCCTGGGCACCTCGACGCCCAGACCTGGCAAGCCGTCCGGCGCGGACAAGGCGGCCCCGTCGGACGCCCAGGGTTCCCCGCTCATACGGACCCTGTCCCTCGTCGTCGGACCGGTGCTGCTGCTGGCCGCGGCGGGACTGCTGCTGCGGCGGCGGGCCCGGCTGCGCGACCTCTCGACGCCGTTCGCGCTGCCGCGTTCGGTCTTCGCCGCCGCGCGGAAGGCCGACGAGGCCGGGTTGCGCGACCGCGCGAACGAGGAAGTCGTCCGGCTGGGCGAGGAGGCGCGGGCCGCGCAGGGCGAACCGGCCGCCCTCGAACGGGCCCTGGACGCCTACGCCGCGGCCGGCACGGTCCTGGACCGGGCGCGCGGAACCGTCGATCTGGCAGGGGTGTTCGCGCTGATCGCCGAGGGCCGCGCGGCGCTCTCCAAAGCCCCCGCCACGCTCCCGCTGTGCTTCTTCCACCCGCTGCACGGGCCCGCCGTCCGCCGCATACCCTGGCGGCCCCTGGGCCGCCGTGAACAGCTGCGGGTGGCCGCCTGCGAGACCTGTCTGCGCGCCGTACGCACCCGGCGCGCCCCGGAGGTGCTCACCGACCGGCGGGACGGCCGCCCCGTCCCGTACTTCGAGGTCCCCGCCGAGAACAGCCTCTGGGCCGCCACCGGCTACGGCTCGCTGCTCAGCGGCGCGGACGACTCCCTCACCGGCCGCGTCCAGCGCGGCGATTTCACCCGCACGCTGGACTGAGGACACTTCACCCGCACGCCAGGTCGGGCTGGGCTGGGCCGGGCTGGGCTGGGCTGGGGCACTCCACCCGCACGCCGAACTGACGGCCAAAGCTCCAGCCACGGCGCCTGAGACGGCTCGGGCGCTCGGGCGCTCACGCCGTCACGCCGTCACGCCGTCAAGGCGACAGGGCGACAGGGCGACAGGGCGACAGGGCGACAGAAGCACTCAGGCGACTGAAGCACTCGGGCGGCTGAAGTGGCCTCAGCCGTCTGAGCGTCATATCGCCGTGTCGCGGCCGCCGAAGGGACCGCGACACGCCCCGTGTCCGCCGCGCACCCCGCGCGCTCTGCCGCCCCGTGCCCCTCAGCTCGGCGTCGTCGCCGTATGGAGAAACGGTTCGATGGCGTCGCACCAGGCGTCGGGCTGTTCCCAGGGGAGCAGATGGCCCGCTTCGGGGATCTCGGCGTAGGCGCCCCTGGGGAGGACGCGGACCATCTCCTGGGCTTCGGCGCGGCCCAGTTCGGCGTCGAGGCCGCGGATGACCAGCGCCGGACACAGCACCTGGGCGAGCTCGTCCCAATGGGCGTCATGGACCCAGGTCTCGCGAGCGGTCAGCATCTGCCGACGGGAGAAGACCGGTCGCCACCCGTCGGCGCGCTCGGCCATCACCTCGGCATAGAACTCACCACGGGCCGGCCGCGGCCGCTCCAGGGTCGGATCGTCCTCACCGAACCACTTGCGGACATCCGCGAGCGTGGCGAACGGCACCGGCCAGGAACGGAACCACTCGGTCCACTCGCGCTGCGAGGCCGCACCCAGCGCGGAGGCCCGCATATCGCAGATGACCAGCGCACTGACCAGATCCGGGCGCCGGGCCGCTAACTGCCACGCCGTCAGGGCGCCCATGGCATGCCCGACCAGGGCGACCGGAGCGAGGCCCAGCTGCTCGATGGCCGCGATGGCGTCGTCGACATACGCCTCACGGTCGTACGGACCGTCGGCGGGCTTCTCGCTGCGGCCGTGCCCGCGCTGGTCCAGAGCAACCGGGCGGTGACGGGCGCTCAGCCGCCGGGCGGTGTCCGCCCAGTGCGCGGCGCGCCCCATGAGGCCATGGAGCAGCAGCACGCCCGGACGCTGCTCGCCGCCTTCCAGCCCGCCGCCGGTCTTGGGCGGGTCGGTGAATTCCCAGGCGGCCAGTCGCACGCCGCCGGCCCCCGTCACATCGATGCGCCGCACCATGTGCCCTGGCACCCCCAATCGTCCCGTGAGCAGCTCCACACTATCGAACCCCTATTCGAACGCACCGCTCCGGCGCAGAACACCCCTCGTTCGAGTGACCTCGCTCAAGGATTGGCCGCGCTCACCACGGGGAGACATCTGCCGGGAGGCAGGCCCTACCGGGAAGGGGGCCTGTGGGGGAAGACCCTGAGAGCTCGGGGCTCCGGGTCTTGGGTGGGGGACATGGGGAGGCAGGGCCCCGGCTGCTCGCAGCGCCGGGGCCCTGACCGTCTCCAGACTCAGCGGATGCATCCGAGCCCCCTCCCTGGCAAGGACAGGCCGACGCATGGCCATGCGTCAGCGTGACACGAGACCGGCCGTATCGCACGGATTCGCACAAGTCCGTTCAACACGCAAGGACTTACCGAGCCCGCTCGGCGGCGCGTCGGCGCAGCTCAGCGGGCTCGTGAGGGCACTCGGAGAGAGTGCGAAAAGCGAAAAGAAAGAAACCGCTCGCGGCAAGCCGCGATCAGCACACGGCTTCAGCGCTTGGCGACGAAGACATGCGAGGCGATCTCGGAGTCCAGCTCGGCGGCCTCGCCGCTGCTGCCGACCAGCACACCGGCCGGCGACTCCGTCACGCTGACCACCGCGCCCGGCTGCACGCCGGCCCGCCGGAGGGTGTACATCAGCTGGGCGTCCGCCTGGATCGGCTCACCGATGCGGCGCACCACGGCCGTCTTGCCGTCGGCACCGGCGTCCAGGTCCATCAGGCTCACCATGCCCGCGTCCAGGAACGGATCGGCCTCGGCCTTCTCGCCGAGCTCCTCAAGGCCCGGGATGGGGTTGCCGTACGGCGACTCCGTCGGGTGCCGCAGCAGCTCCACGACGCGGCGCTCGACCGCCTCGCTCATCACATGCTCCCAGCGGCACGCCTCGGCGTGGACCTGCTCCCATTCGAGCCCGATGACGTCGACGAGCAGGCACTCGGCGAGGCGGTGCTTGCGCATCACCCGGGTCGCCAGCCGCCGGCCCTCCTCCGTCAGCTCCAGATGCCGGTCGCCGGCGACCGTCAGCAGCCCGTCTCGCTCCATGCGCGCGACCGTCTGGCTCACCGTCGGGCCGCTCTGCTCGAGCCGCTCCGCGATGCGGGCGCGCATGGGGACCACACCTTCCTCTTCGAGTTCGAGGATGGTGCGGAGATACATCTCCGTGGTGTCGATCAATCCGGACATGCGTGCCCCTTGATGTGTGGTGCGGTGGCCCTGGACTCAATTCTGACGCATCCCGCTGACAACGGTGCCTCGTCGTCCGCGGAGCGGACCCCGTCGGGCCGTATTGACAGGGCACTGGTCCAGACCGCAACGTGATCCGCGCCACTGATCAGATACGACGAGATCCGACGTGATCCGACGAGAGGGGCCCGCGGCAATGGCTGACAGCGACCGGAGCGACCGGCTGGCCGGACAGTACTTCGACGCCGCGATCGACCTGCTGCGACAGGTCCGCGACGAGGAGGGCGAGCGGATCGCCGCCGCCGGGCGGCTGATCGCGGACACCGTCGCGGCGGGCGGCCGGGTCTTCTCCTTCGGGGCCGGCCACTCCTCGCTCCCCGCACAGGACACGGTCTACCGGGCGGGCGGGCTCGCGGTCATGAATCTGCTGTCCGTCCCGGGTGTCGTCGGCGTCGACGTACGGCCCGCGACGCTCGGCAGCGCGCTGGAGCGGGTCGACGGGCTGGCCGCGGCCGTCCTGGACACCAGTCCGCTGCGGGCGGGCGATGTGCTGGTGATCATCTCGCTGTCCGGGCGCAACGCGCTGCCCGTCGAGATGGCGATGAACGCGCGGGCCCTGGGCATCAAGGTCATCGGCGTGACGTCGGTGGCGTACGCGGCGACGACCGCCTCGCGGCATGCCTCCGGCGGGTTCCTCAAGGACCACTGCGACCTCGTCCTGGACAGCCGGATCCCGGTCGGCGACGCGGAGCTGACGCTGCCCGACATCGACGCACCGTTCGCCCCCGCCTCCACGGTGGTCACCAGCGCGATCATGCAGGCCATGGTGGCGACGGCCGCCGGCACCCTCACCGAACGGGGTATCGACCCGCCGCTGCTGCGCTCCGGCAACGTCGACGGCGGGCACGACTGGAACGCCCGGGTGATGAGCGAGTACGCGGACCGGATCTTCTACCGGGAGTGAGAGGCGGCGGGGGCGGGGGTACGGGGGGGGTACGCCTAGGGGGTGGGCGAACACATCCCGTAGGGGACGCGAGGGCCCCCTGCGGGGCCACAACGTGGTGGGGCGGGGCGGCATTCCCGCGGAGGCGGGTGAAGGCTGCGCGGCGGCGGGGCGGGTGCTCCCCCGGGAGGCGGGCTGAGACTGCGCGTAGCCGGGCGGGGGCTTCCGCGGGAGGCGGGCGGAGACTGCGCGCAGCCGGGCGGGGGCTTCCGCGGAGGCGGGTGAAGGCTGCGCGCAGCCAGGTGGGGGCTTCCGCGGGAGGCGAGGGGCCGCCCCACGGAGCCGGGCAGGGCTTCCGCTCAGGCGAGGGGGCCGTCCCGCGGAGCCGTGAGGGGCGGTGTGGGCTTGTCAGGGCGATGCCGCGCCCGACAGGTCCAGGGCGGCGGCGATGCGGGCCGCGACCTCCTCCGCGTAGTCGGCGTCCGCGCGGTCGAAGGGGCGGCGGGCGGGCGAGCGCAGGAACGTCACGACGCCGAGGGTGCGGCCGCGGCTGCGCAGCACCGCGCACAGGCCGTGCACGGTGCCGTCCGGCCAGTTGCGGGCGGCCGCCCAGTCCCCCGCCGGGGCGGAGCCGGCGCTGCTGCGCACCGAGCCGCGACGCTCGTACGCCTGGAACGCCGGATGGCCGCGCACATACGGCACGGGGATGCCGGTCGCCGAGGACGCCTCCGAGGGGCCGGGCGAACCGGCCGGGGAGGACAGCGTCCGTACCAGAGCGCAGGCCGCGACCGCCCCCTCGTAGCCGCCGTCCCCGTCGTCCGCCTCACGGGCCTCGTACGTGTCGTCCCCGGCGACCACCCCGTACGGCGCCGGGGCGGGCTTCGTGGCGAGGTCGACCAGGCCGTGGTCGGCGAAGCCCGCCAGCGCGAAGTCGAGGTGGACCGCGGCGGCCTCGGCCGGGTCCGGGCACTCCGCGGCCGCCCGGCCGGCGCGGTGCAGCTGATGGGCGCGGAAGCGCAGCAGGGAGTTCTCCTGTTCGGTGCGCTTGGCCTCCGTGACGTCCTGGAAGAGCCAGGCGACGCCCAGCGGCACCGGCTCCTCCGCCAGCGGCGAGGCCAGCCGGACGAAGCCGCTGCGCCAGCACCGCCGCGGCAGTTCGGCCTCCTCGGAGCGCAGCGTCACCCACAGCTCGGCGGCGGCCGGCGGCGCGCCCTCGGCCAGGACGTGCTGCAGGGCGCACTCCAGCTCCTCGACGCCCTGCGCCAGCAGCTCGGCCAGCGGACGCCCCAGCAGCGCCGTCCGCCCCACGCCCAGGATGCGGGCGGCGTGCGCGTTGACGACGGCGGGCCGCAGATCGGCGTCGACCAGCACCACGCCCCACGACGCGTCCTCGAAGAGCGCCTCGCTGAGCGCGATGGACCGCTCCAGGTCGATCTGCGTGTGCACCTCGCTGAAGGCGCAGTACGCGCCCGAGACCCGGCCGCCGGGGCCGCGGACGGCGGAGGACTGGGTGCGGACGAGGACGCGGTGGCCGTCCTTGGCCAGCAGGGCGAACTCATGGACCTGGCGGCCCGGGGAACGCATCGCGGCCGTGAGCGCGGCGCCGACGCCGTCGGCGTCCTCCTTGCGGACGGCCCAGCCGGTCAGGCCACTACGGCCGACGGCCTCCGCGGCGGTCCAGCCCAGGATGCGCTCGGCCTCGTGGTTCCAGTGGGTGACCGTGCCGTTCGCCGAGAAGGCGACCAGGGCGGCGTCCATGCCGTCCAGGAGGGCGGCGAGCAGACCGGAGTCCTCGGTCTCGTCGGCGACGCAGCGCGCCGAGGCCGAGGAGCCGGACAGACCGGAAGAAGCCGACGATGCAGTCACTGGCACCCCTCACAAACGCGGCCGCACGTGCTCCACCTGGGAACATTCAACTGGAACGTGACACACCCCACAGCCGATTCGCGGAAATCGTTGCTCCCGGAAAAATTCGGTTGTGCGGTGCCGGGGCGCTTCCTAATGTGTGGTGCACACGAGAAGGGAGGTGGTTCGGCCAATGATTTCGCACCGGACGCGTGAGGTGGCTGCGGGCTAGCGGCCCGTCGCTTCACCGAAGTGCAGCGCCGGACCAGCGCATACTGCAGATGCGCAGCCGGCCAATTCCCAGCAGTCACCCGACCCGCGGGCTGTCGGTTCGTCCGACCGGCCCTTCGCGCCACCGAGCGCGAAGGAGCAGCCCGCGGGTCGTCTGCGTGTGTAGGGCCGGTCCGGGGATGCGGGCCCGGGCATGCGGGTCCGCGGGGCGGACCCCGTCCGCAGGGCCCAGGCCCCCGCCTTACGGCGCCAGGCGCTCCACCCTCCAGGTCACGCCCCCGGCCTCGGCTCCGGCCTCCGTCCCGGCTCCGGCCTCGGACTCCGTCTCGCGGACGTAGCGGAGGCGGTCGTGGAGCCGGTTCAGGCGGCCCTGCCAGAATTCGATGGTCTCGGCGGCGATCCGGTAGCCGCCCCAGTGCGGCGGTGCGGGCACCTGCTCGCCCTCGGGGTAGCGGGCCGCCAATTCCTCGTAGGCGCGCTCCAGTTCCTCGCGCGAGGAGACCGGGGCCGACTGGTCGCTGGCCCAGGCGCCCAGCTGGGAGCCGTGCGGGCGGGTACGGAAGTAGGCGGCGGTCTCGTCCCGGCCGATGCGCTCCGCGGTGCCGGTCACCACGACCTGGCGGGAGAGCGGGTGCCAGGGAAACACCAGGGAGATATGGGGGTTCTCCGCCAGCTCACGGCCTTTTCGGCTGTGGTAGTTGGTGAAGAACACAAAGCCGCGGTCGTCGAACGCCTTGAGCAGCACGGTCCGTGAACTCGGCCGGCCGGCGGCGTCCGCCGTCGCGACGACCATGGCGTTCGGCTCGTGCAGACCGGCCACGGTCGCGTCCTTGAACCAGCGCGCGAACTGGTCGTAGGGGCTGGCGGCGAGGTCGGACTCGGCGAGTCCCTCGGCGCGGTAGTGCGCACGCATGGTGGAGGGATCGGGGGTCTCGGCGTGAGGCGCGTCGGCTGGGTGCACGGCCTCATCTTGCAGCATCACCGCGGGTGCGGTCAGGTGGGAGGGGCGGAAGTCTGCCCCTCGTCGACCAGCCGTAACCCTCCCGTCGACCAATCGACCGGTGTGCCGGATCTCACGCTTCCCCGCAGGTGGGGGACCGGAGAAAATCATGGCTCGGCGCACTGTGGCCCCCGGACAGGGGGGAGCTATCGTGTTCCGTCCGGCCCGAGGGGACGCACCGCGCGCCCTGACCACACGGCCTGACCGCAAGAGCACCGCACCGACCCCGCCCGCCCGCGGCCCCGACCCACCGCGGGCAGGACCCTCGCGTGGCCCACGCCCTGGCGGGGCATCACCGGGGTGACCGGTACGGACCGCGAGCTGCCCGCGCAGCCGCGTAGCCGCGCCGGCACCGCAACCAGACTCGACCGCACGGCAGCCGGTCACAGGCCGTATGCCGTCCCCAGCTTGAGGAGCCGCCTGATGTCCGACTTCGTACCCGGACTCGAGGGAATCGTCGCGTTCGAGACGGAGATCGCCGAACCGGATAAGGAGGGCGGCGCGCTCCGCTACCGCGGGGTCGACATCGAAGACCTCGTCGGGCACGTGTCGTTCGGCAACGTCTGGGGGCTGCTGGTCGACGGGGCGTTCAACCCCGGTCTGCCGCCCGCCGAGCCGTTCCCGATCCCGGTGCACTCCGGCGACATCCGGGTCGATGTGCAGTCGGCGCTCGCCATGCTCGCGCCCGTATGGGGCCTGAAACCGCTGCTGGACATCGACGAGGCCACCGCCCGCGACAACCTGGCCCGCGCGGCGGTCATGGCGCTGTCCTACGTCGCCCAGTCGGCGCGCGGGCAGGGCCTGCCGATGGTGCCGCAGAAGGAGATCGACAAGGCGGAGACCGTCGTGGAGCGCTTCATGAAGCGCTGGCGCGGTGAGCCCGACCCCAAGCACGTCAAGGCCGTCGACGCCTACTGGACCTCGGCCGCCGAGCACGGCATGAACGCCTCCACCTTCACCGCCCGGGTCATCGCCTCCACCGGAGCGGATGTGGCGGCGGCGCTCTCCGGCGCGGTCGGCGCGATGTCCGGTCCGCTGCACGGCGGCGCGCCCTCCCGGGTCCTGGGCATGATCGAGGAGATCGAGCGGACCGGCGACGCCGGCGCCTATGTCCGCAAGGCGCTGGACAAGGGCGAGCGGCTGATGGGCTTCGGCCACCGCGTCTACCGCGCCGAGGACCCGCGGGCTCGGGTGCTGCGGCGCACCGCCAGGGAGCTGGCCGCCCCCCGCTTCGAGGTCGCCGAGGCGCTGGAGAAGGCCGCGCTGGAGGAGCTGCACAACCGCCGCCCGGACCGGGTGCTGGCCACCAACGTCGAGTTCTGGGCGGCCATCGTCCTGGACTTCGCCGAGGTCCCGGCGCACATGTTCACCTCCATGTTCACCTGCGCCCGGACGGCCGGCTGGAGCGCGCACATCCTGGAGCAGAAGCGGACCGGCCGGCTCGTGCGCCCCTCGGCCCGCTACGTCGGACCCGGCGCGCGCGGCCCGCAGGAGATCTCCGGCTACGACGACATCGCGCGCTGAGCCGCCCGGCCGTGGGGCTCGGCGGCGGTCAGAGCTTGCCGCCGAGCCGTTCTCGTACGTGTCGTCATGAACCGCGCCGCCGTAGCGGGGCCCCGCGGCGTGCCCCCGGCCGTCGCCGTCGAGCACGCAGGCGCTGACAAGCTGCGCTCGGGCTTGCTTCCCACGTTTTCGGCTTTCCCGCCGTGGTGGTTGTTCGCCGTTTCGCCTGCGGCGGGCGGTTGTTTGTCGGGTGCGGTGACAGCCCTACGGACTCCGTCCTACGGTCTGTCCCCTCCCGTGGGTGGATGGGAAGAAGGGTCGGTGGGGGCGAGCCTCATCTGTCGACCACGCGCGCACGAAGGCCGACGTCCACCCCCACCGGTCTTCTCCCACCCATCCACGGGAGGGGGCGGGCCGGAGGGGCTGGGTGTCCGGACGTAAAGCGCAGCAGTCCGGACACCCAGCCCCGGAGGACCGCCACCGGCACCCGAACAGCCCCGCGCAGCGGCCCCGCCCGCCGCAGGCGCAACGGCGAGAAACCCCCACGGCGGGACAGCCGACAACGTGGGATCAAGCCGAGCGCAGCGGATTGAGCACGGCGTCGATGATCTTCGCCCACTGCTCCACAACCCGGTCGCGGCGGGAGGAGTCGTCCGTCAGCAGGTTGGCCAGGCCCAGGCCCCGGGCCATGTCGAGCAGGCCCTGGACGGTCTCGCGTACGCCGGGTACGGCCTCGTCGGCGTCCAGCAGGGCCACCGCGGTGCGGTGCGCCTCGCGGCCCACCCGCGCCTCCAGGGCGGTGACGCGTTCGCGCAGCTGCTCCTCGTCGGAGGCGGCCACCCACAGGTGCAGCGCGGCCTTGAACAGCGGCCCCGTGTACAGCCCGACCAGCTCCTCGACGATGATCCAGGTGCGGGCGATGGACCCGGCGGGCGGCAGGTTGTGGGCGACCGCCTTCAGGGCGCCCTGGCGTTTGTCGGCGACATGCTCGACGGCCGCGGTGAAGAGGTCCTCGCGGGTGCGGAAGTGGTGCTGGGCGGCGCCCCGGGAGACGCCCGCCCGCTCGGCGACCACCGAGACCGTACTGCCGCTCCAGCCGCGTTCGGCCAGGCAGGAGACGGCCGCCTCCAGCAGCTTCAGGCGGGTCGCCCGGCTGCGTTCCTGCTGGGGCGGGCGGGTGCCGCGGGCCGGGGTCAGCGCGCCCATGCCGGGGCCCGTCGCTCCAGGAAGGCGGTCATGCCCTCACGGGCCTCGGCGGAGCCGAAGAGCCGCGCGGACTGCGCGGCGAGCGCGTCGGTGTCGCGGTCGAAGGCGGCCAGCACCTGGGCGGTGACCAGCTTCTTCGACTCGGCCAGGCCCTGGGGCGAACCCTTGCGCAGGCCCTCCAGTACGGGGGCGAGCCCGGCGTCGACGTCCTCGGCGGCGAGGGTGACCAGCCCCATCCCGGCGGCCTCCGCGGGGCCGAACTTCTCGCCGGTCAGGTAGTAGCGGCTCGCGGCGCGGGCGTCGAGCCGCGGCAGCAGCGGCAGGGAGATCACGGCGGGGGCGAGGCCGAGGCGGGCCTCGGTGAAGGCGAAGGTGGCGTCCTGGCCGGCCGCGGCGATGTCGCAGGCGCCGAGCAGCCCGAGGCCGCCGGCCCGTACATGGCCGGTGACCCGGGCGACGACGGGCCGGGGCAGTTCCACGATGGCGCGCAGCAGCCCGACCAGGGCCAGGGGGCCGGCGGTGGGCGCCCCGGAGGTGGCCTCGGTCAGATCGGCGCCGGCGCAGAACGTGCCGCCGGTGTGGGTCAGGACGACGGCGCGGGTGGCGTCGTCGGCCGCGGCGTCCGCCAGCGCCGTGTGCAGCTCGGCCATCAGCCGGGCGGAGAGCGCGTTGCGGTTGTGCGGGGAGTCCAGGGTGAGGGTGGTGATGCCGCGCTCGTGGGAGCGCGCCACCAGGGGTGTCGCGGGTGCGTCGGTCATCGGTGGGTCGGGCTCCTTTCCCTGGCGCGCGGTGCACGCCGCAGGATCGTGCACGGGTGGCCTGCCCGGCAACTCGCCGTCCATGACGGGGGTGCGCTGCTCAGGGGGCGCGGCGGGCACCGGGCAGGCGGCTTGCCGGTCCCAGTGGACCTCGGGAGGCCCCGGCAGACCTCGGGAGGTCGGCGAAGGTCCGGGTGGCTCCGGGCGGCCTTCAGTACGACTTGGGCAGCCCCAGGGTCTGGTGGGAGACGAAGTTGAGGATCATCTCGCGGCTGACCGGTGCGATCCGGGCGACCCGGGCGGCGGTGATCATCGAGGCGAGGCCGTACTCGCGGGTGAGGCCGTTGCCGCCGAGGGTGTGGACGGCCTGGTCGACGGCGTGCACCGCGGCCTCGGCCGCCGCGTACTTGGCCATGTTGGCGGCCTCCCCCGCGGCCATGTCGTCGCCCGCGTCGTAGAGGTGCGCGGCCTTGCGCATCATCAACCGGGCCAGCTCCAGTTCGATATGGGCCTGGGCGAGCGGGTGGGCGATGGCCTGGTGGGCGCCGATGGGCTCCTTCCACACCTGGCGGGTGCGGGCGTAGTCCACGGCCCGTTCCAGGGCGTAGCGGCCCATGCCGAGGGCGAAGGCGGCGGTCATGATGCGTTCGGGGTTGAGCCCGGCGAAGAGCTGGAGGAGTCCGGCGTCCTCGTCGCCGACGAGGGCGTCGGCGGGCAGCCGCACCTCGTCCAGGATCAGCTCGAACTGCTTCTCCGGGGCGGCCAGTTCCATCGGTATGGCGCTGCGGCCGAAGCCGGGGGCCTCGCGCGGGACGAGGAACAGGCACGGCTTGAGGCGTCCGGTCCGGGCGTCCTCCGTACGGCCGACGATCAGCGTCGCGTCGGCGATGTCGACGCCCGAGACGAACACCTTGCGGCCGCTGAGGACCCAGTCCCGCCCGTCCCTGCGGGCGGTGGTGGTGATGCGGTGCGAGTTGGACCCGGCGTCCGGTTCGGTGATGCCGAAGGCCATCGTGCGGGAGCCGTCGGCCAGGCCGGGCAGCCAGGTCCGCTTCTGCCCCTCGGTGCCGAAGCGGGCGATGACCGCGCCGCAGATGGCGGGCGAGACGACCAGCATCAGCAGTGGGCAGCCGGCGGCCCCCAGCTCCTCCAGTACGAGGGAGAGTTCGGTGATGCCGCCGCCTCCGCCGCCGTACTCCTCGGGGAGGTTGACGCCCAGGTAGCCGAGCTTGGCGGCCTCCCGCCACAGCTCGTCGGTGTGCCGGCCCTCGGCGACGGCGGTGGCGAAGTACTCCCGGCCGTAGCGGCGGCCCAGCGCGGCCACGGCTTCGCGCAGGGCGCGGTGTTCCTCGGTCTCGATCACAGGGTTGCTCATGAAGGCTCCTTGTGTGCGTGGGTGAGGTGCGTGCGGTCCGGGCGCGGCCCCGCGGGTCGGTCCGTGCGGTCCGTGCGGTTTTCAGTCCGCGACGACGGCGAGCAGCGCGCCCACCTCGACCTGCCGGCCGGTGCGGACGGGCAGGGCGGTGAGCGTGCCGGCGGCCGGTGCGGTGATCTTGTGTTCCATCTTCATCGCCTCCAGCCACATCAGGGTCTGGCCCGCTTCGACCCGGGATCCCTCGCCCAGCCCGTCGGCGATGCGGACGACCGTGCCGGGCATGGGGGCCAGCAGCGAACCGGGCTCCGTACGGGCCGCGGGGTCGGGGAAGCGGGGCAGTGCGGTCAGGGCCCAGGAGCCCTGGGGGGTGTCGACGTGCACCCGCTCGCCGTAGCGGGTGACGGTGAACTCCCGGCGCAGGCCGTCCACTTCGAGGACCACCCCGGTGGCGGAGGAGGCCAGCAGCCGGACGCCGGGGAGGCCCTCGGCGTGCAGATGGCCGCGGGCCAGGCGGTAGCGGACCTCGTGCGGGGTGCCGTCGCAGTCGTAGGTCTTGGCCTGCGGGGCGGAGGGGACGTTGCGAAAGCCCCCGAAGCGGGACCTGCCGTGGGCGTCGGCGAGGGCCGCGGCCAGCGCCGCCACCCGTGCGGCCGCCAGGTCGCCGGGCCCGGTCAGCTCCGCCAGGTTGCGGTCGTAGAAGCCGGTGTCCAGGCCCGCCGGGTCGGTGAACTCCGGGTGGCGCAGGGAGCGCACGAGCAGGGCGCGGTTGGTGGCGGGGCCGTGGATGCGGGCGCGTTCCAGGGCGCCGGCCAGTTTGCGCACGGCCTCCTCGCGGGTCGGTGCCCAGGCGATGGCCTTGGCGAGCAGGGCGTCGTAGTGGACGGTGACCGTGTCGCCGCCGGTGACGCCGGAGTCCAGGCGGACGCCGTCGGGCAGGGTGAGGCGGTGCAGGGTGCCGGTCTGCGGCTGCCAGCCGGCCGCCGGGTCCTCGGCGTAGAGGCGGGCCTCGACGGCGTGCCCCGCGGGCTCGGGCGGTCGGGCGTCCAGCGGCCGGCCCTCGGCGATCCGGATCTGCAGGGCGACCAGGTCGAGGCGGTAGATCTCCTCGGTGACCGGGTGCTCGACCTGCAGGCGGGTGTTCGTCTCCAGGAAGTACGCCCGCCCGTCGGCCGACACCAGGAACTCCACGGTGCCGGCGCCGCGGTAGCCGATGGCGCGGGCGGCCCGCTCCGCGGCCCGGTGCAGGGTCGCGCGCAGCTCCTCGGGCAGCCCGGGGGCGGGCGCCTCCTCGACGACCTTCTGGTGGCGGCGCTGGAGGGAGCAGTCGCGGGTGCCGAGCGTCCAGACCGTGCCGTGGGCGTCGGCGAGGATCTGCACCTCGACGTGGCGGCCGCCGACGACGTACGGCTCGACGAAGACCTCGCCGTCCCCGAAGGCGGCCGCCGCCTCGACCTCGGCGGCCTTCAACTCGCCCGGCAGGTCCGCCAGTTCGCGCACCACACGCATACCGCGGCCGCCGCCGCCCGCGGCCGCCTTCACCAGCAGGGGCAGCTCGTCCACGGTGGCGGCGGCCGGGTCCACGGGGGACAGCAGCGGCACCCCGGCCGCCGCCATCAGCTCCTTGGAGCGGGTCTTGGAGGCCATCGCCTCGATGGCGGCGGGCGGCGGGCCGATCCAGGTCAGGCCCGCGTCGGCCACCGCCGCCGCGAAGCCGGCGTTCTCGGAGAGGAAGCCGTAGCCGGGGTGGACGGCGTCGGCGCCGGCGGCCAGCGCCGCCCGCACGATCAGCTCGCCGCGCAGGTAGGTGTCGGCGGGGGCGTCGCCGGGGAGGCGGACGGCGGTGTCGGCCTCCCGGACGTGCGGGGCGCCGGCATCGGCGTCGGAGTGCACGGCGACGGTGGCGATGCCCAGTTCGCGGCAGGTGCGCAGGACTCGGCGGGCGATTTCGCCGCGGTTGGCGACAAGTACGGAGCGGATCATTTCTGCCTCACATCCGGAAGACGCCGAAGCCGCCCCGCGCGCCCTCGACGGGGGCGGTGTGCACGGCGGACAGGCACAGGCCGAGGACGGTGCGGGTGTCGCGCGGGTCGATGACGCCGTCGTCGTAGAGCCGCCCGGACAGGAACATCGGCAGCGACTCCGCCTCGATCTGCTGCTCGACCATCGCGCGCAGCCCGGCGTCCGCGTCCTCGTCGTAGGGCTGCCCCTTGGCGGCCGCCGAGGCGCGGGCGACGATCGACAGCACGCCGGCCAGCTGCTGCGGGCCCATGACGGCGGACTTGGCGGACGGCCAGGCGAACAGGAAGCGGGGGTCGAAGGCGCGGCCGCACATGCCGTAGTGCCCCGCGCCGTAGGAGGCGCCCATCAGGACGGACAGGTGCGGGACCTTGGAGTTGGACACCGCGTTGATCATCATCGCGCCGTGCTTGATGATGCCGCCCTGCTCGTACTCCTTGCCGACCATGTAGCCGGTGGTGTGGTGCAGGAAGAGCAGGGGGATGTCGCGCTGGTTGGCGAGCTGGATGAACTGCGCGGCCTTCTGGGACTCGGCGCTGAACAGCACGCCCTGGGCGTTGGCGAGGATGCCGACCGGGTAGCCGTGCAGTTCGGCCCAGCCGGTGACCAGGCTCGGCCCGTACAGCGGCTTGAACTCGTCGAAGTCGGAGCCGTCCACGATCCGGGCGATGACCTCGCGCGGGTCGAAGGGCGCCTTGAGGTCGCCGGGGACGATGCCGAGCAGCTCCTCCTCGTCGTACTTCGGGGGTGCCGCGGGGCCCGGATCGGGGTGCGCCTTGCGCCAGTTCAGGCGGGCGACGACCCGCCGGGCGCGGTGCAGCGCGTCCGGTTCGTCGACCGCGAAGTGGTCCGCGAGGCCCGAGGTGCGGGCGTGCATCTCGGCGCCGCCCAGCGACTCGTCGTCGCTCTCCTCGCCGGTCGCCATCTTCACCAGCGGCGGCCCGCCCAGGAAGACCTTGGCGCGCTCCTTGACCATGATGACGTGGTCGGACATGCCGGGGACGTAGGCACCCCCGGCGGTGGAGTTGCCGAAGACCACCGCCACGGTCGGGATGCCGGCCGCCGAGAGCCGGGTGAGGTCCTTGAACAGCGCCCCGCCCGGGATGAAGATCTCCTTCTGGCTGGGCAGGTCGGCGCCGCCGGACTCGACGAGGGAGACCACCGGGAGCCGGTTGGCGAAGGCGATCTCGTTGGCGCGCAGGGCCTTCTTCAGCGTCCAGGGGTTGGAGGCGCCGCCGCGCACGGTCGGGTCGTTGGCGGTGATCAGGCACTCCACGCCCTCGACGACGCCGATGCCGGTGACCAGCGAGGCGCCCACCTGATAGTCGCTCCCCCAGGCCGCGAGCGGCGACAGCTCCAGGAACGGGGTGTCGGGGTCGATCAGCAGCTCGATCCGCTCCCGGGCGAGCAGCTTGCCGCGCCCCCGGTGCCGGGCGACGTACTTCTCGCCGCCGCCCGCGATCGCCTTGGCGTGCTCGGCCTCGACGTCCGCGAGCCTGGCGAGCATCGCCGCCCGCCGCTCGGTGTACTCGGCGCTCGTCGGGTCGAGCCCGGTTGTCGGCACGGTCAACACAACACCTCCGGTATGTCCATGTGCCGCGCGCGCAGCCACTCCCCCACGGCCTTGGCCTGCGGGTCGAAGCGGGCCTGCGCCGCGACGCCCTCGCCGAGCAGCCCCTCGACGACGAAGTTGAGCGCGCGCAGATTCGGCAGTACGTGCCGGTCGACCGACAACTCGGCGGTCTCCGGGAGGAGTTGGCGCAGCCGCTCGACGGTCAGCGTGTGCGCCAGCCAGCGCCATGCCTGGTCGCCGCGGGCCCAGACCCCGATGTTCGCCGCGCCGCCCTTGTCCCCGCTGCGGGCGCCGGCGACCAGGCCGAGCGGGGCCCGCCGGGTGGTCCCGGCCGGCAGCGGTTCGGGCAGCGGCGGGTCCGGCAGCCGCACCAGTGGCCGCGTCCGCCCCGGAGGGGGGATGGCCAGGCGGGTGCCGTCCGGCAGCACGGCGGTGTGCGCCACCTCCGCCGCGGGCACCGCGACCGCCTCGAAGACCCCGTAGGGGGAGCCCTTGCCGGGCGGTGCGGTGACGTGGAAGCCGGGGTAGCTGGCCAGCGCCAGCTCGATCGCGGCGCCGCTGACCGCCCGCCCCACCGCGTCCTGGTCGCCGTCGCGCACCACCAGCCGCAGCAGCGCGGCGGCCTCCTCCTGGACGTCGGCGTCGGGCCGGTCGGTGCGCGCCAGCGTCCAGCGCACCTCGGCCGGGCGGCGGCCGGCCGCCTCGAACGCCGCGTCCATCTGCGCCTTGACCAGCTCCGCCTTGTCCTCGACGGCCAGCCCGGTCAGCACGAAGGTGACCTCGTTGCGCCAGCCGCCGAGGCGGGTCAGCCCGGTCTTGAGGGTCGGCGGCGGCGCCTCGCCGCGCACCCCCTCGATCCGGACCCGGTCCGGCGCCTGCGCCACCACGCGTGCGGTGTCCAGCCGCGCGGTGACGTCCGGGCCGGCGTAGCGCGCGCCGGAGGTCTCGTAGAGCAGCTGGGCGGTGACCGTGCCGACGTCGACCACCCCGCCCGTCCCCGGGTGCTTGGTGACCACCGCCGAGCCGTCCCGGGCGATCTCGGCGAGCGGGAAGCCGGGCCGCCGCACGTCGTGGTCGCCGAAGAACGCGTAGTTCCCGCCGGTCGCCTGGGTCCCGCACTCCAGCACATGCCCCGCGACCACCGCACCGGCCAGCTGGTCGAGGTCCTCCGGCCGCCAGCCGAAGTGCGCCTGGGCGGCGCCGCAGACCAGCGCGGCGTCGGTGACCCGCCCGGTGACCACCACATCGGCCCCGGCCCGCAGGCAGGCGGCGATCCCGCCGCCGCCCAGGTAGGCGTTGGCGGTCAGCACGCCCTCGCCCCACCCCCCGCGGGCCAGCAGGTCGTCGCCCTCGACGTGCGCCACCCGCACCGGCACCCCGGCCCTGTCCGCCAACTCCCGTACGGCGTCGGCGAGTCCGGCCGGATTGAGCCCGCCGGCGTTGGCGACGATCCGCACCCCGCGCTCGACGGCCAGGCCGAGTCCCTCCTCCAGCTGGCGCAGGAAGGTCCGGGCGTAGCCGCGGGCGGGGTCCTTCAGGCGGTCGCGGCCCAGGATCAGCATGGTCAGCTCGGCGAGGTAGTCGCCGGTCAGTACGTCCAGGGGGCCGCCGGTGAGCATCTCGCGCAGCGCGTCGAAGCGGTCGCCGTAGAAGCCGGAGGCGTTGCCGACCCGCAGGACGTCGGGGTCCGCCCCCAGGGGGCGGGCGGGGGTGCCGTCGCCGCTCATGCGGCGCCGCCCTTGCCGGAGGGCCCGCGGCCCTTGCCCGGCGGTCCCGCGAAGGCCTGCGCGATCCCCAGCCAGCGCTGCGCCTCGGCCCCCTCGGCCCGCAGGGAGGGCAGATCGTCGCGGTGCGCCCGCTGGGTCACCAGCAGGCAGAACTCCAGCGCGCCACCGGTGACCCGCTGCCGGGCCTCGGGCGGCCCGTAGGCCCATACGCTGCCGTCCGGCGCCCGCAGCTCCACCCGGAACTCCTCCTCGGGCGGGGCGAGCTGATGCGTGACGAAGGCGAAGTCGCGGGTGCGCACGCCGATGCGGGCGATATGCCGCAGCCGTGCGGTGGGCAGCCGGGTGACGCCCAGCGCGTCGGCGATGTCCTGGCCGTGCGCCCAGGTCTCCATCAGCCGCGCGGTGGCCATCGACGCGACGCTCATCGGCGGGCCGTACCACGGCAGCTTCTCCCCCGCCGGGTGTGCGGCGAGCGCCCGGGACAGCTCCCGGCGGCCGGTGCGCCAGTCGGCGAGCAGCTGCTCCGGCGGCGCCTGGGCACCGGCCTCGGCGGCCTCGTCGACGAAGGTGAGCGGTGCGGCGAGCGCCTCCTGGGCGGCGCGGGCGAACGCTTCGGGGTCGGTGGCCGCGAGCAGCGCCTGGCGGTCGGTCCACGCCAGATGCGCGATCTGGTGGGCGAGGGTCCACCCCTCGGCGGGTGTGGGCGCCCGCCAGCGCGCGGCCGGCAGCTCGGCGACCAGCGCGTCCAGTTCCTCGCTCTCCGCCCTGAGATCGGCCAGTACGGGACCGGCATCCAACACGCGGCACTCCCCTCGTCGGCCCATGTGCCGGGCGGCCAGGGCGGGTTGACAGGCGTCGTGGTGCGTTACGGGTTCCGCACCGAGGGTGGCAGCGCACGGAGAAACAATCAAGCATGCATGCATGATTTCTGGGCCCGGGCGGCACCACGGGCCATGCGGGAGTACCGGGGCGCCCGCCTCACCAGCCAGGGACGGGCGCCTCACCAGCCAGAAAGGCGCGCGCCACCGGACCGGGGCGCGCGCCTCATCAGCCCATGAGTGCGATCAGGCCATGAGTGCGATCAGGCCATGGGCGTCAGCGGCCCGCCGCGGACCGCACCGCACCCACGCTCGCGACCACGACCAGCCCGATCGCGACGATCTCCGCCCAGCCCAGGGCCTGGCCCAGCACCAGGAAGCCGGCGGTGGCCGCCGCGGCCGGCTCCAGGCTCATCATGACCGCGAAGCCGGAGGCCGGGAGCTTGCGCAGGGCGAGCAGCTCCAGGGTGTAGGGCAGGACGGACGACATCAGGGCGACCGCGGCGCCCAGGCCCAGGGTGACCGGGTCGAGCAGTGCGGTGCCCGCGCTGAGGACGCCGAGCGGCAGGCTCAGCAGCGCGGCGACGGTCATCGCCAGCGCCAGCCCGTCGGCCTGCGGGAAGCGCTGCCCCGTACGGGCGGAGAGCAGGATGTACGCGGCCCACAGGCCACCGGCAGCCAGGGCGCAGCCCGCGCCGACGAGATTGAGCGAGTCGAACCCCTCACGCCCCAGCAGCACCACTCCGCCCAGCGCCAGCGCCGCCCACACCACGCTGAGCAGCCGCCGCGAGGTGGCCACCGAAAGGATCAGCGGTCCGAGGAACTCCAGGGTGACCGCGGCACCCAGCGGAATCCGGTCGATCGCCTGGTAGAAGAGCGAGTTCATCCCGACCAGGGCGACGCCGAAGGCGAGGACCGTGGCCCAGTCGCCGCGCGAGTGGCCGCGCACCTTGGGGCGGCAGAAGAGCAGCAGGACCAGGGAGGCGACGACCAAGCGGAGGGTGACCACGCCCAGCGCACCGGCCCGCGGGAAGAGCAGCACCGCCACCGAGGAGCCGAACTGCAGCGAGACGATCCCGCCGATCACCAGCGCGACCGACCCGAGCCGCCCGCGCGCCCCCGGCGCCCCCGCCCGGTCGGCCTCGGCCTGTGCTGTCAGCACCTCGGGCGACGGCGGCACCGGATGCGGGACCGCCCCGTCACCGGGGGCCGCGGTGGTGAGTTCTGTGGCGGGTATGCGTCCCTCGGGACCGGCAGGCGAAGCGTTCACCCCACCACGCTAAGGCCCGCCGTTCTCGTCCGTGAAATGCCTTTTCCCCTGTTGTTATGCTCCGCGCGCATGAGCATCGAGCTGCGTCATCTCCGCTGCTTTCTCGCCATCGCCGACACCCTCAGCGTGACCCGTGCCGCCGAGCGGCTGCACCTGACCCAGCCCGCCGTCTCCCGCACCCTGCGCCAGCTGGAGCAGGAGCTCGGCGTCCGCCTCGTCGACCGCTCCACCCACCACCTCACGCTCACGCCCGACGGCGCGGCCTTCCGCGACCGGGCCGCGGTCGCGGTCGCCGCCTTCGACCGGGCCCTGGGCTTCGCGCACCACCCCGGCTGGCCGCTGCGCCTGGGGCACGCCTGGTCGGCCGCCGGTACGGACACCACCGCGCTGCTGCGCCGCTGGCACAAGGAGCACCCCGGCACGCCGCTGGAACTCCTGCGCATCGACGACCGCACGGCCGGTCTGGCCCGCGGCGCGGTCGACGCCGCCCTGCTGCGCGGCGACGTGCACGCCCCCGGCCTGGTCACCGAGCAGCTCACCACCGAACCCCGGGTCGCCGGCCTCCCCGCCGACGACCCGCTGGCCCACCGCGCCGCCCTCTCCCTGACCGAGCTGGCCGACCGCACCATCGCCCTGAACACGGTCTCCGGCACCACCACCCTCGACCTGTGGCCGGCCTCGGCCCGCCCCTCCTCGACGATCACCATCGGCAACACCGACGACTGGCTCGCCGCCATCACCGGCGGCCGCGCGGTGGGCGTCACCACCTCCGCCACCGCCGAGATGCACCCGCACCCCTCGATGGCGTACGTCCCGCTCACCGACGCCCCGCCGGTCCCGGTGGTCATCGCCCGCCGCGACGGGCCGGGACATCCGCGCATCCCGGACCTGGTCGCGCTGGCCCACGAGGTCATGGGGCGCCACCGCGGGCGGCAGTAGTCCGGCCCTGGCTGCCTCTGCCCCGCGGTCGTCACTCCTGGCGATCCAGCGGACAGCGGTACTCCGGGCGCACCCGGTGCGGGGCCGTGGCTGGGGGCGGCCGGGCGAGTTCGGGACGGGCGAGGAGTGGCAACTCCTGCTCAAGAGCCGGGCCGACGGATACGCCGCGCTGGAGACGCACCTCCTGAAGCATCACCCGTGGAAGAACCCTGAGGTCTCGGCCGTTCCGCTCGTGGCCGGGTCGGATGCCTACCTACGCTGGATCGCTACCACCGTCGGGCCGATCTCCGGGCAGTAACTCCTTATGCATGGGCCTTCTCCAAAACCTCGGCGACGCCGGGCACGGTCCGGTGCTCGCCGAGCCGTCGTAGGACGGGAGCGAGCCGTTCCCGTGGGCGTACCGAAGCCACCCCGGCGCAGAGGTCCAGCGCTCGGCCCGTGACGGTCGCGGCTTGCTCGACCTCCCCGGCTGTCAGGTAGGAGTCGGCCAGCCACGACAGGTACAGGCTCTTATCCCTGGCGTGGGTGTCGTCGTACACGGCGAGCGCTGATTCCAGAACGGGAACGGCGCGCAGCGGACGCCGCAACTCCGTCCAGCACCGGCCGCTCATGATCAGCAACTCGTTGCGGTCGACCCACGCCACCCAGTCCGGTTGCGGAGTGTCGTCAGCCCCCGTCGCCCCGCCAGACGTTGTCGAAGGCGGCCTCGTCGATGGCGCGCCGCTGCCGTTCGAACTCCAGGTGGCGGACCGCGTCGTCGACGGCGGCGAGCACGGTGGCCACCGCGTCGTCGGCCACGTCCGGGGAGTCCTCGGTGCGCTGGTCCAGGACGCCGACGGTGGTCGCGAGGGCGGCGAGGACGGGCTCCTGCCCGCTCCAGCGGCTCACCGCCCGGCGGCGGCCTTCGGAGTCGGCCAGGCCCACCCGGCCCGCCCCGAAGGGCACCCAGCGGCGGTGCTCCCTGGTGAGCTGCCCCGCCGCCTCCAGCGCGGCGAGGTAGACCCCGGCCAGGCCGCGGCCCCTGCGCCACAGCCAGTCGTCGACGGTCTCGTACGGCGCCTGGCCGTCGAGCGCCGACGCGGCCTGCTCCAGGATGTCGTCGGACAGTGCCGGCCGGTAGCCCGGCACGATGCGCTCGCCGTCCAGCGTGACGGCTCCGGCGCCGAGGAGGTCGATCAGCTCGGCTCCCGCGAGCGCGAGCGAGAGATCGCCGCGCTCCAGGGGGCGGCTGGACTCCGCGTCCAGCGCCACGATCAGCAGGTCCCGCGGTGTGGTCATCAGCGGCTCCACGTCAGGGCCGGCGCCCCGCGTCGCGAGGGCGCGCGGGGCCGGGCGCCGGTGGGCCTCGGCCACGCCGGCGAGCACTCCCGTATACGAGCTTACGGAGCGCCGGGGGCCGCTGCATCCCGCGCCGGCGCCCGGCGCTCCACCGGAGTGCTCCACCGGAGTGCTCCACCGGAGGGGCCCCGGGCGGCGGCCCGGGTCAGCGGCCCTCCTCCTCCAGCGCCTGGGCCAGTACCTCCGCCAGGTGGCGGCCGGTCCGGCCCGCGAGCTGGTCGAGCTGGGTGCGGCAGGAGAAGCCGTCCGCGAGGATCTCCGCCTCGGGCGGAGACTGCCGCACCGCGGGCAGGAGTTGGTCCTCGGCGCAGGCCGCGGACACGTCGTAGTGGCCCCTCTCGAAGCCGAAATTGCCGGCCAGGCCGCAGCAGCCGCCGCTCAACTCACCGGTGAGCCCGGCGCGTTCGCGCAGCCGGCGGTCGGCCGCGTCGCCGAGGACGGCGTGCTGGTGGCAGTGGGTCTGGCCGGCGACGGGGCGGTCCAGGCGCGGGGGCCGCCAATCGGGGGCCAGCTCCTCCAGGGCCTCGGCGAAGGTGCGTACCTGGGAGGCGAGATGGGCGGCGCGGGGGTCGTCGGCGAGCAGCTCGGGCAGGTCGGTGCGCAGCGCGGCGGCGCAGCTCGGTTCGAGGACGACCAGCGGCCGGCCGGGCCGTACCAGGGGGGCAAGGACGTCGACGGTGCGGCGCATCACCGCACGGGCCCGGTCGAGCTGGCCGGTGGAGACATAGGTCAGACCGCAGCACAGGGGGCGGTGGCGGCGCGGCGGGCGGAGGCGCGGCGGCCCGTCGGACGCGGGGCGCGGCGGCGCGGTCGGCGGGAGGAGGGGGCGCAGACCGGCCGCTTCCAGGACCCGTACCGCGGAGCGGCCGACCTGCGGGGAGAGGTGGTCGGTGAAGGTGTCCGGCCACAGCACGACCGTGCGGGCGGCGCCGGCGGCCGGCTCGCCGGTGGACCGGTGCCGGCGCCACCACCAGCGGGTGAAGGTCTCCGCGGCCAGTTCCGGGACGGGCCGCTCGGGCGCGATGCCGGCGAGGCGCTTGCCGAGGGCGGCCAGCGGGGTGCGGGCGAGGGCGTTGAGGAGGGGGGCCGCCGGCGCCGCGGCGTGCAGCCACTGGGGCAGCCGGCCCATGGAGTAGTGGGCGGCGGGGCGGAGCCGGCCCTCGTAGTGGTGGTGGAGGAACTCCGCCTTGTAGGTGGCCATGTCGACGCCGACCGGGCAGTCGCTGCGGCAGCCCTTGCAGGACAGGCACAGGTCGAGGGCGTCGCGCACCTCCGGCGACCGCCAGCCGTCGGTGATCACCTCGCCGGCGAGCATCTCGTGCAGCAGCCGGGCCCGGCCGCGGGTGGAGTGCTGCTCGGCGCCGGTGGCGCGGAAGGACGGGCACATGACGTCCGTCGCACCGGGCGCGGTGTGGGCGTTGCGGCATTTGGCGACGCCCACACAGCGGCGTACGGCGGCCGAGAAGTCCCCGCCGTCGTGCGGGTAGCCGAAGGCGACCGGGACCGGGCCCTTGGGCAGCGGCGCGAAGCGCAGGTTGTCGTCGAGGCGGGCGGGGCGCACGAGCATGCCGGGGTTGAGGCCGGCGGCCGGGTCCCACAGGTCCTTGAAGCGCTCGAAGAGGCCGACCAGTTCCGGGCCGTACATCTTCGGCAGCAGCTCGGCGCGGGCCTGCCCGTCGCCGTGCTCCCCGGACAGCGATCCGCCGTAGGAGACGACCAACTCGCCCAGGTCGCAGGAGAACTCCCGGAAGCGGCGGATGCCGGGGGCGGTCAGCAGGTCGAAGTCGATGCGGACGTGGATGCAGCCGTCGCCGAAGTGGCCGTAGGGGGTGCCGCGCAGGCCGTGCTGGGCGAGCAGGGCGCGGAAGTCCCTCAGGTAGGGGCCGAGCCGGGCGGGCGGTACGGCGCAGTCCTCCCAGCCGGGCCAGGCTTCGGTGCCGTCGGGCAGCCGGGTCGCGGTGCCGGAGGCGTCCTCGCGGATCCGCCACAGCGCCCGCTGGCCGGCCGGGTCGGTGACCAGGGTGTGGTCGGTGGCGCCGTCGGCGGCCGCCGCCCGGCAGAGCGCCTCGGCGCGGGCGGCCGCCTCGGCGGGGCTCGCGCCGCCCATCTCGACGAACAGCCAGGCGCCGCCCTTGGGCAGCCCGGCCGCGCTGCCCACGAGGTCGGCGGCCATCCCCTCGACGGTCATGGGCTTGTGCGGCAGCAGGGTGTGGGCGGCCTCGGCGGCCGCGCTCTCGTCGGGGTAGCCAAGGACGGCCAGGGCGCGGGCCGCCGGGGTCGGCACGAGGGCGACGGTCGCCTCGGTCAGCACGCCGAGGGTGCCCTCGCTGCCGGTGAGGGCGCGCGCCAGGTCGGTGCCCGCCTCCGGCAGCAGCGCGTCCAGGGCGTAGCCGGAGATCCGGCGCGGGAGGTCGGGGTAGCCGGTGCGCAGCAGCGCCAACTCCCCGTCGACCAGGGCCTTGACGCCGTCCCGCAGGCGCGGCGGCAGTCCGGTGGGGGCGCCGGTGCGGTCCGTGCCGCGGCCGGCGCGCACCCGCTCGCCGCCGTAGGTCAGCAGCTGCAGGTCGCGGACGCTGTCGGCGGTGGTGCCCCAGGCCACCGAGTGCGACCCGCAGGAGTTGTTGCCGATCATGCCGCCGAGGGTGCAGCGGCTGTGGGTGGAGGGGTCGGGGCCGAAGGTCAGCCGGTGCGGGGCCGCGGCCGCCCGCAGGTCGTCGAGCACCACGCCGGGCTGCACCACGGCCGTCCGGCTCTCGGCGTCCAGCGACACGATCCGCCGCATATGGCGGGTGAAGTCCAGCACGACGCCGACGCCGGTCGCCTGGCCGGCGATACTGGTCCCGCCGCCGCGCGCCACCACCGGCACACCGTGCTCCCGGCACACCCGTAGCGCCGCCGCGACATCGTCGGCGTCCCGGGGCGCGACCACCGCCCGGGGCACCCGCCGGTAGTTGGACGCGTCCATCGTCATCAGCGCCCGGTCGGCCGCGGTGGACGAGACCTCCCCTCGTACCGCGGCCGCCAACTCCTTCATCAGGTCCCGCTGCTCCGTCACATTGCGATCAGCCATGTCCCCAGCCTGCCCACTGGGACCGGTCCATGAGGCCCTCGGCGGGGCCGATCCTCCGACGGGCCGTCAGCCGGCCCGGGAGGCCGCCGCGGCCGCCGGTTCGCGGCCCGGCGCCGCGGCCGCGGTCGGGTGGAAGCGGAAGACGTTCTGCGGGTCGTGGGCGGCCTTGAGCCCGGCCAGTCGGCGCTGTTCGTCGGCGTCGTGCGCGCTGCGCGCCACCTCGGCCGCGTCCGGCCGCTCCCCGTGGCCGCCGAAGAGGAAGTTCACGCTCCGGCCGAGCCGCCAGGGCGCGACGACCGCGAGCGCCTCGGCGTGCAGCGCCCGTACGGTCGCCAGGCCCGCGCCGGTGTCGTCCGCGGGCAGCGGCGAGAGCACCCGCAGCGCGTAGCGGGCGGTGCGGTGGCCGACGGCGCCGACGGCGCCGGGCGCCGCCATCGCTCCCCCGAGGTGGTTGAGCTGCACCACGCACATCGTCGGGGCGGCCGGGCCGGTCAGCGCGGCCACCCGGCGCAGCGCCGCCGCGTCCAGAGCGCCGAGCAGCGCGTTGTCGCCGTCGTAGGCGTGCGGATCGCTGGGGTCGCGGTGGATGGTGTGCGACTCCTCGTAGGCCATCTCGCGCAGGTCGTCGGCGACCCTCGGGCCCACCGCGCGCAGCGGCGCCACCAGCCGCTCGCCCTCCTCGGCGCTGCCGGTGTAGGCGATGCGGAGGTGCACGAGGTAGCGGCCGCGCAGGTCCGCCGGCAGCTGCGGCAGATCGGGGTAGGCCATCAGCGCGAGCGAGGACGTCAGCTCGTCGGGGACGGTCTCGGTCCAGCGCAGATACGCCGCCAGCGCCTCGTCGACCCGCTCCGCGCCGAACACCAGCTGCCCGCCGTACAGCCGCGCCACCGGCATCAGGCCGAACTCCATCGCGGTCACCACCCCCAGGCCGTGGCCGCCGCCGAGCAGCGCGGCGAACAGCTCCGGCTCGCGCTCGGCGGTGACGTGCCGCCGCCGGGCGTCGGCGGTGACCAGGTCGACGGAGCGTACGTGGTCCGCGGCGAAGCCGTAGGTGCGGGCCAGCACGCCGACCCCGCCCCCGAGGGTGTAGGAGACGACGCCGACGCCCGGGGAGGAGCCGTTGAGCGGCGCGAGCCCGTGCGGGGCGGCCGCCGCGATCACCTGGCCCCAGACGACGCCCGCCGCGACGCGGGCGGTACGGGCCGCCGCGTCGATGCGGACCTCGTCCATCCGCCGGGTGCTGATCAGCAGTCCGCCGTCGGTGGCGGCGGAGCGCCCGTGCCCGGTGGCCTGGACGGCGACGGGCAGCCCCTGCGCACGGGCGAAGCGCACCGCGGCGAGGACGTCGTCGGCGTGCCCGGCGCCGACGACGACGGCCGGCCGGTGCCGGTGGGCCAGCTGGAACCCGGACCGCTCCGCGTCGTAGCCGTCGTCGCCGGGGACGAGGACGACCCCGGTCACCTCCCGCTTCAGGGCGGCCAGGACGGCGGGGGAGAAGGGGAAGGCGGGGTGCGCGGGGGCGAGGTCGTCGATCTGCATGCCCCGCACCCTGCCGCGATAAGTTGACACCGGCCGTCATATATAAATCGGTCGGTGAAGTCCGACCGCCTGCTGTCGATCCTGCTGCTCCTCCAGACCCGCGGCCGGGTGCCGGCCGGGGAGCTCGCCGAGCGGCTGGAGGTCTCCCGCCGGACCGTCTACCGCGATATCGAGTCCCTGTCGGCGGCCGGTGTGCCGGTCTACGCCGAGCGCGGCCGGCACGGCGGGATCGCCCTGCTGCCCGGCTTCCGCACCGACGTCACGGGGCTGACCACCGACGAGGCGCGCGCCTTGTTCGTCCTGGCCGCACAGGGCGCCCACAGCGCCCTCGGCCTGGACGGCGCGCTCGGCTCGGCGCTGCGCAAGGTGATGGCCGCGCTGCCCGCACCGCACCGCCCGGCCGCTGAGCTGACCAGCCGCCGCATCCTGGTCGACCCGGACCGCTGGCTGGCCCGCCCGTCCCCCGCCGTCGACCTCGACGTGCTGCACACCGCCGTCTTCAGCGATCTGCGGCTGCGCATCCGCTACCGCCATAGCGGCGAGACCCGGCTGCGCACGTACACCGTCGATCCGTACGGACTGGTGGCGAAGGCCGGCACCTGGTACCTCGTCGCCGACCGGCGCGGCCGCCCGCAGCTCTTCCGGGCCGACCGGGTGGACCGCGCGACGCTCACCGACACCCCGGTGCGGCGGCGCCCCGGCGTGGAGCTCGCCGAGGTCTGGCGGCGGCTGCGGAGCCAGGTGGAGGACCGGCCCGCGGACGTCCGGGTCACCGCCCGCATCCGCCGCACACGACTGGATCTGGCCGTACGCATCCTGGGCGGGTCGCTGACCGGCCCGCCCCGTACGGGTGACACCGAAGCGGGCGGCGAGGACTGGGCCGTGCTCGAACTGGCCTACCCGGTCCTGCCCGCCGTCCGCCAGCTGCTCCAGTTCGGCGACGACGTCGAAGTGCTCGGCCCGCCCGCCGCCCGCCGGGTGATGGCGCGGGCCGCGGCCGCCATCGCCGGGGCGTACGCCGAGGACGGGCCGCCGCCGTGATCCCCGCCCGGCCTGTCCAGCCTGCGATCGGCGACCATCTCACCCGCTGGACGTGCCGCCGGACCCCGCAGCGCGACGGATTAGGCTTCGCCCGTGGCTGATATCCAGATTCCCGCTGACATCAAGCCCGCCGACGGACGCTTCGGCGCGGGCCCCTCCAAGGTGCGTACGGAGGCGCTCGGCGCCCTGGCCGCCACCGGTAGCTCCCTTCTCGGCACGTCCCACCGCCAGGCCCCGGTCAAGAACCTGGTCGGCAAGGTGCGCGACGGCGTACGCGACCTCTTCGCGCTCCCCGAGGGCTACGAGGTCGTGCTCGGCAACGGCGGCTCCACCGCGTTCTGGGACATCGCGACGCACGGCCTGATCGAGCGCAAGTCCCAGCACCTGTCCTTCGGCGAGTTCTCCTCGAAGTTCGCCAAGGCCGCCAAGCTGGCGCCGTGGCTGGCGGAGCCCACCGTCATCTCCGCCGACCCGGGCAGCCACCCGGACCCGGAGGCCGAAGCGGGCGTGGACGTCTACGCGTTCACCCACAACGAGACCTCGACCGGTGTCGCCGCCCCCATCCGGCGCGTCGCGGGCGCCGACTCCGGCTCCCTGGTCCTGGTCGACGCCACGTCCGGCGCCGGCGGCCTCCCCGTCGACATCGCCGAGACCGACGTCTACTACTTCGCCCCGCAGAAGTCCTTCGCCGCCGACGGCGGACTGTGGCTGGCGGCCTTCTCCCCCGCCGCCCTGGAGCGCGCCCGCGCCATCCACGCCTCCGGCCGCCACATCCCGGAGTTCTTCTCGCTGCCCACGGCGATCGACAACTCCCTGAAGAACCAGACGTACAACACCCCGGCCCTGTCCACCCTCTTCCTGCTCAACGAGCAGCTGGAGTGGATCAACGGCCAGGGCGGTCTGGACTGGGCGGTCCGCCGCACCGCCACCTCCGCCCGCACCCTGTACGGCTGGGCCGAGGACTCCAAGTACGCCACCCCGTTCGTCGTCGACCCGGCCAAGCGCTCGCAGGTCATCGGCACGATCGACTTCCACGACGACATCGACGCGGCGGCCGTCGCCAAGGCCCTGCGGGCCAACGGCATCGTCGACACCGAGCCCTACCGCAAGCTGGGCCGCAACCAGCTGCGCATCGCGATGTTCCCGGCGATCGACCCGTCGGACGTCGAGGCCCTGACGGCCTGCGTCGACTACGTGATCGGCCAGCTGTAACGGCCGGTTCGGCAGCACACCGCGCCGCGAGCCCCGGCGTCCTTCGCCGGGGCCCGCGGCGCTGCTGCGCCCGACCGCCGCGCATCCGTCCGGAACCGGCCGAACGACAGCCCGAGACGCCCCCCGAACGGACGCACCGCGAAGTGACGAAACGGGCCGGATATGCCTGTATGGGGGCATGACCACTCCCCCCAGCCCCGGCCTGACCCCCTTCGAGCGGCAAGGGGCGATCCTGCTGACCACGTACAAGCGGGACGGGACCGGTGTCGGCACACCGGTCAACATCGCCGTCGACGGCGACCACGCCTATATCCGCACGTACGGCAGCGCCTGGAAAGCCAAGCGGATGCGGAACTTCCCCGAGGTGGAGATCTGCGCGTCCACCTGGCGGGGCAAACCCACCGGACCCGCCGTCAGGGCCCGGGTGCGGCTGCTGGATCCGCAGACCCGGGAGTACCGGCGGGCCGAGCGGTCGCTGACCCGGAAGTACCCGCTGATCCACGGGCTGCTGGTGCCGCTGGCGCACCGGATGAAGAAGGAGCGCACCCTCCACTACGAGCTGCGGCTGACGGCGGAGGCCGACGCCTGGCCGCCGGCGGCCTCCCAGGGCCGGTCCGGTGAGGCGGCGTCGGACACCCCCTAGGACCGCCGCCGCAGAAGCCGCCGTACGGCCACGACCAGCGCCGTCGCCGCCGCGAGGATCAGCGCGCCCTTGACGACGCCGGGCTTGAGCTCCGTGCCCGAACCCCCCTTCCCGTCAGGGCCGTCGGCGGAACTCCCGCCGCCCGCCGGGTCGTCGGGGCCGCCGGACTCCTTCGCCGACTCCGGCAGCTGCTCGCCGCTCAGCCCGACCGGCCGGACCTCGCTGCCGCGGCCCTCGGAGCCGTACATCAGGGTGCGGCCGTCGGGGGTGAAGGCGACCGACTCGCCCTGCTGCTGGATCGGTACGCCCACGCTGCCGATGTCCTTCGGCCGCCCGTCCTGCCACCGGTAGATCCGGGCGCCGAAGTAGCTGCGCATCACCAGCCGCGTACCGTCCGGCGAGAACGCGCCGTCGGTCACCCACAGATCGATCGGCGCGACCTTGCGGAAGGTGTTGGGGCCGGCGGTGGCGAGGTGCCGCGGGCCCTCGTAGAGCGCACCGCCGCCGCCCTGCTTCTTGCTGGCGATATAGACCCGGCCGGTCCTGGGGTGCACCATCAGCGCCTCGGCGTCCCGCGGCCCGTCGGCGTACACCACGTCGAACTGGGTGGCGGTGACGGTGGCGTCGCGCAGCTTCGCCGGCTCCGGGAAGCGGTAGATCCACACGTTCTTCCACGTGCCGCCGAGGTTGTCGCCGATGTCGCCGACGTAGACGTTGCCGTCCGGGCCGACCGAGATGGCCTCGACGTCCCGGGGCGTGCCGATGCCGCGCAGCGTGATCCTGGCGACCGTACGGCCGGTCCTGCCGTCGACGGCGTAGACGTACGGGCCGTCGTCGCTGTCGTTGTGGGTCCAGTAGACGCCGGGGTGCGCCCGGCTGGCGGCCAGCCCGCTGGACTCGGTGATCCGGGGATCGCCGATGGTGAAGCCGTCGGGCTCGTCGGCGAGGGCCGGCCCGGCCGCCGCCGCCCACAGGACCCCCGCGGCACCGGCCGCGCACAGAAGCGAACGCATGGGCACAGACTGCCATCCCGGGCACCGGCGCGCGGAGGGGGCACCGACTCGGTGGCCGGCGGGCGTGGTCAGCGTCACGTACCAGGTCGCAGGGGTTCTCGGCCATCATGGCCCGATGAGGATCATGTTCGTCGGTGACTCGATGACGATAGGGAGCACCGGCGATTTCACATGGCGCTACCGGATGTGGCAGCACCTGAACGCCACCTGCGGCGACGCGTACCGCATCGTCGGCCCGCGCCGCACCCTCCACGACCCCGCCGCCGACGCCGCCACCTCACACGCCTACGGCGACCCCGGCTTCCCCCAGGAAGCCCGGTGCCATCTCGCCGGATGGGGCGAGGGCTGGCTGCACATGGCGCCGCTGATCGGCGAGGCGATGGACCGCCATGAGGCCGACACCCTGCTGGTCTCGCTCGGCCTGATAGACCTCGGCTTCTACACCAACGCCGAGCAGACCGCCGAGAACGTACGGGAGTTCGTGGCGCGGGCGCGGGCGGCGGCGCCACACGTCCGGGCCGTGCTGATGCCCGTCATCCCCAACGTGCGGGCGGCCGCGGACGCCGCCTTCGGCGCCCAGTGCGCGCGCTTCAACGAGCTGCTGGCCAAGGCCGTCGGCGATCTGTCCACGCCCGCCTCGCCGTTGCTGCTGGCCTCGGAGCCGGCCGACTGGGACACCGGGCACGCCACCTACGACGGCACCCACCCCTCCGCATGGGGCGAGCACCTGCTGGCGGGGGCGTTCGCCGACGCGATGCACCAGGCGTGGGGGGTCGGCGGCCCGTACCGGCCGGACGCACCGCACCCGGCCGCCGCGGTGCACTGAGCCGGGGCCGCCACGCCGCGGCCGCCGCGCGCACATCCTTGCTTCGGGCGCACTTCAAGGCGTTGGCTGACGCACTATGGAGTACACGCAGCTCGGACGCACCGGACTCAAGGTCAGCCGACTCGTCCTCGGGACGATGAACTTCGGGCCCCAGACGGACGAGGCCGACAGCCACACCATCATGGACGCGGCGCTCGGCGCCGGCGTCAACTTCCTCGACACCGCCAACGTCTACGGCTGGGGCGCCAACAAGGGCCGCACGGAAGAGATCGTCGGCTCGTGGTTCGCCAAGGGCGGCGGCCGCCGCGACAAGACCGTGCTGGCCACCAAGGTCTACGCGAACATGGCCCCCGACGGGGACGCGGTCTGGCCCAACCACGACAAGCTCTCCGCCCTCAACATCCGGCGGGCGGTGGACGCCAGCCTCCAGCGGCTGGGCACCGAGTACATCGACCTCTACCAGTTCCACCACGTCGACCGGGACACCCCCTGGGAGGAGATCTGGCAGGCCATCGACGTCCTCGTCCAGCAGGGCAAGATCCTCTACGCCGGCTCGTCCAACCACGCCGGCTGGCATATCGCCCGCGCCAACGAGACCGCCGCCCGGCGCGGCTCGTACGGCCTGGTCAGCGAGCAGTGCCTGTACAACCTGGCGGAGCGGCGGGCCGAGATGGAGGTCATTCCGGCCGCCGAGAGCTACGGCCTGGGCGTCATCCCCTGGTCCCCGCTGCACGGCGGGCTGCTGGGCGGCGCGATCCGCAAGGAGCGCGAGGGCGGCGCGGCCCGCTCGGTCTCCGGCCGCTCGGCCGACTCGCTGGCCGATTCCGCCATCCGCGCCCGGATCCAGTCCTACGAGGATCTGCTCGCCAAGCACGGCCTGGAGCCCGGCGAGGTGGCGCTGGCCTGGCTGCTGACCCGCCCGGGGGTCACCGGCCCCATCGTCGGCCCGCGCACCGCCGACCAGCTCGCCTCCGCGCTGCGCGCCGTCGAGCTGAAGCTGCCGGACGAGCTGCTGGCGTCGCTCGACGAGATCTTCCCCGGGCCGGGGCCGTCACCGGAGGCGTTCGCCTGGTGACGAAGGCGGCGCGCTGACGGCCGCCGGGTCCGGCCGGGCGGCCGTCAGCGCAGCGCCGCCGCCACGATCACGACGACGAGCAGCACGGCGAGCAGGCCGGACATGATGCGGTTACGGGTTTTCGGGTCCACCCCCTGAGCGTAACCGGGGTGGATCCGAACATTTCAACGACCCGGGCACGCGGGCCGGCCCCCGCGCTCCCCCACGCCCCTCGGCGGCGGGCTCCCCGGGCCGCTCAGCGGCCCAGCGGCCAGGAGGCGATCTCCTCGTAGCGGGGCTGTGCGCCGGCCGGTCCGGGGACGGGCGGATGGCTGCGGATCAGGGAGAGCGCCCCGACGGTCCAGGAGGAGCCGTGGAAGTCCTTCAGGGCGGCCGCGTACGGGGCGAGGTTCAGGTTGGCGGTGCGGTTCCTGGCGAGGGTGAGGTGCGGGGTGTACGGGCGGTGCTCGTCGGCCATGGCCAGGCCGGCCCGGCGGCCCGCGGCCGACGCCGAGTCGGCGAGCCTGCCCATGGCGGGCCGGTCGCCGTCGGCCCCGGCCCACACCACGCGGTCCGAGAAGCGGCCGCCGCCGGCGATCCGCAGTGCGTACGGATCGCGGCGGTGGGCCGCGCGGGCCAGCCGCTCGTGCAGCTCGGGCAGGATCTCCTCGGGCACCTCGCCGTAGAAGGCGAGGGTGAAGTGCCAGCCGTCCCGGCCGGTCCAGCGCAGCCGGTCGGCGGCCGGGAGTCGCTTCAACCGCGCCACCTCGACGGCCAGTTCCTCAAGGGCGGGGGCGGGCGGCAGGACCGCCGCGAAGAGTCTCATGCGGCCAGTCTGGCCCACACCGCCCGGCGGACCGGGCGTCCGCGGGGGCCCGGCCGGATCGGTGCGGCGCGCCCCGTACGGCCCCGTACGGCCCCGGGGCCGTACGGGCGGGGATCAGACCCGCCGGGGGCGGCCGAAGAGCAGGTCGTAGTCCGGGGGCAGCTGGAGCAGGACACGCCGCATCAGGTCGTCGCCGGCGGCGTCGGCGACCACGCTGAGCACCGCGCCGACGTCCCATCGGGCGGTCTCCTCGTTGGCCCCCTCGATCCAGGCCGCGGTAGCGCGGACGAACCGTTCGGGATCCAGCGGCTCGACGGCCGGCAGCGGGCTGAGCAGGATCAGCTCGAAGGTCTCCGGCAGGCAGGCGGCCAGCTCGGCCCGCTCGGTGCCCACCAGATGCGCGCCCAGCACCGCGAGCACGACCCGCGCCGCCCGCTCCGCCTCCTGCGCCGAGGCGTACTCACCGCGCTCCCGGACCTGCGCCAGGAACGCCTCCCCTCGTATGGGCACCACGGCTGTCCCCTTTCCGCGCCTCTCCGCGGCACCGGGGTGTCCGCGGAGAACCGCTCTGCGCCCTTGGGCCCATGGTGACCGCGCGCGGCGCGGCGCGCGCGGCGACCGCGGGAGCGGAGCGGGGGCGCGGGTGGGGCGCCGCTACGCGGCCGGGGACAGCTCCTTCTCGCCGGACGGGGCGAGAGCCGCGGCCCGCGGCACGAAGGCGACGTGCCGATGGCCCCGGCGGAGGTCGATCTTGAGCCGGAGGCCGCCGGTCCGGGCGAGGACCAGGCCGATCAGGGTCGCGGCGGCCAGCGAGACCACACCGCCCGCAAGGAACCCGACACGGGCGCCGAAGGCGTCGGTGACCCAGCCGACGAGGGGGGCGCCGAGCGGGGTGCCCCCCATGAAGACCATCATGAACAGGCTCATCACCCGGCCGCGCATCAGCGGGTCGGTGCCCAGCTGGACGCTCGAATTGGCGGTGACGTTGATCGTCAGGCCGGCCATGCCGATGGGGGCGAGCAGGGCCGCGAAGATCCAGAAGGAGGGTGCCAGCGCGGCCGTGATCTCCAGGACGCCGAAGAGCGCGGCGGCGCCGACCAGCAGGCGCAGCCGGGAGCCGGCGCGGCGGGCGGCGAGCAGCGCGCCGATCAGCGAGCCGGCCGCCAACAGGCCGTTGAACAGGGCGTAGGTGCCGGCGCCCTGATGGAAGACGTGGTAGACGAACGCGGTCAGCCAGATCGGGAAGTTGAAGCCGAACGTGCCGATGAAGCCGACCAGGACGATCGGCCAGACCAGGTCGGGGCGGCCGGAGACATAGCGCAGGCCCTCGCGCAGCTGCCCCTTGCTGCGGGGGACCCGCTCGACCTTGTGGAGTTCGGCCGGGCGCATCATCAGCAGGCCGACGACCGGCGCCACGAAGGACAGGCCGTTGAGCAGGAAGGCCCAGCCGCTGCCGAACGCCGTGATCAGCACGCCGGCCACCGCGGGGCCGATCAGGCGCGCGGACTGGAAATTGGCGGAGTTGAGGCTGACGGCGTTGCGCAGCTCGTCCCGGCCGACCATCTCCGAGACGAACGCCTGCCGGGCGGGGTTGTCGACGACGGTGGCCAGGCCGAGGAGGAAGGCGACCAGGTAGACGTGCCAGACCTGCACCTGGCCGCTGAGCGTGAGCGCGGCGAGGGCGAGGCCGGTCAGGCCCATGGCGGACTGGGTGAGCAGCAGCAGCCTGCGCTTGGCGAAGCGGTCGGCGATGACGCCGCCGTAGAGGCCGAAGAGCAGCATCGGCAGGAACTGCAGCGCGGTGGTGATACCGACCGCGGCGGACGAGCCGGTGAGGCTGAGCACCAGCCAGTCCTGGGCGATGCGCTGCATCCAGGTGCCGGTGTTGGACACCATCTGGCCGGTGGCGAAGAGACGGTAGTTGCGTATGCGCAGGGAGCTGAACGTGCCCTTGCGCGGGGCGGTCGCGGTCGGATCGCGGGGGACCGTGCCGTCGTCGGAGTTCGGTGCGGGGGCGGAGTCTGCTCCGGATCCCGTACTCAAATCGGGTTCGCCTCCTTGGCCTTGGGTTCTACAGCTGTGCCAGCTTCTCCAGTACGGGCGCGGCGGCCCGCACCTTCGCCCACTCGTCCTCGTCCAGTCCGGAGGCCAGCTCGGCGAGCCAGGCGTTGCGCTTGCGGCGGCTCTCCTCCAGCATCGCCTCGGCCTCTTCGGTCTGCGTGACGACCTTCTGGCGGCGGTCGTCGGGGTGCGGTTCGAGCCGGACCAGTCCCTTGGCTTCGAGCATGGCCACGATGCGGGTCATCGACGGCGGCTGCACATGCTCCTTGCGGGCCAGCTCACCCGGCGTGGCCCGGCCGCAGCGGGCCAGGGTGCCGAGCACCGACATCTCGGTGGGGCTGAGCGACTCGTCCACCCGCTGGTGCTTGAGCCGGCGGGACAGGCGCATCACGGCGGACCGCAGTGCGTTCACCGCGGCCGCGTCATCTGGGTGCACCGCCCGGCCGTCAGGCTGGGGGTGGGACAGTTCCGGCATGGTCTTTAGCATAACTCATTACCCTCTCTAAGTAAAGCTGCGGGCTGGTGTCCACCATGGATCACCCATATGAGTGAGGACGCGGCGGAAAGTGACACACCTGACCGGGAGAGGACGGGACCGTGTCCGTATGGGATCGCGAGTGCTCAGCCTGCGCGTGGACGGGGAGCTGCTGGAGCGCATTCGGCAGCACGCCGCAAAACGCGGAATGAGCGTCCAGGACTATGTCGTCCGGACGCTCATCCGCGAGGACTTCGACGAACGGTTCAAATCGTCCGTCGACGAGACCGAGAAGCTCGGCGTGCGCTGGTCGGCTACTTGACGCCCAGGACCTGCTCGATCGGGTGCAGCAGGAAGTAGACCAGGAAGCAGACCCCGACCGCGTTCAGCAGCCACGGAATCTGCCGGAACCGGCCGGTCGCGGTGCGCAGCAGGATGTACGACAGCACGCCGATGCCGATGCCGTTGGTGATGCTGTACGTGAACGGCATCGAGACCAGCGTCAGGAACGCCGGGATGCCGACGGTGAAGTCGCCCCAGTCGATGTCCCGGACGTTCGAGGCCATGATCAGGAAGCCGACGACCACCAGCGCCGGCGTCGCCGCCTGGGAGGGGACCACGGTCGCCAGCGGCGTGAAGATCAGCGCGAGCAGGAACAGCCCGCCGGTCATCAGGTTCGCCAGGCCCGTGCGGGCGCCCTCGCCGACGCCGGCCGTGGACTCCACGAAGCAGGTGTTGGCCGAGGCGGAGCCGAAGCCGCCGCCCGCGACCGCGATGCCGTCCGCCATCAGGATCCGGCCCATGTTCGGCAGGTTGCCGGTCTCGTTGTCCAGCAGCCCGGCCTCCTCGCCGACGCCGATGATGGTGCCCATCGCGTCGAAGAAGCCGGACAGCAGCACGGTGAAGACGAACAGGCAGCCGGTCAGCAGACCGACTTCCTTGAAGCCGCCGAAGAGGCTGATCTGGCCGATCAGGCCGAAGTCCGGGGCGCCGATGATCTTGTCCGGGACGTTGGGGACGGCCAGTCCCCATGCCGCGTCCGGGATGTCGGCGACGGCGTTGATGACGATCGCGGCCACCGCCATCGTCACCATGCCGATGAGGATCGCGCCCTTGGCCTTGCGCACGGTCAGGATGAACATCAGCGCCAGACCGACGACGAACACCAGCACCGGCCACCCCTGGAGCTGACCGCCCTGGCCCAGGCCCATCGGCACGGTGGTGTGCGCGGCGTCCGGGTTGCGGGTCACAAAGCCCGCGTCGACCAGGCCGACCAGCGAGATGAACAGGCCGATGCCGATGGCGATGGCCCGGCGCAGCCCGCCCGGGATCGCGTCCATCACCCGCTGCCGCAGACCCGAGGCGACCAGGATCATCAGCACCAGACCGGCGAGCACGACCATGCCCATCGCGTCCGGCCAGCTCATCTTGGGGGCGAGCTGGAGCGAGACCACGGCGTTGATGCCCAGTCCCGCGGCGATGGCGATCGGGACGTTGCCCATGACGCCCATCAGGACGGTGCACAGCCCGGCCATCAGCGCGGTCGCGGTGACCAGCTGGCCGTTGTCGAGATGGTGGCCGAACTTATCGACTCCGGAGCCGAGAATGATCGGGTTCAGCACGATGATGTAGGCCATCGCGAAGAACGTCGCCAGACCGCCGCGCAGTTCGCGGCTGACCGTCGACCCCCGCTCGGAGATCTTGAAGAAGCGGTCGAAACCGTTCTTGGGGGGCGTCGGCGCCGGGTTCTCAAGGGGATCGACCGGCGTGGTGGCCGAGGGGGACATGCAGGGACCTCAGTCGGACGGGCCTGGGGAAGGCGCGGGGGCCCGTGGGCCCGGAACACGTACAGAGCATCAATAACCGGATCACGTTGGATGAATCGACGATCCGATCCGGTCAGATCCAGAAAGGTTCAGTATGAATAAACAATGCATTGATCGCTATCTCCGCGCGTAGACCCCTGTTGTCCTGGGGCGGGCCCGCGCCCTCCCGCCGCGGGATGCCTCGCCCTGCGTCCGCCGTCCGGCCCCGCATGCGACCCCCGTAAGCTGAACACCATGTGGAAGAAGTCCGAACTGCGCCCGGCCCCGGCGCCTCTGGAGGGCCCCGTCGTCGGCACGATCACCGGCGGCACGATCATCTGGTTCGTGCTCTTCCTCGGCCAGCTGCCCTTCTACGGCTGGTACGCCGACAACGGCCACGCCTGGTGGGTGTGGACCTGCCTGGCCGGCGGCGCCCTGGGCCTGCTGGGCATCTGGTACGTCCGCAAGCGCGACGCCGCGATCAAGCGCGCCGCGGCCGCCGCCGGCGACTCCTGACCCCGGCTCCCCTCCCCCCGCCGCACCCGGCGCCCGGCCGGCGGGTGAAGTGCGCGCCGCGCCCGTAACGTCGAGGGCATGACGGATCGGGCGAGGACCGAAGCCGGGAACGCCGAAGCGGGCGGTGAGCCGGCCGGAGCGGCCGTCCGCGCCCCGGCCCACCCCGGCCTGACCGCCGCCGAGGTCGCCGAGCGGGTGGCCAGGGGCGAGGTCAACGACGTCCCCGTACGGTCCTCCCGCTCCACCGCCGAGATCATCCGCGCCAACGTCTTCACCCGCTTCAACGCGATCATCGGCGTGCTCTTCGTGATCATCCTGATCGTGGGGCCCCTCCAGGACGGCCTCTTCGGGTTCGTCATCGTCGCCAACACCGGCATCGGCATCGTCCAGGAGCTGCGCGCCAAGAAGACCCTGGACAACCTGGCGGTCATCGGCGAGGCCCGGCCGACCGTCCGGCGCGACGGCGTCCGCGCCCGGATCCCCACCGCCCGGGTCGTCCTCGGCGACGTCATCGAACTCGGTCCCGGCGACAAGGTCGTCGTCGACGGCGAGGTCCTGGAGACCGACGGCCTGGAGATCGACGAGTCGCTGCTGACCGGCGAGGCCGACCCGGTCGTCAAGAAGCCCGGCGAGCCGCTGATGTCCGGCAGCTTCGTCGTCGCGGGCGGCGGCGCCTTCACCGCGACCAAGGTCGGCCGCCAGGCGTACGCGGCCCAGCTCGCCGAGGAGGCCAGCCGCTTCACCCTGGTCCACTCCGAGCTGCGCTCCGGCATCAGCCGGATCCTCAAGTACGTGACCTGGATGATGATCCCCACCGCGCTCGGCCTGATCCTCAGCCATCTGCTCACCCTCGGCCTGCCGGCCGACGAGGCGATCCGCCGGATGGTCGCCGGCATCGTCCCGATGATCCCCGAGGGACTGGTCCTGCTCACCTCCGTGGCCTTCGCCATCGGCGTCGTCCGGCTCGGCCGCCAGCAGTGCCTCGTCCAGGAACTGCCCGCCATCGAGGGCCTGGCCCGGGTCGACGTCGTCTGCCTGGACAAGACCGGCACGCTCACCGAGGGAGGTATGGACGTCAGCGCCCTGCGGGTCATGGGCTCCGCCTCCGAAGGCTTGGAAGGCAGCGGAGACCGAGCGGAGCGGAGTGCCGGCGAGAACGCCTATATCGAGCGGGTGCTGGGCGCGCTCGGCGCGTCCGACCCCCGCCCCAACGCCTCCCTCCAGGCGATCGTCGACGCCTACCCCGCCGACGGCGGCTGGCGCTGCACGCGGTCGCTGCCGTTCTCCTCCGCCCGCAAATACAGCGGGGCGTCCCTCGACGACGCCCACGGCGCGCGCACGACCTGGCTCCTGGGCGCCCCCGACGTCCTGCTGCCGGCCGGCGACCACCACCTGGCCGAGATCGACGACCTCAACGCCCAGGGCCTGCGGGTGCTGCTGCTGGCCCGCGCCGAACGGGAGCTGGACGACCCCGAGGTCGCCCGGGGCGTGCGCCCCACCGCGCTGGTCGTCCTGGAGCAGCGGCTGCGCACCGAGGCCCCCGACACCCTGCGCTACTTCGCCGAGCAGGGCGTCCGCGCCAAGGTCATCTCCGGCGACAACGCGGTGTCCGTCGGCGCGGTGGCCGGCAAGCTGGGCCTGCCGGGCTCGACCGCCCCCGTGGACGCCCGGAGCCTGCCCGCCCGTGCGGAGGCGATGGCCGCCGCCCTGGACCGGGGCGCGGTGTTCGGCCGCGTCACCCCGCGGCAGAAGCGGGACATGGTCGCGGCCCTGCAGTCCCGCGGCCACACCGTCGCCATGACCGGCGACGGCGTCAACGACGTCCTCGCCCTGAAGGACGCCGACATCGGCGTGGCGATGGGCTCCGGCTCCGAGGCCACCCGCGCGGTGGCCCAGATCGTCCTGCTGAACAACAGCTTCGCCA
Source organism: Streptomyces sp. NPDC026575 (assembly GCF_055567415.1). Lineage (NCBI taxonomy): Bacteria > Bacillati > Actinomycetota > Actinomycetes > Kitasatosporales > Streptomycetaceae > Streptomyces > Streptomyces sp. NPDC026575. The sequence continues at coordinate 74,140 of NZ_JBVHQM010000010.1, forward strand.
CCCTGCCGTCCGTGGTCGCCGAGGGCCGCCGGGTCATCGGCAACATCACCCGCGTCGCCACCCTCTTCCTCACCAAGACGGTCTACTCCGTCCTGCTGGCGATCCTCGTGGCCTGCTGCCAGATCCCCTACCCCTACCTGCCCCGCCATCTGACGCTGCTGTCCACCCTGACCATCGGCGTCCCGGCGTTCTTCCTGGCGCTGGCCCCCAACAAGGAGCGCGCCCGCCCGCACTTCGTCCGCCGGGTGATGCGCTACGCGATCCCCTCCGGCATCATCACGGGCGTGGCCGCCTTCGCCACCTACCTCCTGGCCCGCGCCCACTACAGCGGCCCGGGCGCCCTCTCCGCCGAGACCAGCGCCGCGACGCTGACCCTCTTCCTCACCGCGATGTGGGTCCTGGCGATCATCGCCCGCCCCTACACCTGGTGGCGGATCGCGCTGGTGCTGGCCATGGGCCTGGGCTTCCTGATCGTCCTGGTCACCCCCTGGCTGCAGGACTTCTTCGACCTGCGCCTGGTCGGTACGACGATGCCGTGGACGGCGGTGGCCGTCGCCGCGGTGGCGGCGGTGCTCCTGGAGATCACCTGGCGCCGAGTGGACCGCCGCTTCCCGGCCTGAGGGTCGGGTTCGCGGTCGAGCCCGCGCCCCGCGGCCTGGCCACGGCCCGCGCCCTCCCCTACCCTCCGCCCCATGAAACTCTTTCCGGGGGACCTCACGTACCAGGTGCTGGCCGGCTCGCACCGCCACTACCACCACTCGACCTCCCACTACGGGGGCGACGGCGTCCTGGACTGGTGGGAGTGGCTGATCCTGGCCGTCGGCGCGATCCTCGTGGTCTGGGCCCTGGTGAAGAAGTTCACCTCGGACTGACCGGACCCGGCCGAACCCGATCCGACCGACCGACCGGATCAGACCGGAGCTCCGTCGTCCGGGCCGGGACGACACCTCGCCCCGGCCCTGTGCGGTGCGCCCCGGCCCCGACGGTCAGTCGAACCAGCGCGCCCGCGCCAGCTCCTCGCCCCGGTCCGGGTCCTCCAGCAGCGCCGCGACCTCGAAGCGGCGCGGCCACTGGCCGGCCGCCCAGGCCAGGCCGGCGGCGACGCCCTCCAGGGTCGCGGCGTGCAGGGTGCCGTCGGGAGCGCAGCGCCAGTCCAGTTCGGCGGTGGCGTCCGGGCCGTCGCCGACCAGCAGCTCCTCGTGCTCCAGGTACGACTCGGGGGTGGCGGGGCCGAGCAGGGCCCGTACGGCCTCCGGGACCTCGTGGCGCACGCCCTCGGAGCGCACCTCGGCGGCGACCGCCTCGCTCAGCCTGCGCACCTGGAGCAGCTCGGCGAGGTCCGCGGCGCGCGCCGGGCGCACCGGCAGCAGGGGCAGCCCCGCCGCCAGCGGCATCAGATCCGGGGCGTCGGCGACCACGGCGTCCGCCGCGTCCACCACCCGCACCTCCCGGTCGAGGACGGCCCGCAGCTCGTCGGGGAGCGTCACCTGATCGGGGTCGAGGTCCGCCAGCAGGCCGTAGAGGCCGTGGAGTTGCGCCGCGCCCACGGCCAGGTCCGGGTCGGCGAGGCGGGCCAGCAGTTCGGCCGCGCCGCCCGGCTCGTCCAGGAGGGCGGCGACGGTGGTGCGCACGCCGAGCGCGCGCAGCACCTGGGCGTCGACCTCGCCGGCGTCCGCGGACTCGTAGAGGCCGGCCAGCAGCGGGTCGCCGCCCGCCGCGCGCAGACCGGCGGGCCGCCGCCCGTCCAGCACCGGGTGGCCGCGCAGCCACCAGGCGGTGTAGGGGCGTACGGACTCGGTGGTGCCGTCGGGCAGGAGCACCCGGGCGGGTGCGGTGAGCGCGTCGCGCAGCGGCGGCTGGGAGAGCATCGCCAGCACCTGCGGCCAGGCGTCGTCGTCGACCAGATCGAGGTCGCGGACGGCCACCAGCTCGGTGAGCACCGGCGGGACCGGGGTGTCCGGCAGGGCGTCGAGGAGGTCCTCGCACCACACGTCGACGGCGTCCAGCAGCCCGGCGTCGTCCGGCTCGGCGAAGTCCCCGTCGCGGGGCTCCAGCTCGTCCGGGTCGAGCACGACATCGGTGGCCCGTACGAGCGCGAAGGCGGCCAGCACGCCCACGGCGGTCAGCGGCTGCTCACCCCACCGTGCGGCCAACTCCTCATCGCATGCGGCGAGTTCACCCTCCCGGATGACCCGCTCGAAAGCGCTGCCCGGGTACACCAGCTCACCCGCCGGGGACAGCTCGCCGTCCTCGTCGGGCAGCGCGAGGGCGCCGAGCCAGGGCTCGTCGCCGGGCGAGAGGTTGGCGTCCCGGACCAGCCCGAGCACCATCTCCGCCAGCTCCTCCGCGCCCGGCGCAGCCCCCGCCCCGCCGCCGGCGAAGTCGTCCGCGAAGACGTCGTAGGCGTCCTCGTCCGCGTCCAGCGAGTTCTCCACGGCCGCCCGCACCTGAGGGGTGGTCAGCACGGCGCGGGGCGCGGCCGGGGTGGCGCCGAGCTTCTCCAGCAGCGGGTGCACCGCGTCGGGGTGGGCGACCTTCAGCCCGAGCCGGGCGAGCATGCGGTGCCGGGCGGCGTCCTCGCCCTCTCCGGGGCCGCCCCCGGGCAGCGGCAGCAGCACCTGGCGCGGCCCGATGGTGGTGCGCGCGGTGCCACTCGCCCCGCCGGGGCCCTGGCCGGTCGTGCCCGCCAGTGGCACCGGCAGTCCGCTGAGCCGGTCGGGGTCGGTGCCGGCCAGCGCGTCGTACAGCCGCCACCACCAGCCGGGGGCCCGCTCGACGCCCGCCAGGCGGTCGACGATCTCCCCGAACGGCACCCGGGCCACGCCCAGCGACCGCAGCTCCGGGCGCCGTTCGAGGCCGGCCGGCAGCAGGCTGGGGAACAGCTCGGCCAGCACCGCGACCGTCGCGGCCCCGGCGCCCTCGACCACCTCGGCCTCCACGGGCCGCAGGACATAGCGCACCGCGTCCTCGCCGGAGTCCCAGGCGCTCTCCGCCGGGGCCTCGGGCTCGGCCCGCTCCCCCGCGCCCGGCGCGCCCGCGCTCGGCAGGAACCGCACCCGCGGCAGCAGCGCGAGCACCTGCCGGCGCAGCTCACCGTCCAGTCCGCCCTTGCCCAGCGGCCCCGGCACCAGGTCGAGGGTGGCGACGGACACCGGCTGCCAGTCCGCGAGCAGCGCCGCGTAGGCGGCGGCCACCCGCTCCACCAGGAAGTCCGTCAGCGGGCCCGGGGCGACATGGCGCCGGGTCGGCTCCAGCGGGAACGAGGCGATCAGCAGCCCGGGCAGGTCCAGCGGCTCGTCCGTCGGCGTCGGCGCGTGCACCACCGGCGTGGTCCCCGGGCGGGCCGGCGCGCCCTCGGAGTCCACCGGCACCGCCCAGGTCACCGACCACGACGGCCGCAGCCGCTCCTCGACGGGCCGGTCGGCGAGCAGCGCCGGGTCCAGCGGCCCGCCGTCGGTCGCCACCCGCCACCGGGTGGCGCCCCGCTCACTGTCCTCGATCAGGACGTACGGGCCGTCCTGACGCCGCCTCAACTCGCGGACGCCCTCCGGGGTCTCGACCACGACCTCGGCCAGCCCCGGCAGCGTCAGCAGCAGCGCCGCGTCGATACCGTCCAGCAGCCGCTCGGCGAGGTCCTGCGCCGCGACGTCCCGCAGCGGCAGCACGACGGCGGTGTCGTACCCGTCGGGCGCGGTGCCCTCCGCGGGCAGCGGCAGCCGCAGCAGCGGCACATGCCCCTCGCGGCGGCGCAGTTCGCCGCCCAGGCCGGGGCTGTGCGCCGCCACCTCCTGCGCCAGGGTGCGGGCCTCGGCCAGCGACCACCGCACCCCGCCGGTGCGTCCCACCAGCGCCGGCTCGTCGCTCACGGACAGCACCGCGGCGAAGCCCACGCCGAACCGGCCGACCGCGCCGGCCGACACACTGGCCTCCCGCTTGGCGGAGGCGCGCAGCGTCGACAGCGACTCGACGCCGGTGGCGTCGAGGGGAGCGCCGGTGTTGGAGGCGACGAGTACGGCGGGGGCGTCGCCGTCGGCCGGGTGCAGGGTCAGCCGCAGCCGGCCGGGGACGCCGGCGCGGGCCGCCGCGTCCGCCGCGTTCTGCGCCAGCTCCACGGCGAGCCGGTCGCGGTAGCCGCCGAGCGCGAGATCCTCCTCGGCGTTGGCGTCCTCCCGGAACCGGGCCGGTGACGCGGCCCAGGCGTCCAGCACGCCGCGCCGCAGTCGAGCCGTCCCGAACGGGTCTCCGGCTGCGCCTCGCACCCACGACGTTGCGGTCACGTCTCTCGTCTCCCTCGCTGAGTCTGTGTGCAGACGGTATCGCCCCGCGTTGTCGGCCGGCCCGTCGTGGGGGCTTCAGTTTCCCGCCTTCGGCGGGGGTGAGGCGTATCGGGCCGGGGCCCGGGGGGGGAGAGGTCAAGGACCGGCAGAAGCTCGGCCGCGCCACGACGCGGCCGAGCTTCTGATTCCTTTTCCGGGCGCCCCGCCCGGACACACCTCAGCTGTGGCCCAGCTCCTCCGCGGGCCCGGCCTCCTCGACCGAACCGCTGTCGCGCTCCGGCCGCAGGGACAGCGGCTCCACCACCGTCTCGTCGACCACCGGCGCGGCCGGCCGCGGCGTCTTGGGCATCACGGCGGCCTCGGAGTGCGCCCCGCAGCCGTACGACAGGGAGACCACCCGGCCGTCCGCCGGGGCGAACTCGTTGGCGCACACACCGAAGGCCTGGCGCAGGGAGCCGGTGAGCGGGGTGAGGAAGCCGCAGGTCAGGCAGGTGGCGGGGGCCGCCTGGGCCATCGGGGTCTTCGCGCCGTACGCCTCTTCCCAGCGGTCGGCGGCGGCGTGCAGGCCGTAGCGGGACAGCACCCGGGCGCGGCGCATGCCGAGCTCCTCGGCGACGTCCGCGATACCGCCGCGCGTGGGCGCGGGCTGGATCGCCGGCGAGCCCGGGACGACGTCCGCCTCCTCGGTGTCGGCGACCTCGGCGGCCATGCCCTCGGCGACGGCGGAGTTCGGCGGCGGGCCGTCCTCGCCGGAGAAGCCCGGCTCCAGCCGCAGGTCCTCGGCCTCCGTGGGCAGCAGATCGCCGGGGCCCATGTCGCCGGGGCGCAGCCGCTCGCTCCAGGGCACCCACTCCGGTGCGAGCAGCGCGTCGGGGCCGGGCAGCAGCACCGCCTCGTCGAGCGTGACGACCTTGGCCCTGGAGGCCCGGGCGACCGTCACCGCCCAGCGCCAGCCGCGGTATCCGGGCTCGTTGGCGGCGAAGAGGTGGGTGACGACACGGTCCGCGTCGGCGACGGCCTCGATGTGGTCGCCGACCCTTCCGGGCAGGGCGACTTCCTCCGCCGCCGCCCGGGCAAGGTCGACCGCCTCGGCGCACAGGCGGTCAGGGGTACGGCTTCGCATCGCAGCACTCACAAGAATCGATTCTCTCTTCCACGCCGTCTCACGAGTGCGCCAGCCGGAGCTGTCCTTGTCCTGTCCGGACGACCGGCGGGCCGGGGGCGGGCGGAGCGGACCTGGGGACCGCGTCGACGTCCGCGCCCGATCGGTTCGGTCGAGCGCACCTCATAGACCCATTCTGCGGGATCGCGGAACGCAATGAGACACGCGGCCAAAACCGACCGCCGGTGGCGCGCTACACACGCTACCCCTTCAGCGGTGTACGACTCCTCGGCGGGAGCGCAAATGTCCGCGACGGCTACCGCGCGCCGGGGCGCCTCGCGCGGCGGTACGGAGAAAACGCCCTCCCCTGGGCGAGTTGGGGCACTATGGCCGAGTGGCTGCTGCCGCAAGGGCGTCGAAGGTGTCGAAGGTGTCGAAGGCATCGCGGAAGTCGTCGAGAGTGTCGTCGCGCGGGCCGTCCCGGGACGGCTTCGGGGACGGCCCTGCCCGGCGGGCGGGCCGGGCGGCCGGCCGTGCGCTGCACCGGCCGCTGACCGGCGCGGCGCGCCGGGTGCGGCGGGCGACGCATGCGCACGGCGCGGGCGAGTCGGGGCTCGGCAAGCTGATCGAGCTGCACGCGGTGAACTCCGCCGGCGACATGCTGATCACGGTCGCGCTGGCCTCGACGGTGTTCTTCTCGGTGCCGACACAGGAGGCGCGGGGCCGGGTGGCGCTGTATCTGGCGGTCACGATGGCGCCGTTCGCGCTGCTCGCGCCGGTGATCGGCCCGCTGCTGGACCGGGTCCCGCACGGCCGCCGGGCGGCGATGGCGGGCGCGATGCTGGCCCGGGCGCTGCTGGCGGTGTCGATGTCGGGCGCGGTGGCGACCGGCGGGCTGGAGCTGTATCCGGCGGCGCTGGGCGTGCTGGTGGCGTCGAAGGCGTACGGCGTGGTGCGCAGTGCGGTGGTGCCGCGGCTGCTGCCCCCGCGGATCTCGCTGGTCAGGGCCAACTCCCGGGTGACGCTCGCCGGGCTGCTGGCCACGGGGGCGGCCGCGCCGGCCGCGGCCGGACTGCATCTGATCGGGCCGAGCTGGCCGCTGTACGGCGCGTTCGCGGTGTTCGCGGCCGGTACGTTCCTGTCGTTCTCGCTGCCGCACAAGGTCGACTCGGACAAGGGCGAGGCGCGGGCCCGCCTGGCGTCCCGCGAGACGGTGGCGAAGGGCGCGGCGGGCGGCAGGCCGGCGAAGCCGGGGCTGCGCACCGTCGGGCCGTCGGTGCTGCACGGGCTCCAGGCCAACGTCTGCCTGCGGGCGCTCTCCGGCTTTCTGACGTTCTTCCTGGCCTTCCTGCTGCGCGAGCATCCGCTGGGCGGCCTGGGGCCGGCCGCCTCGCTGGGCCTGGTGGCGGTGGCGGCCGGGGCGGGCAACGCCCTGGGGACGGCCGTCGGGGCGTGGCTGAAGGCCCGCGGGCCGGAGCAGATCGTCGCGGCGGTGCTGGGGCTGGCGCTCGGCACGACGGTGTTCGCGGCGGTGTTCTACACCGCGGCCGCGCCCGTCGTGGTCACCGCGGCCGCGGCCTGCGCGGGGCTGTGCCAGGCGCTGGGGAAGCTGTCGCTGGACGCGATGATCCAGCGCGATGTGCCCGAGGCGGTGCGCACCTCGGCGTTCGCCCGCTCCGAGACGGCGCTGCAGATGTCGTGGGTGGTCGGCGGCGCGATCGGGATCTCGCTGCCGCTGGCCGGGACGCTGGGGATGTCGGTGGCCGCGGCGCTGGTGGCACTGGGCGTGGTGCTGGCCGTACGGGGGCTGCTGGGCGCGGCGCGGCGCGGCGGCGGGTCGGCGCCCCGGGTGGCCTGAAAGGGGCGGTGGACCGGCCCGTCGGGGGCACGGCTTCGGACCGGCCGCGCGGCACGCCGCACCCGGGCGTGGCGTGAGCTGGGGCGCCCGATAGCCTGCCCGTATGACCGCTGCGTTCATCTCCTGGGGCAAGGGCCGCCGCGCCGCTGCCGCCATCGGTGCCGTGTCCCTGGGCCTTGTCACCCTCTCCGCCTGCGAGAAGCCGACCGCGCTCGCGACCGTGACCGTCGGTTCGTCGACGGTGACGGCCGAGGCCACGCCCGGCTGCGACGGCAAGGGCGAGGACCTGTCCCGGAAGGCCGTCGCCGCCTGCATCACCAAGAAGGGCGGCAAGACGATCACCGTGCACCCCGGTGAGCAGGTGCGCGTCGGCGTCGACCCCGAGGTCGCCAAGTCCGGGTGGATCGTCATCGGCGCGGGCCCCGTCATGCGCGAGCCCAGCAAGCAGACGTACCGCAGCTTCGACGCGGACACCCTCTTCATGCAGCAGAACCCGCAGACCGGCCAGACCTCCTACACCAAGGACGTCACCCTCCAGGTCGCCGAGATCGGCACCGGCCAGGGCCCCAAGACGATGTGGCACTTCACGCTGAAGCAGAAGGACTGAGCGCGCTGAGCGCGCGGCGTCCGCGCACGGTGCGGGCCTCGTGATGCGGGTCCTGGTCGTCACGGCGGTGGCGGCTGAGGGCGATGCGGCCTTCAGTGGCGGGGCCGCCGGGCTGGCCGAGGCGGAGCCGTGGTCGCTTCCCGGTGGTTATGAGCTGCGGCGTGTGCGCGGCCGGGCCATGGGCTTCGATGTGCTGGCCGCCGGTGTCGGACCGGCCGCCGCGGCCGCCGGCACGGCCACCGCGCTGACCGCCGCCGCGCTCGCCGGCACGCCCTACGACCTGGTGGTCTCAGCGGGGATCGGCGGCGGGTTCGCCTCCGCGCCCCTGGGGTCGGTGGTCGTCGCCGAGGCGATCGTCGCGGCCGACCTGGGCGCCCAGACCCCCGACGGATTCGTCCCGGTCACCGAACTCGGCTTCGGAACGGTGGCGCACCGCCCCGAGAAGGCGCTGGTCGACGCCGTCGCCAAGGCGTCCGGCGGGGCCGTGGGCACCATCGTCACCGTCTCCACGGTCACCGGCTCGGCGGCCCGCGCCGCGGAGCTGGCACGGCGTCACCCGGGCGTGCTGGCCGAGGCGATGGAGGGCTTCGGGGTCGCCGAGGCGGCCGCCGCGCACGGCGTGGCGGTCCTGGAGCTGCGCGCCGTCTCCAACGCCGTCGGCCCCCGCGACCGCGCCGCCTGGCGCATCGGCGACGCGCTCGCCGCCCTGACCGGCGCCTTCCGTACGCTCCCCGAAGCCCTGGCCGCCCACGGGACGGCCGGGCAACCGCACCGCCCCTAGAGGAGGACACCGTGACCCGGCCGCTGCAGATCGCGTACTCGCCGTGCCCGAACGACACCTTCGTCTTCGACGCCCTGGCGCACGGCCGTGTCCCGCACGCGCCGGACCTCGCGGTCACCTTCGCCGACATCGACCTCACCAACGGCATGGCCGAGCGCGGCGAGTTCGATGTGCTGAAGGTGTCGTACGCGGTGCTGCCGTGGGTGCTCCAGGACTACGCGCTGCTGCCCTGCGGCGGGGCGCTGGGCCGCGGCTGCGGGCCGCTGGTGCTGACCCGGTGGCAGGGCACGGCCGCGGACCTGGCCGGCAAGACGATCGCGGTGCCCAGCGAGCGGTCCACGGCGTATCTGCTGTTCCGGCTGTGGGCGGCGGCCGAGGTGCCCGGCGGCGTCGGCGAGATCGTCGTACTGCCGTTCCACGAGATCATGCCGGCGGTCCGCGACGGCAAGGTCGACGCGGGCCTGGTCATCCACGAGGCGCGCTTCACGTACCAGAACTACGGCCTGGTCTGCCTGGCGGACATGGGCGAGCACTGGGAGCACACCACCGGCCTGCCGATCCCGCTCGGCGCGATCATCGCCAAGCGCTCGCTGGGCGAGCGGACGCTGCGCGACCTCGCGGCCGCCGTGCGCACCTCGGTCCTGATGGCCTGGGACGACCCGGAGGCATCCCGCCCCTACGTCCTGGAGCACGCCCAGGAGATGGACCCGAAGGTCGCCGACCAGCACATCGGGCTGTACGTCAACGAGTTCACCGCCGACCTCGGCGAGGACGGCTACGCCGCGGTGCGCGGGCTGCTCACCCGCGCCGCGGCCGAGGGGCTCGTACCGCCCCTCGGCCGCGATGCGCTGCGTTTCGTCTGAGGTGGGTCGTCCTGGGCGGGTCCGCTCAGACGTCCAGCTGGTCGGCGACCGCGCGCAGCATGCCGGCGATCTTCGAGCCGTGCGCCTTGTCGGGGTAGCGGCCGCGCTCCAGCTGCTGGGTGACGTTCTCCAGCAGCGTGGTGAGGTCCTGCACGATCGAGGCGAGTTCGTCGGGCTTGCGGCGCTGGGCCGCGGCTACCGAGGGGGCGGGGTCGAGGAGTGTCACGGTCAGCGCCTGGTCGCCGCGCTGGCCCGCGACCACGCCGAATTCGACGCGCTGGCCAGGCTTGAGCGCGGCCACGCCGTCGGGCAGCACCGACGAGTGGACGAAGACGTCACCGCCGTCATCGCGGGAGAGAAAGCCGAAGCCCTTCTCACTGTTGAACCACTTGACCTTGCCGGTAGGCACGTCTGTCCTCGTCCTCGTACTCGTTGGAAAAAACTGGGCCGCCCACCGCGAAGCAGCGGCGGAATCGGGTCTGGATAGCAATGCAGCGGGCCGCAGGACCCGCCACCACCAAGGCTAATGGTCCCCGGGCCGGTGACAAGACGCCGCCGGGTGGATCCTCAGCGCTTCTGGCCCGGACTTACCCTGGTCAGGTGTCTGACGAAACTCCCCAGGCCGGGGATCTGCTGGTCCGAATCGGCGCGATCATGTTCCTAGTTGGCGCAGCGGCCACTCTCGCCACCGTGACGCCGCTGTTCATCGGGACCCACCCGCTGCCGTCCGCCTTCTACTGGGTCTGCATGCTGATGGGCCTCGGCTTTCTGATCGCCGCGACCGGAGTGGTCCGCTCCGCCGCCGCTCAGCGCCGTCAGGCCGAGGCGGCCTCCGAGGGATCCGCCCCTTCCGCCCCTTCCGCGAGGTAGCGATTCAGCCACGCCGGGAAGTCCGTGAGGTCGTCCAGCAGCACATCGGCGCCGGCCGCCCGTAGCTCGCCGCCGTCGCACGGCCCGGTGGCCACGGCGGCCGACAGCGCGCCCGCGGCGTGCGCGCCCCGGACGTCACCGGTGTGGTCGCCGACGTAGATCCGCGCACCGTGCGCACGCAGCGCCTCGGCCTTGGCCTCCGCCCACAGCGAGCCGACGACGGCGTCCGGTTCCATGCCCAGGTGCGCCAGGTGCAGCTTGGCGTTCGGCTCGAACTTGGCGGTCACCACGATCGACCGGCCGCCCGCCGCCGCGACCGCGGCGAGGGCCTCCCGGGCGCCGGGCATGGCCGGCGTCGCCGCGATCGCGTACTGCGGATACAGCGAGCGGTACAGGTCGCTGATCCCGGCCACCCGCTCCTCGGGGAACCAGCGGCGGATCTCCTCCTCCAGCGGCGGCCCCAGCCGGGTCACCGCGGCCTCGGCGTCGACGAAGGTGCCGGTCCGGGCGGACAGCTCCTCGTACGCGGCCTTGATTCCGGGGCGGGAGTCGATCAGCGTCATATCGAGGTCGAAGCCGACCGTCAGGGGGTACGCAGCCATGCCGGCCATTGTGCAGGCGACCGCGGACGGCCGGGCATCCAGGCCGTACTCTTAGCCCTGCCTTACCTGACTTCCGGCCGCCTGCGGGCGAGGTGCGGGACGGCCAGGCGAGCCGAGAGGACATGTCATGTTCCGTTCCACCGCCGCTCGCCGCGCCGCCGCCGTCTCCCCCACCGGCGCCCTCACCGCCGCCGGTGTGCTCGCGGCCTCCCTCGCCCTGACCGGCTGCGGCTTCGGCGGTGAGGCGTCCTCCACCGGCTCCCCGGGTCCCTTCAAGGCCGCCGACTGCCCCAAGCAGCCGGCCACGGCCTGGGCCGAGCCGGCCACCGGCGGCGGCACCCACCCGGTGCGGACGGCCATGGGCGAGGTGCGGGTGCCGAACTCCCCGAAGCGGGTGGTGGTGCTGGGCACCGCCGCGCTGGACTCCGCGATCACCCTGGGCGTCGAGCCGGTCGGCGCCACCCGCCCCAAGGCCGCCTCCGGCTCGCTCGACTACCTCTCCGGGGACCAGGTCGCCGGTATCAAGGACGTCGGCGGGACCGGCGCCCCGGACCTGGCGGCGATCGCCGCCCTCAAGCCCGATCTGATCCTGGCCGGCGCGGTCCGCGACGGCCGGCGCTACGACCGGCTGACGAAGATCGCGCCGACCGTGACGACCGGGACCACCGGCCACTCCTGGAAGCAGGACTTCGCCACGCACGCCGACGCGCTGGGCAGGATCCCCCAGGCGCGGCGCGCGGCCGCCGCGTACGAGGCACACGCCGAGCGGGTCACCGAGGCCCTCGGCGGCCCGGCGGCGGCCCAGAGGCTCCGTATCAACATCGTCCGCTTCGTCGAGGGCGCCGACGCCCGCGTCTACGGCTGCCGGAGCTACCCCGGCACCGTCCTGGCCGACCTCGGCACCGGCCCGACCGATGTCGTCGACGGCTCCGAGGACGGCCGGACGGTCGAGGTCGGCCCCGAGCGGATCGACCGGGCCGACGCGGACGCCGTCTTCTACGCCTCCCACGGCACCCCGAAGGAGTCCGGGGAGGCCCGGATCACCACCGGCGGCCGGTGGAAGCGGATGCGGGCCGTCACCGGCGGCCGGTCCTTCCGCGTCGACGACCGGCTGTGGATCCAGGGCATCGGCTACACGGGCGCCGGCAAGATCCTGGACGAGGTGCAGCAGCGGCTGGTGAAGAAGTAGCGCAGGCGGGCGCAAGTCGGCAGAAGCAGGACCGAGCGGGCGCCCAACCCGGGGGCGGCGGGCGGGCTTTCACCCGCCGGCTCCCCTGTCGCCGATGGCCTTCCACGACCGCGGGCGGCCCCGCGGGGCGAGCACGCCGGGGAACAAACACGGCACTCCGCCCCACCCGGGTGCGGGCGCCGGCAGGGCACACGGCAAGATCGAGCAGGCCGGGTGAGCCGGAAGTGCACGCTCCGGCGGCCCGGCTGATGAGCTGTCAATGGAAGACCTGATGAGACACATACGTTTGAGACCGGCACTCCGGACGCGCGCCCTCACGGTGGCCGTCTGCGCCGCGATCGCCGGCGGCGCCACGGCGACGGCGACCGCGACCGCGGCGGATTCCCCGGGGCCCTCGCCCTCCCCTTCCGCCAGTTCCTCCACCCGGCCGGAAGAGCGGTCCAAGGGCGTGAGCGACGACGACATCCGGCTGGCCCGGGAGACGGAGCGCTACTGGACCCCGGAGCGGATCCGTGCGGCCGTCCCCGTGGACGACGGCGCCGGCGCGTCGGCCGCCCCCGGGGAGCGGCGCAAGCGCGCACTGCGGGCGCCGAGCGCCCCGGTGGACCAGGGCGTCGCCACCGTCGGCGTCTTCCTCATCCGCGCCGGCGACGGATCGGCGACCGCCGACCAGTTCTGCACCGCCGGATCCGTGGCCTCCCCGACGAAGAGCCTGGTCCTCACGGCCGCGCACTGCCTCAAGGGCGACAAGCCCTACCGCAGCGTCGCCTTCGTCCCCGGCTACCGGGCCGGGGCGACGAAGCCGGGCCAGCCGGGTGAGACACCGTACGGGATCTTCCCGATGCTGCCGGGGAAGGTCTGGATCGACGGACGCTATCTGCAGTCGAAGCCCGACGACGACGTGGACTTCGCGCTGCTGCGCGTCGGCCCGAACGCGCAGGGGCAGCTGCTGGAGGACGCGACCGGCCGCGGCAACGAGCTGACCGCCGTGCCCGCCTCGCAGCTGGCGCGCGACAACGTGACCGTCGTCGGCTACCCCGGTGGCCAGAAGACGCCGCTGCAGTGCACCAACAGCACCAAGGCATTCCAGGGCCGGTTCCTGGAGATCGAGTGCGCCGGGTTCCGGTCGGGCGTCAGCGGCGGCCCGTTCCTGACGGACTTCGACGGCCGGCGCGGCAAGCTCATCGGCGCGATAGGCGGCTACAAGACCGGCGGGCGCTACGACCACATCTCCTACAGCTCGCAGTTCGACGACGACGTCTTCCGGCTCTACCGGCAGGCGGTCGACGGGGCGCAGCCGGACACCCCGAGCCCCCTGGGGGACGCCACGACCTGGCAGCACACCAAGGTCATGGCCGCCGGTCGCTTCCACAGCTCCTCCGTACGCAACGGCAACAGCGACCTGATCGTGGGCTGGACCGACGGCGAGGTGACGCTGTACCCCGGCGACGGGGCGCACGGGTTCGGCAAGGGCATCCGGCTGGCGAACCCCCACTCCACCTGGACGCACGCCTCGTTCATGACGGCGGGCGACTTCACCGGCTCCGGCACCAACGACCTCGTCGTCCGGTGGTCGGACGGGGAACTGACGCTCTACATCGACGTCGACGAGACCAACAAGCTCGGCAAGGAGGTCCGGCTGCGCCCCCGCGGCAGCTTCTGGACCCGTGCGCACGGCATCGCCGCGGGCCGCTTCGGCGGCGGCAACCAGCGCGCCGACGACCTCCTCGTCCGCTGGTCCGACGGCCATGTGAGCGTCTATACCGACGTCGACGGCAAGGGCCTGCACGCCGAGAAGCGGCTCATCGGCCCCAACAAGACCTGGACCTACGCCCGGGACATCGCCGCCGGGGACTTCGCGGCCTCGTCGGCCGGCCAGGACCTGTTCGTCCGCTGGGCCGACGGGGAGGTGTCGGTCTTGGAGGACGCCGCCGGAACGCAGCTGAAGAAGGAGCGGCGGCTGCGGGCACCGAAGTCCCCGTGGCGCAACGTCGCCATGGCGACCGTGGGGGCCTTCGGCGGCGACGGCCGGGCCGACGATGTCGTGGCCCGCTGGCCGGACGGCAAGCTCACCCTCAACCCCGACTCCCGCGCCGGGGCCCTGGGCCGCGAGCGCACGCTGATCCCGAAGCCGGGCAGCTGAGCGGGGCGGGGCGGGCGGGCGCCCACCCGGCGCCCGCCCGCCCCGCCCGTAGGCCGGTCCCGCACCACGTCGCCCGTAGGCCGGATCCCGCACCGCGCCGCCGTACGCCCGCGCGCACCGCGCCGCCGACACGGCGGTCCTCAGCGCGCCGCCCGTCGCATCCGCCACACCAGGAACAGTGCCGAGGCGACGGCCGCGGTCCGGGCCATGGCCGGCAGGCCGGCGAGGAGTTCCGGTCCCAGCTGGCCCCGGGCGATCGGTTCGCCCCAGCGGCCGTCGAAGCGACCCCACAGCCAGACCACCAGGCCGGCGGCGATCAGCCCCGGCAGGCCGAGCGCCGCGAACTTGGCCTCGGCGGGCGTCAGCCGCCGCGACAGATAGGCCAGCGCCCAGCCGCCGGCCAGCGCGAGCCACGATCCCAGGACCGCGCCGGCCACCAGCAGCAGGACGGCCAGCGTCGGCACGGGGCTGAGCCAGGCCCGCAGCGGAACCGGCCCGCCGCCCGCCTCCTCCTCGCCGCCGGTCTCGTCGGCCGCGGTCTCCTCGTCGGCCGCCGCACCGCGCCGCCGGGCGAGCGCGCGGCGCAGCAGCCCGGGCAGTCCGCGCTTCCCGTCCGGCTCCGCCTCCTCGTCGGCGCTCGGCGTCCGGTCGCCGCCGGACCCGGCTGTGCCGCCCTTCTTCAGCGACAGCGGGCCGCCGTCACCCTCGCCGTCACCGTCACCGTCGGCGCCGCTCTTGGGCCGGTCCCATATCTCGGGGATCTCGATCCCGCCGACGAAGCCGGGCACGGTCTCGCCCGGCCCGAACGCCGCCGGCTCCACCCGCCACCAGTCGGGCGCGTCCTGCGCATCGCCCAGCTCGTCCGCTCCGGCGAGGTGCGGGGGCAGACCGGCCGTCGGCGCGGCGGACGCGGAGGCGGAATCGGCGGACGCCGAGCCCTCGGGGTCCGCCGAACCCTCGCGCGGGGGCGGCAGCGGGCCACCGGCCGTGGCGGCCCGGCCCGTCAGCCCGCCGCGCGCGGCCAGCCCGCCGAGCCTCTCGCGCGCGCCGGACCACAGCCGGGACGCACCGGCGGCCCGCGGCGGGTCAGGCGGCTCCGCGGGCCGCAGGCCGATCGGCACGGCGGGCCCGTCGTCCGGGACCGGCCCGCCTCCCGGGGCCGACCCGCGTTCCGGAGCCGGCCGCGGGTCCGTGCCGCCCCCGAAGGCCCCCGGCGGCCGGTCGTCCGCGCCCTGCGCCGCCGCGACCACCGCCTCCGGCGTCCCCAGGCGCGCCAGCAGGCGCCGGACGCCCGACGCCGAACCGATCTGCCGGCTGTCTATCTCGGCCCTGAGCCCGCTCACCAGCCGCATCCGCGTGGAGCTGGGCAGGCCCCGCTGCTGGGCCAGGTCGCCCACCCGGCTCAGGTAGTCAAAGACGAGCTGATCGCTCTCGATCCCCACGAAATCCCCTGCGGCGTCCGCTGGTTGCTCCCTCGACGGTACCCCGTCGACCGGCCGCCGGACCGGAGGGCGGGTGCGCCGCGCACGCGCGCCGTACGGCAGCCCGAGTGCGCCGCCTACGGGTGCCGTGCCGCAGGCCGGATGCGCCGCGCCCCGGCGCCGTACCGCCGCTGACTGCCCCCGCCTCCCCGGCCCCGCTAACGTAGGACGAATGACCGACACGCCGCGCACCCTGGCCGAGGAGCTCCGGACCCGCACCGACAGCGGGCTCATCGGGCTGCTGCGGGCGCGGCCCGACCTGCTCAATCCGGTGCCGGGCGATGTCACGCAGCTGGCGACCCGGGCCGGGACGCGGGCGTCGGTGGTCCGCGCGGTGGAGCGGCTCGACCGGTTCGCGCTGCAGACCGCCGAGGCGCTGGCGGTGGCGCCCGACCCCTGCCCGTACGGCACGCTGGGCGCGCTGATGGGCGGGGACGCCGGGGACGAGGCGGTCGCCGCCGAGCTGCCCCGGGCGGTGGCCGAGCTGCGCGCCCAGGCGCTGGTGTGGGGGCCGGACGACCGGCTGCGGCTGGTGCGCACGGCGCGTGAACTGCTCACGCCCAGCCCCGCGCACCCCTCACCGACCGGCCTGGGACCGACCGTCGCCGAGGCCATGGCCGGGATGTCGCCGGGCCGCCTCCAGGAGATCATCGCCGCGGCCGGCCTGCCCGCCACCCACGACCCGGTCTCCGCGGTCGCCGCGCTCACCTCGCTCTTCCGCGACCGCGACGGTATGGCGGCGCTGCTGGACACCGCGCCCGCCGAGTCCGTTGCCGTCCTCGACAAGCTGCTGTGGGGCCCTCCGTACGGCGGTGTCACCGACCGGCCGGCGCCCCATCTGCAGTGGCTGCTCGACCGGGGCCTGCTGATCCCGGCGGGCGGCCGCAACGTCGTGCTGCCCAGGGAGGCGGCACTGCATCTGCGCGGCGGACGCGCGCACCGCGCGCCGGAGCCGCTGCCGCCCGCGCTGTCGCCGACGACGGAGCGCGATCCACAGCTTGTGGACAGCGCCGCCGCGAGCCAGGCGTTCACCGCGCTGGCGACCGTCGAGGAGCTGCTCAAGGAGTGGGACCTGGGCGGACCGCCCGTCCTGCGCGCCGGGGGCCTGAGCGTCCGCGACCTCAAGCGGACCGCCGTCGCCCTGGACACCACCGAGCAGCTCGCCGCCTTCTGGCTCGAACTCGCCTACGCGGCCGGGCTGATCGCCTCCGACGGCGAGGCCGACGAGCGGTACGCGGCCACCCCGGCGGCCGAGGAGTGGCTGGAGCTGCCCGACCACCAGCGCTGGGCGGTACTGGCGGCCGGCTGGCTGCCGGCGACCCGCACCCCGGGCGTGGTCGGCACCGCCGACGCCAAGGGCCGGGCGCTCGCCGCCCTCGGCCCGAACCTGGACCGCTCCGCGGCACCCGAGGTCCGCCGCCGCGCGCTCGGGCTCCTGGCCGACCTGCCGGCCGGTACCTCCGCACCGGCGACGGCGGTGCTGTCCCGGCTGCGGTGGGAGCGTCCGCTGCGCGGCGCGGGAGCCGCGCCGGCCCAGGACACGGCGCCCGCGTCCGGTGAGGGCTCCCCCGGCACGCCCGCCCCCGGGGACGACCTCCGCACCCGCCTGGCCCAATGGGCCCTGTCCGAGGCCGAGTTGCTCGGCGTGACGGGACGGGGCGCGCTCGCCACCCATGCGCGGGCCCTGATCGGCGCCGCGGGCGGCAGCCCGCAGGACGCCGCCGTCGCGCCCACCCCCGCCGAGATCGGCGCCGCCGCGTCCCGCGCGGCGGACCTCCTCGCCCCCCTCCTGCCCGAGCCGCTCGACCACGTCCTGCTCCAGGCCGACCTGACCGCCGTCGCCCCCGGGCCGCTGCGCCGCCCGCTCGCCGAGGCGCTCGGCGTCCTGGCCGACATCGAGTCCAAGGGCGGTGCGACGGTCTACCGCTTCACCCCCGCCTCGGTACGCCGCGCCCTGGACGCCGGCCGCTCCGCCGCCGAACTCCAGGAGTTCCTGCACGCCCACTCCCGCACACCGGTCCCCCAGCCGCTCGCCTACCTCATCGACGATGTGGCCCGCAGGCACGGCCAGTTGCGGATCGGCGCGGCCGCCGCGTATGTGCGCTGCGACGACGACGCGCTGCTGTCCGAGATCCTCGCCGACCGCCGCGCCGCCCCGCTGCTCCTGCGCCGCCTCGCCCCGACCGTGCTCGCCGCCCAGACCTCCCCCGAGCAACTCCTGGACGGGCTGCGGGCGATGGGCTACGCACCGGCCGCCGAGTCCGCGGCCGGCGACGTCCTGATCGCCCGCGCCGACTCCTACCGCACCGCGCCGCGCAGCGCCCCCGCTCCGGTCCCCGACGGCCCGCCGTCCCCGGACGCCACCCTGCTCGAAGCGGCGGTGCGCGCCATCCGCGCCGGCGATCTGGCCGCCACCGCGGAACGCAAGCCGGTCCGCGCACCGGCCCCGTCCCCCGGCGCCCTCCCCCGTACGACATCCGCGGAGACCCTCGCCACCATGCAGGCCGCGGTGCTGACCAGCTCGACCCTGTGGATCGGCTACGTCAACGCCGACGGCGCCGCCAGCCAGCGGGTGATCGCCCCCGTACGGGTGGAGGGCGGCTTCGTGACGGCCTACGACCACACCTCCGACGAGGTCCGCACCTATCCGCTGCACCGGATCACGGGTGTGGCGGAGCTGGCGGACGACGCGGTCTGACGGCCGACCGGCGGGCACCGGACCAACGCACGGGCCCGGCGGCCACCGGACCAACGCACGGGCCCGGCGGGCACCGGACCAACGCACGGGCCCGGCGGCGCGATCAGCGGGGCCGGCCGGGCCGACGCCGGGGTGCATGCGCGCGGACAAGGGCCGTACGCACCCGAATGGGTGATGCCAGAGGCATATTCATCACCCCTTGCTTCGTGGCCCCACGGGACCATGGGAGACCGGAGGCCGCCGGATCCGCGCAGGCCGGAGGAGCCCTTGGCCAGGGCTTGCGGTGGAGTGGAAGGCGCGGGGCCCGACCGACCGCGCTCCTCAACCATGCAGCAGCGGCACGGGACTTCACCACGATCTGCCAGGCTCGGGCCGATGCATCGACGCAGCGACTCGATGCACGGCGCCGACCCGCCCTTCCGCAGAGCCACGCAAGGCTCGTCCTGGTGCAGGTGCCACAACGCCACAACGCCACAGCCGAAGACGAAGACGAAGACGCACGGAACGACCCGGGGGACGCATGACGGGACCACCGACCAGCTCGGACCGGGACGCGGGGCGGGCACTGGCCGAACTGCTCAGGAACTGGTGGGAGTTATCGGCTCGCGACGGCCGCCCCAAGCCCACCCAGCAGTCCCTCGCCGGGCGACTGGGCATCGGCCAGACCACCCTCTCCCGCTACCTCAACCCCCAACACCCCTCAACCGCTCCCCCCAAGACAGTCGAACTGCTCCACACGGTCCTGCGCGCGCCGGACGCCGACCTCCCCCGGGCCCGCACCTTGGCCGCCGCGGCGGCGTCCGGTGTATCGGCCCGGGCCGACGGCCGGCCCGCACCGTCCAGTACGCGCTCCGGGCCCATGGCTGCCGCGTGCGTGTCGACGGCGACGTCGGCGTCGGCGTCGCGACGGCGACCGCCGTGACGACCGTCCGGCGGGGCGTTGGCGGACGGCGGCACACGACCACCGGGCCGATCACCGACAACGAGCCGGGGGACCTCCATGCCGCATCCGCCTCGCCCCTGCTTCGCACTCCGCATCGGCGGATTCCGGGTAACCGCCGACCGTTTTCCGGCACGACTGATCACAGCGATCGCCACCGCGACGACCTCGGCGATCGGCATAGGGACCCGCTACGGCCGCTGACCGGCGACTCTGTGAGGTAGCTCTCAGTTCTCGGCGCGCCGCACAAGATCGCTTCTGCCCCGTCGCGGGGAAGCGCCTTCCCCGGTCTCCCGCGATAGGCGAGGATGGATGGCTGCGCGCATGCCCGGCGCGCTGGCCGGGACGCCCTTCCGGCGCCGGGTCCGGGGCAGAGCCCGGGCCGGAAGAGACGCCTGGGGTGTTTCACTTGTCACCAGGCGACCTATCCGTGGAGGTATGTGTGTCCTGCCTGATCGTCCAGAGCGACAAGACGCTGCTTCTGGAGGTGGACCATGAGCTGGCCGACGCCTGCCGGCGGGCCATCGCGCCCTTCGCCGAGCTGGAGCGGGCGCCGGAGCACATCCACACCTACCGGGTGACGCCGCTGGGGCTGTGGAACGCGCGGGCCGCCGGGCACGACGCCGAGCAGGTCGTGGACGCACTGGTGCAGTACTCGCGGTATCCGGTGCCGCATGCGCTGCTCGTCGACATCGCGGAGACGATGTCGCGCTACGGGCGGCTGACGCTGGTCAAGCACCCGGCTCACGGTCTGGTGCTGACCACCACCGACCGCCCGGTGCTGGAGGAGATCCTGCGGTCGAGGAAGGTGCAGCCGCTGGTGGGGGCGCGGCTGGATCCGGACAGCGTCGTCGTCCACCCCTCCGAGCGCGGGCAGATCAAGCAGACGCTGCTCAAGCTCGGCTGGCCGGCCGAGGACCTGGCCGGCTACGTCGACGGTGAGGCGCATCCGATCGAGCTGCGCGAGGACGGCTGGGCGCTGCGCCCGTATCAGCAGCAGGCCGTCGAGGGCTTCTGGCACGGCGGCTCGGGCGTGGTCGTCCTGCCGTGCGGCGCGGGCAAGACGCTGGTGGGCGCCGGTGCGATGGCGCAGGCGAAGGCCACCACGCTGATCCTGGTGACGAACACGGTCTCGGCCCGGCAGTGGAAGCACGAGCTGGTCAAGCGGACCTCGCTGACCGAGGACGAGATCGGCGAGTACAGCGGCACGCGCAAGGAGATCCGGCCGGTCACCATCGCGACGTACCAGGTGCTGACCACGAAGCGGAAGGGTGTCTACCCGCATCTGGAGCTCTTCGACTCCCGCGACTGGGGCCTGATCGTCTACGACGAGGTGCATCTGCTGCCCGCACCGGTCTTCAAGTTCACCGCCGATCTCCAGGCGCGGCGGCGGCTCGGCCTGACCGCGACGCTCGTCCGGGAGGACGGCCGGGAGTCGGACGTCTTCTCGCTCATCGGGCCGAAGCGGTTCGACGCGCCGTGGAAGGAGATCGAGGCGCAGGGCTATATCGCCCCGGCCGACTGCGTCGAGGTGCGGGTCAATCTGACCGAGTCGGAGCGGCTGGCGTATGCGACCGCCGAGACCGAGGAGAAGTACCGCTTCTGTGCGACCACCGCCAGCAAGCAGTTCGTGACCGAGTCGCTGGTCCGCCGGCATCAGGGCGAGCAGACCCTGGTCATCGGGCAGTACATCGACCAGCTGGACGAGCTGGGCGAGCATCTGGACGCGCCCGTGATCAAGGGCGAGACCACCAACGCGCAGCGCGAGAAGCTCTTCGACGCGTTCCGGGAGGGCAAGATCTCGGTGCTCGTCGTCTCGAAGGTCGCGAACTTCTCGATCGACCTTCCCGAGGCGACGGTGGCGATCCAGGTGTCGGGCACCTTCGGCTCCCGCCAGGAGGAGGCCCAGCGGCTGGGCCGGGTGCTGCGCCCCAAGGCGGACGGGCACGAGGCGCGGTTCTACTCGGTCGTCGCCCGCGACACCATCGACCAGGACTTCGCGGCACACCGCCAGCGCTTCCTGGCCGAGCAAGGGTACGCGTACCGGATCGTCGACGCGGACGAACTGCTGGCGGCCGACGAGGACGTGTGACGGGCGCGAACGTGTGACGGGCGCGGGCGATCCGAAATATTGCCCGCACCCGCCGCGTTGTGGCCCCGCAGGGGGCCCTCGCATCCCCTACGGGATGTGTTCGCCCACCCCCTAGGTACCGCCGCGCCGTACCGCTGCGCCGTACCGACCCGCCGTACCGCCGCCCCGTCCGTTGGTACCGCCCCTGGCCCCCGCCCCTGCCCCCGTACGTCCCCCGCCGGATCACCTCCGGGGCCGGGCCGGCAGTTCATGGCCGGTCCCGGCGGTCCTCGGCTCGGGGATGCGGCCGCCGGGGGCGCCCGGAGTGCCGGGGCCGTCGGCCGGCTTCCGCGTCCACCAGACCACGGTCGCCAGCAGCGCGAGGCCCAGGAGCGGGTACGGGGACGCCAGCGGCTGGTGCCACCAGGGCAGGCGCAGGTCGAGGTCGCCGGTGTGCGGCACGATCCACATCGTGCGGACGGTGAAGACGAGCGTGACGGCGGCCAGCAGCGCACGGCGCGGGCGGCTGCGCCGGGTGTGCGCGGCGAGCGCGACGAGCAACGGCACGCACCAGACCCAGTGGTGGGACCAGCTGATCGGCGACACCAGCAGCGCCGTGACGGACGTGCACAGCACGCCCCAGGCGTCGAGGCCGCGCCGCCGGTGGACGCGGCGGGCCACCGCGAGCCCGGCCACCGCGGTCAGCACCGCCGGCACCGCCCACAGCGGCCCCGGCTCGGGATCGTGCAGAACGCGGCTGATCAGCCCCTGGAGCGACTGGTTGTCGACGATCCACACCTTGCCGACCCGCTCGGTCTCGAACATCCGCCGCGTCCAGAACTCGATGCTGGCCTCGGGCAGCACCAGCCAGCCCAGCAGCGCCGAGACCAGGAAGCCGGTGAGGGCGGTGCAGGCGGCCTTCACCCGGCCGGTGATCAGGAGGTAGACGGCGAAGATCGCAGGGGTGAGCTTGATGCCCGCCGCGAGGCCGGTGGCGAAGCCCTTGAAACGCGCGCCGTCCGGGCGGGAGAGGTCCCACAGCACCAGGCAGGCCAGGGCGAGGTTGACCTGGCCGAAGACGAAGGTCTGGAAGACGGGCTCCAGCCAGAGGCCCAGTGCGGTGACGGTCAGGAGGGCGGGGGCACTGTGCGCGGCCTTGCGCAGGCCGGCGGCCTTGCAGGAGAGGTGGATCAGCAGGGCGAGCAGCGCCGCGTTGACGACCACGGCCGCGATCTTGAGGGTGCCGAGGGAGAGCCAGGTGGTGGGGATGAAGAGCAGGGCGGCGAAGGGCGGATAGGTGGCGGGGAGATCCCACCGGGTGACCGTGAAGCCGTAGAGGTCACCACCGGTCGCGGCGGCCTCCCCCTCGGCGCGGTAGACGGCGATGTCGGACATCGGCATCGGCTGGACCTGGTAGAGCACCCACAGCCCGGCGAGCGACGCCACGAGCAGCGCGGCCGCGGGGATCAGTCGGCGGGGGCTCGCGGTGCTCAGGGCCCACGTCCGCCTCCAGGTCTGTCTCCACGTCCGTATCCCGTCGGCGGCAGACACCCTTCGACCCCCTCGTCGTCGCCCTGAGCGCATGCTCTGTCGCCCTGAGCGCGCCCCTGCGGCGACGCTAGTGGATCGAGGTCGACCTTCTGTAACGGTTTTTGGTCATCTGGGTGGCCGGGCGGAGTCGGCCCGGAGTCGGCCTCATGGACGAGCCGCCGCGGAGTCGGCTTCGTACCCGAGCGGCCGAGGGTCGGCTTCGCAGGTCAGGCGCCACCGAGTCGGCTTCGTACACGAGGCAGCACGGAGTCGGCTCTGGGCGCGAGGGCACACGGGGCGGCCTCGGTACGCGGGCACTGCGGCACTAGGGCACTGCGGCACACGGGGGACGGGCTCAGTCCTCCGCGTACTCCCCCAGGACGGCGACGCTGAAGGCCGCCCCGGCGAAGACCTTGATCGCGCGAAGGGCGTTGCCGACGAAATGGCGATGCCCGTGGACGACCGCCGCGCCGGCGGCGGAGCCCGTGCCGAGGGCTGTCGCGCCTCTGGCCGGGTGGAGTGAGGGAGAAGGGACGGCGGCTGGTGGAATCGCTGCGCTGCTCATGCCTCCATGATGGGATTCACCCGATTGCAGCACATCGGTCCATAGGCCCATCCCGCACGGGTTTTCCGTCAGCCTCCAGGCCCACCCCACCCCCTACGGGAGGCCGACGTCGGTCAGGGTTCTCCCTCACGGGTACGGCCGCCACCGCCGCCACCGGTACGGAAGAAATTCCGTTGGCGCCGTCTGCGGGGCTGAACTACACTCCCGCGTCTGCCTGCCTCCCGCCGAGGAGTGCCGCCGCCCGGTCGGAAACCGGCCGGCCCTTCGCTTCACGCCGCTGACCCGCCCCGGAGGCAACGCCGTGCCCTCGCACGCCCACCAACCCACCCCCCACGACCCCCTGCAGCGCGAAAAGGACCACCTCGCCGCCTCCCGGGCCGCGCTGCGCGCCATGCGCGAGGACGCCGAGGCGCTGAACATCGCCGACGTCACCGCGAACTGGGTCAACGCCGAGGTGCTCCAGGGGGAGATCGACGCCCGCATCAAGGCGCTCGCGGACCTCTCCCACACCCCGCTCTTCTTCGGCCGCCTGGACTACCTCCACGCGCCGGGCGTCGACCTCGCCGAGGGCGCCGCGGGAGAGAACTTCTACATCGGCCGACGGCATGTCCACGACGCCGACGGCGACCCGATGGTCATCGACTGGCGCGCCCCCGTGTCCCAGCCGTTCTACCGGGCCTCCAAGAAGGACCCGATGGACCTCGAACTGCGCCGCCGATTCGGTTACACGGGCGGCGAGTTGACCGCGTATGAGGACGAGCACCTCACCGACCCGGCGGAGGCGGCCCGGACCAGCCGGCTGCTGCAGTCGGAGATCGAGCGCCCGCGCGTCGGCCCGATGCGGGACATCGTCGCCACGATCCAGCCCGAGCAGGACGAGATCGTGCGCGCCGGCATCGGCGGCTCGGTCTGCGTCCAGGGAGCGCCGGGCACCGGAAAGACCGCCGTCGGCCTGCACCGTGTCGCCTACCTGCTGTACGCGCACCGCGAGCGGCTGGCCCGCTCCGGCACCCTCGTCATCGGCCCCAACCGCTCCTTCCTGCACTACATCGAGCAGGTCCTGCCGGCACTGGGAGAGTTGGAGGTCAAGCAGGCCACGGTCGACGACCTGGTGGGGCATGTGGAGGTGCGCGGCACCGACGAGGCGGCCGCCGCGACGGTCAAGGGCGACGCGCGGATGGCCGAGGTCCTGCGGCGGGCCGTCCGTTCGCACATCACGCTGCCCGAGGAGCCCTGCGTGGTCGTGCGCGGCTCCCGCCGCTGGCGCGTACCGGCGTATGAACTCGAAGAGATCGTGCGGGAGTTGGCGGAGCGTGAGATCCGTTACGGCGCGGCCCGCGAGGCGCTGCCCCAGCGGATCGCGCACGCCGTATTGGTCCGCATGGAGCAGGCCGGCGAGGCTCCGGACGACCGGGTGCAGGACGCGGTGGCCCGCAACGCCGCCGTGAAGGCCACGGTCAAGGCGGTCTGGCCGCCGGTCGATCCGGCGAAGCTGGTGCTGCGGTTGCTGGGTGACGCCGAGTTCCTCGCCGAGCAGGCCGAGGGGATCCTCTCGCCCGAGGAGCAGAAGACGATCCTGTGGGCCAAACCGGCCCGCAGCGTGAAGGGCGCCCGGTGGTCCGCCGCGGACGCGGTGCTGATCGACGAGGCGACGGATCTGGTCACCCGCACCCACTCGCTCGGCCATGTCGTCCTGGACGAGGCGCAGGACCTCTCCCCCATGCAGTACCGCGCGGTCGGCCGCCGCTGCACCACGGGCTCGGCGACCGTCCTCGGCGACATCGCCCAGGGGACCACCCCCTGGGCCACCGGCACCTGGGAGGAGGCCCTGTTCCATCTGGGCAAGCCCGGCGCGGCCGTCGAGGAGCTCACCCAGGGTTTCCGCGTACCGCGCGAGGTGATCGCGTACGCGTCCCGGCTGCTGCCCGCCATCGCCCCCGATCTGACGGAGGCCACCTCGATCCGCGAGTCGGCGGGCGACTTCGAGATCCGCCGGGTCGAGTCGGCGGATCTGGTCGCCGCGACCCTCGCGGCCTGCGAGGACGCCCTGACCAAGGAGGGTTCGATCGGCCTGATCGCCGCGGAGGTGCGGATCCCGCTGCTCCGCGCGGCCCTGGAGGCGGCCGGTGTGACCTGCCTGTCCCCGGGCCAGGAGACCTCGGCCGCCGCCCGGTTGACGCTGGTACCCGCCACGCTCGCCAAGGGCCTGGAGTACGACTACGTGGTCCTGGACGAGCCGGCCGCGATCGTCGACGGCGAACCGGACGAGCGGACCGGCCTGCGCCGCCTGTACGTGTGCCTGACCCGGCCGGTGTCCGGCCTGACGGTGGTCCACGCGGCCCCGCTTCCGGAGCAACTGGCCGACGGCGGTGCGGGGTGGGACGCGCCACAGGACTGAGCGTCGGGCCGCTCCAGGACCGGGCTGCGGGCGCGCCCCAGCGCTCACCCTCGGGCGCGCCCCGGACCGGGGGGAGGAACACCCCGGCTAGGGCAGTGACACGCCCTGGATCTCCTCCCCCTCAAGGGACGCCAGCAGCCCCTTGAGGAAACCGGGGAACCGCGCGTCGAGTTCGGCCCGGCGCAGCCGCACATAGCGGTTGCGCCCGACGACCCGCGTGCTGGTCAGCCCGGCCTCGCGCATGATCCGCATGTGGTGCGAGACGGTCGACTTGTGCAGATGCGCGAGCCCCAGCCGCTCCGACGAGCAGTCGTACTGCTTCCCGCTCGCGTAGATCCGCAGCAGATGCAGCCGCGTCGGGTCCCCGAGCGCGTGCAGCACCTTCACCAGCTGGATGTCGGCGGCTTCCGGCTGCTCCAGCAGCGTGCCCTCGCCGTCACCCGCATCGACGTCACTCACCACGGCGCTGCGCCTCCTTCCGCCACTCGCCCGGCCTCGCCCGGCACCACCGGCCTCACCCGGCCCACTCTATTTCCCGATCCCCACCCCAAAATTGTTTGACATCCATCAAACAATCTCTATTGTTTGACGCACATCAAACTTACCCGTTCGCCTGCCCCGCCACCCGTACCGGGAAGGACACCCGTGCGTCTGCGTCTGCTTCTGCTCGCCCTCGGCACCTTCGCCGTCGGCACCGACACCATGGTGACCGCCGGCATCCTCGGCCTCGTCGCCCACGACCTGGACATCTCCCTCCCCGCGGCCGGCCAGATGGTCACCGTCTTCGCGCTGTCCTACGCGGTGCTCGCCCCGGTCCTCGCGACCGCCGCCGCCCGGTGGCCGCGCCGCCGGGTACTGCTGACCGCGCTCACCGTCTTCACCCTCGCCAACGCGTTCAGCGCCCTCGCGCCCAATTACCCGGTCCTGCTCGGCACCCGGGTGCTCGCCGCGGCCGGCGCCGCGCTCTACACCCCGACCGCGAACGCCGTCGCCACCACCCTCGTACCGCCGGAGCGCCGCGGCCGCGCGCTGGCCACCGTCCTCGGCGGGATGACCGTGGCCACCGCGCTCGGCGTCCCGCTGGGCACCTACCTCGGCCGTACGGACTGGCGGCTGACCATGTGGCTGGTGGTCGCCCTGGGCGCCGCGGCGTTCCTCGGCCTCGCCCTCCTGCTGCGCGGCCTCCCCGCCCCGACCGCGGCCCCCGACCTGCGCACCCGCCTCGCCCCGCTGCGCGACCGCCGCGTCCTGGGGGCCGCGGCCACCACCCTGGTGTTCTTCCTCGCCGTCAACCTCGTCTACATCTACCTCGGCGCGGCGGTCAGCTCCGCCACCGGCGGCGACGCGGGCCGACTCAGCCTGATCATGCTGGTCGCCGGCGTCGCCTCGGTCGCCGGCAACTGGCTGGGCGGCCGGGCCGTCGACCGGCTGGGCACCCGCGCGGTGCTGCTCACCGGCAGCGGTGCGGCCGCGGCGGCCTACCTCGCCCTGCCCTGGCTCTCCGGCACGATGACCGGCGCACTGCTCTACTCCGCCGTCTCCCCGCTCGCCGCCTGGGCCGTCGCGGTCGCGCTGCCGCACCGCCTGGCCACCCTCGACCCGCCCAACGCGCCGCTGCTGATCTCCCTCAACAGCAGTGCCCTCTATCTGGGCATCGCCGCCGCGGGCGGCGCCGGCAGCCTCGCCCTCACAGTCCTCGGCAACCGCTGGTTCCCGCTCGTCTCGACGGCGCTGACCCTGGTCGTCCTGGCCCTGTCGGCCGTCACGGCGCGACGGTCGGCGGACGGCACGGGCGGGACGAACGGGACCGACGGGACGGAGCACGGCCAGGGCCCGCGGGCCGCGACCGAGGCGCTCAAGGCCGGCGCCGCCTCCTGAGGCCGCACCGCCCCTACAACCCGCCGCCCGGCACCTCCACCCGGTCCAGCGCCTCCCGCCACCGCCGTACCGCCGCCGCGTCCACCGGCGCGGACCACCCGGCGGGCCGGGCGGCGCCCCCGATGTGGAAGGCGTCCAGACCGGCCGCGCGCAGCGCCGGCAGATGGCCGAGCCCGAGCCCGCCGCCGACCAGGATCCGCGGCGCGTACCCGGGCTCGCCCGCCGCCGTACGCGCCTGCTCCGCCAGCAGCACCGGCAGCCCCGCGTCGACACCGTCGGCGTCACCGGCCGTCAGATACGTGTCGAGCCCGGCGGCGCCGGCCGTGCCCGCCAGCTCCTTGCGCAGCGCGTCCCGGTCGGCGGCCCGGTCGAGGGCCCGGTGGAAGGTCCAGCGGCAGCCGTCGACGACCTCGGCCAGCGCCGCCACCGCATCGAGGTCCACCCGGCCGTCCGGCGTGAGGAACCCCAGCACGAACTCCCGCGCGCCCTCCGCCCGCAGCGCCGCCGCCCGCTCGCACAGCGCCTGGAGGTCACCGGCCGCGAACCCGTCGGCGGCCCGCAGCATCACCCGCAGCGGGATGTCGACGGCCGCCCGGACCGCCGCGAAGGTGGCCAGGGAGGGCGTGAGCCCGTCGGCCGCCATGTCGGCGACGAGTTCCAGCCGGTCGGCACCGCCGGCCTGGGCGGCGACCGCGTCCTCGGGCCCGAGGGCGATCACCTCCAGGAGCGCGCGCTTGCTCATATGACCCCATTCCTTCGAAGACGGCGCGGCGGGCGGGGCCCGGCGCCGGGGAAGCCCACATCCGACAACAGGTCTAGTCCAATATCCCAGCGTACGGCCTGACCGGCGCTCCGGCACAATGATTGCCATGACCTCCGTGCCCCGTACGGCCGACACCACCGCCCTGCTGGAGGAGCTGCGACGGCGCTGGGCCGCCACCGTCGCCGCCGCCCGCGACGGCCGGAAGTCCGCGGCGCCCCACGACCCACCGGCCCCGGACCCCGGACCGTACGCGGACCACCTCCTCGCCCGGTGGAGCGAGCCGCAGCGCCGCTACCACACCGTCGAGCACCTGGCCGCGGTCCTCCAGCGCATCGACGAACTGGCCGGACACGCCGACGATCTGCCCGTCGTCCAGCTGGCGGCGTGGTTCCACGACGCGGTCTACCGGCCGGACCGCTCCGAGAACGAGGAGCGCAGCGCCGCCCTCGCCGAACGCGCACTGCCCGAGCTGGGCATCGGCGCCGCCCGCACCGCGGAGGTCGCCCGCCTGGTGCGGCTGACCACCACCCACGACCCGGCACCCGACGACCCCGACGGCGAGGTGCTGTGCGACGCCGACCTCGCGGTGCTCGGCGGCCCGCCCGACGCGTACGCGGCCTACGCCGCTGCGGTCCGCGCCGAATACGGCTTCGTCCCCGACCCCGACTTCGCCGCCGGGCGCGCCGCCGTACTGCGCCAACTCCTCGCCCTGCCCCGCCTGTTCCGCACCCCGCAGGGCTACGACCGCTTCGAGCACCTGGCGCGCCGCAACCTGGCCACCGAGCTGGACCTCCTGGGCGGCGGGTGAGCGACCTCTCACTTCCCGCCACCATGGCCGGGAATGCCCGCCGTCCTACCCGCGTTAGTAGCTGACATGCCAGCACCGCCATCCGACCGCACCCGCCTGCCCGTCGCCGTCTACGTCCTCGGCCTCTCCGTCTTCGCGCTCGGCACCTCCGAGTTCATGCTCTCCGGCATCCTCCAGCCGCTCGCCCGCGACCTGGGGGTCTCCATCCCGCAGGCCGGACTGCTGGTCTCCGCCTTCGCGATCGGCATGGTGGTCGGCGCCCCGGTGCTCGCCGCGGCCACGCTCCGCCTGCCCCGCCGTACGACGCTGATCGCGCTGCTGGCGGTCTTCGGCCTCGGCCAGGTGGCCGGCGCGCTGGCGCCCTCCTACGGAATCCTCTTCGCCTCGCGCGTCGTCAGCGCCCTGGCCTGCGCCGGCTTCTGGGCGGTCGGCGCGGCCGTCGCCGTATCGCTGGTGCCGGTGACCTCGCGGGCCCGCGCGATGGCCGTGATGGTCGGCGGCCTGAGCATCGCCAACATCGCCGGCGTCCCGGCCGGCGCGCTCCTGGGCCAGCACGCCGGCTGGCGCGCCGCGTTCTGGGCGGTGGCCGCACTCGCCGCGATCGGCCTGGTCGGCGTGGTGGCGCTGGTGCCGCGGACGGCCGTACCCACCGGCGACGACCGCCCCCAGCTGCGCCGCGAGCTGACCATCTACAAGGACAAGCAGGTATGGCTGGCGCTGATCGCCACGGCCATGAACGGCGCCGCGGTCTTCGCCCTCTTCTCCTACCTCTCGCCGCTGCTGACCGACACCGCCGGCCTCGCCGAGAGCTGGGTGCCCACGGTCCTCGCGCTCTTCGGCGTCGGTGCGCTGATCGGTACGTTCATCGGCGGCCGGATAGCCGACGCGCATCTGTTCGGCACCCTCTTCGGCGGCATCTCCGCCTCGACCGTCGTACTGGCCGTCCTGGCGCTGACCGCGCACAGCCCGTTCGCCGCCGTCGCGCTCTCCCTGATGCTCGGGGTGACCGCGTTCACCACGGCCCCGGCCCTCAACGCCCGGATGTTCAACGTGGCCAACGCCGCGCCGACGCTGGCCGGCGCGACCACCACCGCCGCGTTCAACATCGGCAACACCCTCGGCCCCTGGCTCGGCGGCCTGGCCATCAGCGCGCACTGGGGCTACCCGTCCGTGGCCTGGACCGGCGCGGCGCTGGCGGCGGTGGCCGTCGTCACCACCGGCCTCGCCTTCCGCCTGCACCGCTCCACCAGCCGCTCCCGGCTCGTCGCCGGATCGCCGAAGACGGCTTCCTCCCAGCCGGAGACCGCCGAACAGCGCTGATCCGGGCCCGGGCGAAGCGCGCCGGCCCGAGCCGGGCGAACGGCACCGACGCGGTCCGGGCGGGGGCGCCCCCATGGCCCCCGCCCGGCCGGATCAGCACCGCTTCACTCGCCCCCGGGCCCCTTCCGCCAACCCCGGGCCCCTTCGTTGACCCCGGGCCCCTTCGTTGACCCCGGGCCCCTTCGTTCACCCTTCACCGTCGAACGTCCACCGCGTCTGGCTGAACTCCGACTCCCCCCGCCCGAAGCCGAAGGCCCGGCGGGGCTCGACACGGAAGACGACCGCCCGGCCGCCCCGGTGGTCGAACCCTCCGTCGCGGACCTCGAACTGCCAGTCGGCGCCGTACTTCCCGACGTACAGCTCGGCCAGGCGGCGCAGCCTCGACTCGTCCTCGACCCGCTCCACCTCGCCCTCGACGACCACATCGAGGCCCACATGCAGGTCGTTCCCGCCGGCGGTGGAGGTGGTCAGCGCGCAGTGCGGGTTGGCCGCGAGGTTCTTGGCCTTGCGTTCACCGGGGCCGGTGGTGAAGTGCAGGGCGTCGTCCGCCCAGACGGCGAGCAGCGGGGTGACATGGGGGCGGCCGTCGGGGCGGACGGTCGCGAGCCAGAAGATCTCCGCCTCGGACATACCGCCGACGGCCGCGGACCATGCGGTCGCCTCGGCGCCCTGACTGCTGTAGGCGGGATCGAGCTCGGTGACCGGTTCTCTGCGCGGTGCGCTGACTGACATCGCTGTCCCCTCTCGGTACGCCGCTGTCGGTGCGGTGCGCTCGGCGCGGCGCACGGCCAGGGCCCATCGTGCGGGGAGGCGACATCCGGCCGCCGCTGCGACGCACCGCAGCGGGCCGTACGGGTGCGGGCCGTGCGGGTGTGGCCGTACCGGTGCGGGCGCCGGGCTCGGCAGGGGTAACGGGCCCGACAGGGGTGCCGGGCCCGGCACGGACGGCTTAGGGCTGCGGCGGCGGCCGGTGCTTGGGCCGGCGCAGGCCCGCGGCCGTCAGCCGGCGCAGCAGCTCCTTGCTGCCGACCTGGACCGCACCGGCCCGCACCGCGTCGTCATAGCGCTCCGCCGGCAGGTCGTAGTGATCACGCTCGAACGCCCGCCGGGGCACACCGAGGCGCGCGGCGAAGGCGTGCAGCTCGTCGAAGGACTCGTCGCTGACCAGATGCGACCACATACGGCCGTGCCCCGGCCAGATGGGCCGGTCGATATAGACCGCCACGTCAGCCCTCCGGCCGGATCGCGCCGTCAGTCCCGCGCACGGGCAGCCACCTCAGCCTTCCGCCTGGGCGCGCAGCCGGCCCACCCGGGCCACCGCGACCGCCGTCTTGGGGCAGACCCAGTGCGGGTCCGGCCCCAACTCCGGTTCGACATCGAGGGCATGGGGATCGCCCGACTCCGTGCACACGGGGCACAGCGGCCACCGGCCGTACCGCTCCAGGAGGGCGTCCTGGACGTCCTGCGCTATCAGTCCCGCGACGAATTCCGCGCCTTCAGGCCATTGCTCCACCCACCACCGGCGGTGAACGACCGCGTCCTCCACGAGCGAGACGATGTCGGCGTCGGCCACCTCGTCCGCCATCAGGTCGGCGAGCACCAGCGCCCGCGCGGCGTGCAATGCCTGTTCCAGCTCCATGCCCCCCATTGTCTCCCGAGCACGAGCCGGCGCCCGGCGTTGTCCACAGCCCCCCGCGGGCCGTGCCCGCTGTCCACAGCCCTCACGGAGGGTATTGACGCGACGGGCGGATGAAATTACTTTTCAAGGGTGAGCAGCAGCGTGAAGGAAACTTTCAAGAAGGAATCTTTCAAGGAAGCGCCGGCCGAGACCCGGCCTGCCCCGACCCCACCCGCCCCCGCGGCGCTCGCCGCCAAGGTCCGCACGCTCGCCCCGACGATGACCCGCTCCATGCAGCGCGTCGCCGAGACCGTCGCGAGCGACCCGGCCGGCTGCGCCGCACTCACCGTCACCGGCCTGGCCGAACGCACCGGCACCAGCGAGGCCACCGTCGTACGGACCTCCCGGCTGCTGGGCTACCCGGGCTACCGCGACCTGCGCCTCGCGCTCGCCGCGCTCGCCGCGCAGCAGGCCGCCGGCGGCGCACCCGCCGTGACCGCCGACATAGCGGTCGACGACTCCCTCGTCGACGTCGTCGCCAAGCTGGCACAGGAAGAGCAGCAGTGCCTGGCCGACACCGCGGCCGGACTGGACGTCACCCAGCTCGAAGCCGCCGTCGCCGCCCTCTGCGCCGCCCGCCGCATCGACGTCTACGGCATCGGCGCCTCCAACCTCGTCGGCCAGGACCTCGCCCAAAAGCTCCTGCGCATCGGCCTGATCGCGCACGCCCACGCCGACCCGCACCTCGCCGTGACCAACGCCGTGCAGATGCGCACCGGCGACGTCGCCGTCGCCATCACCCACTCCGGCCGCACCACCGACGTCATAGAGCCCCTCCGCGTCGCGTTCGACCACGGCGCCACGACCATCGCCGTCACCGGCCGCCCCGACGGCGAGATCGCCGCCTACGCCGACCACATCCTGACCACCTCCACGGCCCGCGAAAGCGAACTCCGCCCCGCCGCGATGTCCTCCAGGACCAGCCAACTGCTCGTCGTGGACTGCCTGTTCATAGGAGTCGCCCAGCGCACCTACGAGACCGCGGCGCCCGCCCTCTCCGCGTCCTACGAGGCCCTGGCCCACCGCCACTCCCCCCGCAACAACCGGCACTGACCCCCGCCCGCCGTCCGCCGCCGCTGGAAAGAGCCGTCAGCCCATGACCTCCACCGCCGACCACCACACCGACCTGCGGGCCCAGCTCGACACCCTGACCACCGAGGCGTTCCGCCCCGACCTGGCCGACATCGACCGCCGACCCACCCTCGACATCGCCCGCGCGATGAACGACGAGGACGCCACCGTCCCCGCCGCCGTCGCCGCGCACCTCCCCGAGATCGCCGCCGCGATCGACGCCACGGCCGCCCGGATGGCCCGCGGCGGCCGCCTGATCTACGCCGGCGCCGGCACGGCCGGCCGCCTCGGGGTGCTGGACGCCAGCGAGTGCCCCCCGACTTTCAACACCGACCCCTCCGAGGTCCTCGGCCTTATCGCGGGCGGCCCGTCCGCGCTGCTCACCGCCGTCGAGGGCGCCGAGGACAGCGAGAAACTCGCGGTCGAGGACCTGACCGCGGCCGGCCTGACCGAGCTCGACACCGTCGTCGGCATCTCGGCCTCCGGCCGCACCCCGTACGCGATCGGCGCCGTCGAGCACGCCCGCGCCCTCGGCGCACTGACCATCGGGCTGTCCTGCAACGCCGGTTCGGCGCTGGCCGCGGCCGCCGAGCACGGCATCGAAATAGTGGTCGGCCCCGAGCTGCTGACCGGCTCCACCCGCCTCAAGGCGGGCACCGCACAGAAGCTCGTGCTCAACATGCTCTCGACCATCACCATGATCCGGCTCGGCAAGACCTACGGGAATCTGATGGTCGACGTCCGCGCCTCCAACGACAAACTGCGGGCCCGCTCGCGGCGCATCGTCGCACTCGCCACCGGCGCCACGGACCCGGAGATCGAGACGGCGCTCAGCAGCACCGGCGGCGAGGTGAAGAACGCCGTCCTCACCCTCCTCGGCGGCGTCGACGGCCCCACCGCCGCCCGCCTCCTCGACGCCTCCGGCGGCCACCTCCGCGCAGCCCTCGAAGCAGCCCGCGACCACTGACCCCGGACGGCCTCACCCCCCGAACCACCCCACGTACCCCTCCCCCACCCCCGCCGACCACACCACCCCCACACACCGGCGCTCCCCCAACACCCAGCGCCCCCAACACCCAGCGCACCCCACACCCGGTGCACCCGCACAGCGCCCGGTGTCGGCGTACGCCTCCCCCCACAGCAAGGCACCCACGGCAAGGCACCCACAGCAAGGCACCCACATGCCCGACCACAAGCACCGCGCCACCGCCGCCGCGATCCTCCCCCTCGTCGGCGGCGCCGAGAACCTCACCTCCATCGCCCACTGCATGACCCGGCTCCGACTCGGCATCCAGGACCGCTCACGAGTCCAGGACGACGCCCTCAAGGCACTACCGGCCGTCCTGGGTGTGGTCGAGGACGACACCTACCAAATCGTCCTGGGCCCCGGAACGGTCGCCCGCGTCACCCCCGAACTCGAACACCTGGTGCAACAGGCCCGCACACCCCCCACCGCACCACCCCACGAAACCACCCCACGAAAGGAACCAATCACTCTCCGTAATCGTTGCCGTAATAAGAAGGCGCCCACCAAGGCGACCAGAGAGCACGCCCCCACAACAAAGCCAACGAAGCAGACCCCACCCAACCCAGCCACCGCACCCAACCCACCCACCGCACACTCCGATACAGCAGTAGCCCCGCAACAGCCCCCCACCGCAGCCTCGCCCACCGCCACCGCCACTGCCACCGACACCGGCGCTGCCGCCACCGCCACCGCCACCGCCACCATCAACGCCGAGCAACTCGCCGCCCAGGGCGCCGCCATCAAGGCCCGTCAGAAGGCCAGAAACGCCACCCCGGTCAAGCTCTTCCTCCGCCGGATCGCGAACATCTTCGTCCCGCTGATCCCGGCACTCATCGGCTGCGGCATCGTCGCCGGCATCAACGGCCTGCTCGGCAACCTCGGCTGGCTGCCGTCCATCGTCCCCGCCCTCGCCGCCATCGCCTCCGGATTCCTGTCACTGATCGCCGTCTTCGTCGGGTTCAACACCGCCAAGGAGTTCGACGGTACGCCCGTCCTCGGCGGCGCCGTCGCCGCCATCACGGTCTTCCCCGGCGTCGCGCACCTCACCGCCTTCGGCCAGCACCTCTCCCCGGGCCAGGGCGGCGTACTCGGCGCGCTGGCCGCGGCGCTGCTCGCCGTCCAGGTGGAGAAGGCCTGCCGCAAGGCGGTGCCCGAGGCACTCGACGTCCTCGTCACCCCCACCCTTACGGTCCTGATCACCGGCCTGGTCACGCTCTTCGGCCTGATGTACGCGGCGGGCGAGGTCTCCACCGCCGTCGGGACCTTCGCCAACTGGCTGCTCGCCCACGGCGGAGCGCTCGCCGGTTTCGTCCTCGGCGGCCTCTTCCTCCCCCTCGTCATGCTGGGCCTCCACCAGGCCCTGATCCCCCTGCACACCACGCTCATCCAGCAGCAGGGCTACACGGTCCTGCTGCCGATCCTCGCCATGGCCGGCGCGGGCCAGGTCGGCGCCGCCCTCGCCGTATACCTCCGCCTCCCCGGCAACCGCTCGATCCGCACGACCATCAAGTCCGCCCTCCCCGCGGGCTTCCTGGGCGTCGGCGAGCCGCTGATCTACGGCGTCTCCCTGCCCTTGGGCCGCCCCTTCATCACGGCGGGCATCGGCGGGGCGTTCGGCGGCGGCTTCATCGGCCTGTTCCACCAACTCGGCGACACGGTCGGCGCCACGGCCATCGGTCCCTCCGGCTGGGCACTGTTCCCCCTGGTCAAGGGCAACCAGGGCCTCGGCACCACCGTCGTCATCTATGCCCTGGGCCTCGCCGTCGGCTATGCCACCGGCTTCCTCGCCACCTACTTCTTCGGCTTCAGCAGGCAGCTGCGGACGGACCTGAACTCGGAGCGGGACGCGGGCGACCCGGCCGGGGCGGGGGACCTGAGCGCCGTCTCCGCCTCTGAGGCCACGTCAGGGGTCTGAGAGTCGCCTCCGCGCCTGAGGCCACGTCAAGGGCCGGGGAGCCCTCTCCACCTCTGAAGCCACGTCAGGGGCCGGGGAGCCCTCCCCGCGCCTGAGGCCCCGTCAGGGACCTGAGACCCCTCCGCCCCGAAGCCCGGGTCGCCCCCCCGAGCGGTCGGCTCGGCCTCAGCCGCCGGCCCCCGCCTCGCTTTCGGTCTCACGCACGGTCAAGGCGTGATCGAGCAGGCCGAGTGTCCGCTGGCGTCCCCGTTCGCGGGATTCGATCTCCTGGGCGCTCTCGCCCGCCGTCGCGACGCGGGGGCACTCGGGGCACGACCAGCGGTCCGTCCAGCCACGGGCCGGCGGCCGCATCGCCACCTCGCAGTGGGGACAGTGCACCGACACGGTCTCGACGTGGCCGCAGAACGCGCAGACCCAGACCGGGCCTTCGCTGTCCCGCTGCTGCCACATGGTCCGCCGGCACAGCGGGCAGCCGGTGGTACCGATTCCCAGCGACCCCATGATCGGCGGCTCGGGCGTGGCGTCGGCATAGGCGACGATCTGCTTGCGCAGCCGGTCGTCCGTGGTGTTGGCCATCCTCAGCAGCCGCACAACACGGGAACGGACTTCTTCGACAAACTCGGTCATCGTCGCAGCAGCGTACGCCGCTCCCCGCCGGGCAACGCCCGCTTCGGTCAATCCCGCGGCGCGGCCACGCCCGCCTGTGCCCGCCGCGAGTGACGCGCCGTCACACGATTGACGGCCGCCGGGACGGCCTGGCCAGCTCCGCGGCCAGCACCGCGAACCACACCCCCACCAGCACCAGATGCGCCCGCTGCGAGACGCCGTGCCAACCGGGCCGGCCGAAGAGCGGCCCGACCGTGCACACCGCGGTCGGCAGGGCCAGCGCCAGGACGCGCGGGCCCCAACGGCGGACCAGGTTCAGGCGGGGCCGTGCGGTCCCGGCGGCCCGGCTGAGCAGCGCCATGGAGGCGAACACGAAGAAGTGGGCCAGTGCGCTGGTGAGGGTGTGACTGGGGTGTACGGCCGCGCAGGCCGGTTCCACCGAGGGCGCGCAGCGCATCGGCAGCAGGACATCGGCGACGGACGACAGCCCGAAGCCGAGGAGCGCCAGCCAGCCGCACCGCGCCCAGCCGTCCTGCGCGAAGCCGTACGCCAGCAGCGCCCCCAGGACGAGGAGTACGGCGCAGAGGCTCTCGATGCCGGCGAAGAGCGGGCGGAAGGGCTGGTCGGCGGCGTACAGCTCGCTGACGTACGAGTGGCGCGGGTCCAGCCCGGTCGGCAGCAGGAACTCCAGGAGCCAGCCGTTGTAGAGCACGGCCGACACGGCGAACGGCAGGGCGCTCACGCGCGCCGCCCGCCGGGCCGGACGCGCCTCGTGGGCGACTTCCAGCGTCGCCACCGTTCGCAGTGGAGTCACCACACCAGGTAATCACGGCAGCTCGCGCGCGTTCGGGAGCCCCCACCGGAGTGGTGCGCGCGCCCGCGTCCGGGACGGAGGTTTGCCTCGGGAGCGCCACAGAGAACCCACAAGATTGCCGCTTACCTTCCTGGTGCGGCTACCTTGCACGGCGTGCCGCCGGTGGTTGGGGCAGCGGACCAGAACGGCGTCGACAGTGAACTGCACACACTGCGGTGGTCCGGTGATCCAGGGGCCGGACGGCCGATGGTGCTGCAACAACTGCGGGGCGAGCGGCTGAGCCACCGACGAAGCGGTTCGGCCGCCCGGTCATGAGCCACCCGACGAAGCGGTTCGGCCGCCCGGTCAAGTGGTTGAGCCACCGGACGAAGCGGTTCGGCCGCCCGATCACCACCC
Organism: Streptomyces sp. NPDC026575; assembly: GCF_055567415.1. NCBI lineage: Bacteria > Bacillati > Actinomycetota > Actinomycetes > Kitasatosporales > Streptomycetaceae > Streptomyces > Streptomyces sp. NPDC026575. The sequence continues at coordinate 112,391 of NZ_JBVHQM010000010.1, forward strand.
GTCACCACCCGTCATCACCCGATCGAACGGGCTGAGCCGCCCGATGAGACGAGAGCGGAGCCTGGAATGTGCGCGGCCAAGCGCCTCGACCGAGTCCTGGTCGTCGACGACGACGCGATGATCCTGCGATCCCTCGGGCGCGGTCTGCGGCTGAACGGCTTCGCCGTCGCGCTCGCCGAGGACGGTCCGACCGCCCTCGCGGAGCTGGCGGAGCGCCCCCCGGACGTGGTGGTCCTGGACGTGTCACTGCCGGGGCTCAGCGGCACCGACGTCTGCCGCACGCTGCGGGCCAACGGGGACGAGGTGCCGGTGCTGATGCTGTCCGCGCTGGACGAGCTGGCGGATCGGGTCGCGGGCCTGCAGGCCGGGGCCGACGACTACCTCGTCAAGCCGTTCGCGCTCAAGGAGCTGGTGCTCCGGTTGCAGGCCCTGCTGCGCCGCCGCCCCGCCGCCGGCAGGGACGCGGTGCAGGTCGGTGACCTGGTCCTGGACACGGCCGCGCGCGCGGTGACGTACGGGGGCGTGGAGGTCCGGCTCACCCGGCGGGAGTTCGAACTGCTGGAGGTGCTGGCCCGCAACGCGGGGGTGGTGCTCACCCGCGACCAGCTTCTGGACCGGGTGTGGGGCTACGACTTCGACGTACGTACGGACGCCGTCGACACCTTCGTCAGCTATCTGCGCCGCAAGACGGAGGCCGGGGGCCGCCCGCGCCTGGTGCACACGGTCCGCGGGGTCGGCTTCGTGCTGCGGGCCTCCGGAGGCGCAGCCGGATCGGCGTCCGCATCCACGCCCGGGTCCGCGTCCACACCCGCATCCCCATCCACACCCACACCCCCATCCCCATCCACATCCGCATCGGAGACCGCGTGATGAGGCTCTCCACTCGGATCGCCCTGGCCATGGGCATCGCCATGCCCCTGCTGGTCCTGGGCTCGGGGGCGCTGCTGCTGCGCCTGGTCAGCCATGACGTGCACGCCGAGCAGGACGCCCATCTGCGGGAACGGGCCGCGGTGCTGCTGCCGATGGCCAGGGGGCTGCTGCGGACCGAGCAGAGCGGCCGACCGCGGCAGGCGGCGAACCAGGAACGGCGGCTGCTCGACGCGGGCCTCGACGTCGGGGTGCGGCTCCTCACGGCCAGGAACGGATCGGCGGCGGACGGATCGACGGCGGACGAATCGGCGGAGGACGGATCGGCAGTGGACCCGTCGACGGCGGACGGGTCGACAACGGACAGATCGGCCGGGGACGGGTCGGCCACGTCCGGCTCGACCACGCCCGGACCGACCACGTCCGGCTCGACCACGCCCGGATCGGCGACCTCCGGGAACGGCCGCGGGAAGGACCGCCGCGGGAAGAGCCACAGCCCGGACACCACCGCCACCGCGCGCGGGCAGGGCGCGGCCCAGGGCGGACAGGCCGCCACGGCCGTGCGGCCCCCGTACCGGGTGGTGGCCGAGGCCGGCCCCCGGCCGGACGCCGGCGTACGGCTGCCGGCCGCCGCAGCCGAGCACCCGGTGACCGTACGGGCCCACGGGCACGCCTGGCGCGCGCTGTCGGTCCAGGTGAGCGGCGCCGGCGCACGGTCCGGCCCGCGCGGCGTGCTGTGGGTGTTCTCCCGCGGGTCGGCCGGGACCACCGAGATCGACGCCGTACAGCAGCGCATCCTCGTGGTGGCGCTGATCACCGCACCGCTGACCGGGCTGCTCTCCTGGGCCATCGCCGAACGCGCCACCCGGCCGCTGCGCCGGCTCCAGCACCGCGCCGGCGGCCTGGACCCCGGCACCAGTACGGCCCGCCTGGAGCACACCCCGTCGCGGATCACCGAGGTGGACGACCTGTCCCGCACCCTGCAGACCGTCCTGGCCCGGTACGACGAGCAGGCCGCGCGGACCCAGGAGGCGCTGGCCACCGCGCGGGCCTTCTCCGCGACCGCCTCACACGAACTGCGCACCCCGCTGATGGGCATGCAGACCAACCTGGACGTCCTCGCCGACCACCCCGACCTCGACCCGGCCGACCGCGCGGAGGTCCTGGCCGACCTGCACGCCGGACAGCAGCGGCTCATGAGCACGCTGATCGCGCTCCGGGCGCTCGCCCAGGGCGACCTGGTACAGGCCGACGCCTTCGGGCCGGTGGACCTGTCCGAACTGGTCGCGGTGGCGGTGGACGAGGTGGAGCGGCACCATCCCGGTGCCCGGCTGACGCTGCGCCTCGCCCCCGGGCTGAGGTTGAGCGCCTGGGAGCCGGGGTTGCGGATGGCGGTCGAGAACCTGCTGCGCAACGCGGTGGTCCACGGGAGCCGGCCGGGTGCGGCGGCACGGGTCGAGGTGGTGCTGCGGCCGGGCGGCCCGCCGGCGGAACCGGTCGCCGTGCTCACCGTGGACGACGAGGGTCCGGGCATCGCGCCGGAGGAGCGCCGACAGGTCTTCCAGCGGTTCCACCGGCGTACGGGCAGCCCCGGTTCGGGGCTGGGACTGACCCTGGTGGCACAGCAGATCGCCCTGCACCGCGGCACCGTGGAGGTCATGGGGCGGCCTACGGGGCCCGGCGCCCGGTTCGAGGTGCGGCTGCCGAGGCCCGTCGACGTGGAGGCCGACACCCGCACCCTGCAACTGCCGCTGCGCCGCACCTGGTTGAGCGAGGGCCCGGACGGGAGGGGGCTCGCGCCCGAGCCCGTACGGCAGTCCGCGCCGGCCTCCGTGCCAGGCCGCGTTCCGGAATCCGCGCCGGACCCCGTGCCAGGCCGCGTTCCGGAATCCGCGCCGGCCCCCGTACCGCCTCCCAAAGCCTGAGCCCCTCACCACCCCTGCTGGTGCCGGGGCTCCCTGGCCACCCGCGTGGTCGTCCGGGTCGTGCCCGCGGAGCACGTCACCGAGCGGAACCGCTCGCCGACCTCGGCGACCCAGAACGCGTCGCCGAGCGTGAGCGCCTGGACGCACAGGCTGCGCCGCCAGCCCCGGAAGGACGCCTCGACGACGTCGGCACCGGGCGGCAGCTGCCCCCACGCCAGCGACCAGCGCGTCGCCGCCCGGCCGCCGTGCCGGCCGCCCCTGAGCGGGGAGAAGCACAGCGTGCTCACCACGGACACGTCGACCAGTCCGGCCCCGTTGTGCACCTCCAGCGCCGGGCGGCCCTCGGAGCCCCGCGCGAGGCGCAGCAGCCAGCCGCTCAGGGGCAGCCGCAGGGCATGGGGCCCGAGGGCGGTGAGGGTGGCGGAGCCCGTACCCGTACGGGAGGGCTCGTCCGGCATGAGGCAACCACCGCGGTCCACTGTGTCTCCCGGGGTTCGACGACTCGTTGCGTGCGCCGGCGCCGGCGCCGCCGCTGAAGCGGGCGGGCGCTGACGCTCGACTGGCCCGGAGCGTAAGGACTCTCCTTGTGGATTCCTTGTGCCGCCGACCGGGTCACAAGGTCCCCACAAAGAAGGCCCCTACGTTCTGGGCCCGCGGCCGCTGCGCCTCCCGATGAGGCCGGATGCGGCCGGGTCCGACCATCTGTGGAAACCGATTCGTTCCTGGAAGGGAGCACCACCATGCAGCGTCCCAAGAGCGCCGTGGCAGGAGTTCTGGCCGCCTTCGCCCTCACCGGTTCCCTGCTGGCCACGGCGGGGCCGGCGAACGCGGCGGACGACAGCCCGGCGCCCACGGCGACGACCTCGCGGTCCGGCGGCGGGGGCAAGGGCCTCTGCTCGCGGGTGCCGCGGATCGAGAAGCGCATCGGCAAGGCGCTCGACCGGCTCGACGGCGATGCGCACACCCGCGGTTCGATCGCGCGGATGGCGGAGCGGGTGGAGAAGGCCCGCGCCAGGAACCACGACGCGGTGGCCACGTTCCTCCAGGACCGGCTCACCCACCGTAAGGAGCTGAAGCCCGACCTCACCCGCAGGCTGCGTGACCTCAAGGCCGTCTCGGCCTGGTGCGCGAAGGAGGACGACGCCAAGGGCGGCAGCGGCTCATGAGGCGACGGTCCCGGCGGATCGCGCTGCTGCTGACGGCGGCGGTGGCGGTGGCGGTACCGATGCTGGCGGCCACCGGCTGTTCGCAGGACTCCGGCCGGGCGTCCTCGTCGTCCCCGGCACCACAGGGATCGTCCAGCCCATCCGGCTCATCCAGCTCGTCCGGCTCGTCCAGCCGATCCAGCTCGTCCGACTCGTCCAGCTCAGCCGGCTCAGCCGCCGAGGAGGCCGAGGAGGCCGAGATGGCGAAGAAGGTCCGGGACGCCGAGAAGGCGGCGGACGGCGCCGATGCCGACGTGGCCGAGGACGCCCGGTGAGGGGCCGGTGAGCGGGGCCCCCACCTGACCGGACGGCAGGCCCGCGCACCCGTACCGCAACGCCGTCGGGGCGGCACCCCCTGGGAGGAGGGTGCCGCCCCGACGTATGTGCGGACGTGTGATCCGGGAGGATCAGCGTTCCGATCCGTGAGGGATCAGAAGTCCATGTCACCGCCCGGCATGCCGCCCGGAGCGGCCGCGGCGGCCTTCTCCGGCTTGTCGGCGATGACGGCCTCGGTGGTGAGGAACAGCGCCGCGATGGAGGCGGCGTTCTGCAGCGCGGAGCGGGTGACCTTGGCCGGGTCGATGATGCCCTCGGCGACCAGGTCGACGTACTCGCCGGTCGCGGCGTTCAGGCCGTGACCCGGGGTCAGGTTGCGCACCTTCTCCACGACGACGCCGCCCTCAAGGCCGGCGTTGACGGAGATCTGCTTCAGCGGGGCCTCCAGGGCCAGCTTCACAGCGGCGGCACCGGTGGCCTCGTCGCCGTCCAGCTCCAGCTTCTCGAAGACCTGGGAGGCCTGGAGCAGGGCGACGCCACCGCCGGCGACGATGCCCTCCTCGACGGCCGCCTTCGCGTTGCGAACGGCGTCCTCGATGCGGTGCTTGCGCTCCTTGAGCTCGACCTCGGTCGCGGCACCGGCCTTGATGACCGCAACACCGCCGGCGAGCTTCGCCAGGCGCTCCTGCAGCTTCTCGCGGTCGTAGTCGCTGTCCGAGTTCTCGATCTCGGCGCGGATCTGGTTGACGCGGCCCTGGACCTGGTCGCTGTCGCCGGCACCGTCGACGATGGTGGTCTCGTCCTTGGTGATGACGACCTTGCGGGCGCGGCCGAGCAGGTCGAGACCGGCGTTCTCCAGCTTGAGGCCGACCTCCTCGGAGATGACGGTGCCACCGGTGAGGATGGCGATGTCGCCGAGCATGGCCTTGCGGCGGTCACCGAAGCCCGGGGCCTTGACGGCGACGGACTTGAAGGTGCCGCGGATCTTGTTGACGACCAGGGTCGACAGGGCCTCGCCCTCGACGTCCTCGGCGATGATCAGCAGCGGCTTGCCGGACTGCATGACCTTCTCCAGGAGCGGCAGCAGGTCCTTCACGTTGCCGATCTTGGAGTTGACGATCAGGATGTACGGGTCGTCGAGCGACGCCTCCATACGCTCCATGTCGGTGGCGAAGTACGCCGAGATGTAGCCCTTGTCGAAGCGCATACCCTCGGTGAGCTCCAGCTCCAGACCGAAGGTCTGGGACTCCTCGACGGTGATGACGCCTTCCTTGCCGACCTTGTCCATGGCCTCGGCGATCAGCTCGCCGATCTGGGTGTCGGCGGCGGAGATGGAGGCGGTCGAAGCGATCTGCTCCTTGGTCTCCACGTCCTTGGCCTGCTCCAGCAGGGCGGCGGAGACGGCCTCGACGGCCTTCTCGATACCGCGCTTGAGGGCCATCGGGTTGGCACCGGCGGCGACGTTGCGCAGGCCCTCGCGGACCAGGGCCTGGGCCAGGACGGTCGCGGTCGTCGTGCCGTCACCGGCGACGTCGTCCGTCTTCTTCGCGACCTCCTTGACCAGCTCGGCGCCGATCTTCTCGTACGGGTCCTCGAGCTCGATCTCCTTGGCGATGGAGACACCATCGTTGGTGATCGTGGGGGCGCCCCACTTCTTCTCGAGGACGACGTTGCGGCCCTTGGGGCCGAGGGTGACCTTGACGGCGTCGGCGAGCTGGTTCATCCCGCGCTCGAGACCGCGCCGTGCCTCCTCGTCGAACGCGATGATCTTGGCCATGTGAAGTGGTCCTCCCGGACGGGGTGGATTTCTCCGGATCGGCACCCGTGCCCGCGACGGACGGTCCGTGCGCCGTGTGGTTCCTTGCCCCACCCGGCGTCCGGACCTCACCGGCCCGATCCAAGTTCTGTCACTCTCACTCGGAGAGTGCTAACGCCAATGATTAGCACTCGGGCAGGGCGAGTGCAAGCCACCTGGACGGGTCACCGAGGGGCGGCGGGTGTGCGGCGGGCGGGCGCGAGCCGTCCGGCGGGCACCGGCAGGGCACCGCGCGGTGCGGAGCGGCGGCAGGCGACGGGGGCTCAGGCCCCGTCGCCGGGAGGGCAGGCAGAAGGCCCGTACCCCTCGACGGGGTACGGGCCCTCTCTACGCTGCAGTCGGCCCGCGCCTCAGGCGCTCACCCTGACCATGTCCGCCTGCGGCCCCTTCTGGCCCTGCGAGATCTCGAACTCGACCCGCTGGCCCTCCTCAAGGGTGCGGTAGCCGTCCATCTGAATCGCGCTGTAGTGGACGAATACATCCGCACCACCGTCGACCGCGATGAAGCCGTACCCCTTCTCCGCGTTGAACCACTTGACGGTGCCCTGAGCCATGCCTAACTCCCCTATTACTGGCCCTTGCGCAGGACCGCACTCCGCGGACCCGGGTCAGACCTCACCCCGCGAAATGGCCCGTGGGGTGTGCGCCGGAACGCGTCGACCGCCGCTGAATGTATCTGCACCGATGCCCAGCGCAACAGGTCAATCGGACGAGAATTCTGGCGCCGGAGAATCGGCAATATGCGATGAAATCCCGTTTCTCCGGGGCAAGTCGGGCCGGGCATAGCGCACGTAAGCGACAAATGCCGCACACACTTTGAGCACAACTCTCCGCGGTTTCCTATGCGTTCGGCACGTGCGCGGAGTTATCCGGAACGGGGATCACCACAATGGTATCCCCTTTCACTAAGCGGAATTGCCCCGTCCGATTTCAACGGACGGGGCAATTCCGGTCAAGTAGGTGAAGAGATGGCGCAAATTAGCGCCCCCTGGTGGCCCATCGGTGGAGACCGATCCACGGCCACCGGGCGAGTTCTCAGCAGCCGCCGGCGACCGCCGGGATGATGGAGACGCCCGCACCGTCCGGCGTCGGCGTCTCCAAGCCCTGCTCGAAGCGCACATCGTCGTCGTTGACGTAGACGTTCACGAAGCGGCGCAGCTTGCCGGCGTCGTCCAGTACACGGGCCGCGATGCCCTGGTGGTTCTTCTCCAGGTCGGCGATCACCTCGGAGAGGGTCGCGCCCTCGGCGGTGACCTCGGCCTCACCACCGGTGTACGTACGGAGGATGGTGGGGATGCGGACCTTGACGCTCATGGGTTCTGCCTTCCGGACAGGTTGGGGAGTACGGGTACGGGTGCGTGGAGCCGTGGCGTCAGCCTGCCAGGCCGGCGTCGCGGAACGCGTCCAGACTCGGGCGGATCGTGGCCGTGGGCCCGGAGGTCGGCGCGACGGCGTCAAGCGTCTTGAGGCCGTCACCCGTGTTGAGGACGACGGTGGTCAGGGACGGGTCGAGCACACCGTCCTCGATCAGCTTCCTGGTGACGCCGACGGTCACCCCGCCCGCGGTCTCCGCGAAGATCCCCTCCGTCCGGGCCAGCAGCTTGATCGCGTCCACGACCTGCTCGTCGTTGACGTGCTCCACCGCACCGCCCGTACGGCGCGCGATGTCGAGCACATACGGACCGTCGGCCGGATTGCCGATCGCCAGCGACTTGGCGATGGTGTTCGGCTTCTGCGGGCGCACCACGTCGTGCCCGGCCTTGAAGGCCGTCGACACCGGCGAGCAGCCCTCCGCCTGGGCACCGAAGATCCGGTACGGCCGGTCCTCGACCAGCCCGAGGGCGATCAGCTCCTTGAGCCCCTTGTCGATCTTCGTCAGCTGCGAGCCGGACGCGACGGGGATGACGATCTGGTCCGGGAGCCGCCAGCCCAGCTGCTCGCAGATCTCGTACGCCAGCGTCTTGGAGCCCTCGCCGTAATAGGGGCGGAGGTTGACGTTGACGAAGCCCCAGCCCTCGCCCAGCGGATCGCCGATGAGTTCCGAGCAGAAGCGGTTGACGTCGTCGTAGTTGCCCTCGATGCCGACCAGGTCGCCGCCGTAGACCGCGGCCATGACGACCTTGCCGGCCTCCAGGTCGTGCGGGATGAACACGCAGGACTTGAAGCCGGCGCGGCGGGCCGCGGCGCCGACCGCGCCGGCGAGGTTGCCCGTGGAGGAGCAGGACAGCGTCGTGAAGCCGAAGGCGCGGGCGGCCTCGACGGCGATCGCGACGACCCGGTCCTTGAAGGAGTGCGTCGGGTTGCCGGAGTCGTCCTTGACGTAGAGGGCGCCGGTGACGCCCAGCTCGGCGGCGAGCCGGTCGGCCTTGACGAGCTTGGTGCCGCCGGGGTTCAGATTCGGCTTGTCCGCCACGTCGGCGGGGACGGGCAGCAGCGGGGCGTAGCGCCAGATGTTGTCCGGACCGGCCTCGATCTGCTTGCGCAGCGCCTCGGGGTCGCCGCTCGGCAGCTCGTACGCCACCTCCAGCGGCCCGAAACACGTCGAACAGGCGAAGAGCGGCCCGAGGTCGAAGCGCTCACCGCACTCGCGGCAGGACAGCGCGACGGCGGGACCCAGAGCGACGGAAGAGGCGTTTTCGGTGACTTCGGTGCTGTACACAGCCATGGAGGCGAGGCCCTTTCTCCTCATCTTCCTCATGGCGCATCTCGCCATGAGACGGATTTGGCACCTTCCCTAGCCGGGAGCCTCGCGCGCGATGATCGCGACGGAGACCGGCTGGAGGGTTGCCGGGGCTTCAACGGGCCGTATCCCTCTGCCCCTCTGGATGAGCGGTATGGCGCTGGGCCGAAACCCAGGCGTTTGTGGCGCGGCGACCCCGACATGCGACGGTCATCCGCGTTGTTCAAGACTGTAACCGAAGGCACTGACAGTTGAGATAGTCGTCCGAACCGCGAGATGGATCACAGAAATGGCCCACACGAGGGATTGCCGACCGGTCGCGGCACCGGCGGCCACCGAGGAGTCGTAGACGTGCTGGAAGAGGTGGAGCGCTGGCTGAGCAGCCGCTCCTGGTCCGCCGCGGACCGTCCGCTGGAGCAGCTGCTGGAGGCCAAGCGCCAGACGGGCCGTACGGTCAGCGTCGTGCTGCCCGCGCTGAACGAGGAGGCCACGGTCGGCGCGATCGTGGCCGCGATCCGCGCCGAGCTGATGTGCGGCGCCGTCCCCCTGGTCGACGAGCTGGTGGTGCTGGACTCCGGGTCCAGCGACCGCACGGCCGAGGTCGCGGCCGCGGCCGGCGCCCGGGTCGTCCACCGCGACACCGTCCTGCCCCGGCTGCCCGCGCTGCCCGGCAAGGGCGAGGTCCTGTGGCGCTCACTGCTGGTCACCAACGGCGACATCATCTGCTTCGTCGACGCCGACCTGCGGGAGTTCTCCGCCACCTTCGTCTCCGGCATCGTCGGCCCGCTGCTGACCGACCCCGACATCCACTTCGTCAAGGCGATGTACGACCGCCCCCTGGAGACCGGCGGCCGCCCCGGCGAGCAGGGCGGACGGGTCACCGAACTGGTCGCCCGCCCGCTGCTGAACCTCCACTGGCCGCAGCTGGCCGGCTTCGTCCAGCCGCTGGGCGGCGAGTACGCGGCCCGGCGCTCGCTGCTGGAGCGCCTGCCCTTCCCGGTCGGCTACGGCGTCGAGCTCGGCCTGCTCGTCGACGCCCTGCACACCGTCGGCCTCGACGCGCTCGCCCAGGTGGACGTCGGCGTACGCAGGCACCGCCACCAGGGCGGCCAGGCCCTCGGCCGGATGGCGGCCGCCATCTACCGCACCGCCCAGCTCCGCCTCGCCCGCGGCCACCTGGTGCGTCCCCGGCTCACCCAATTCGACCGCCGCGAGGAGGGCTTCGTCCCCCGCACCACGGACGTGGACACCGAGGAGCGGCCGCCCATGGCCGAAATACCGGAGTACGCGGCGCGGCGGGCGGCCTGACCCGTGTCCGTACGTTTGCGCGGTTCTGCGGCGGGTTAATGTCGCGACATGGTCTCCGAGCGCAGTGCGGTCCGGGCAGGTGCCGAGGTTCTCGTCGCGTCCAATCGCGGGCCGGTGTCGTACACGGTGGGGGAGGACGGGGCGCTCGGCGCCAAGCGGGGCGGGGGCGGGCTGGTGTCCGGACTGTCGGCCATCGGCCCCGACACCGACGCGGTGTGGGTGTGCGCGGCACTCGGTGACGGGGACCGCGAGGCCGTACGCCGGACCGGGGGCGCCCTGGCGCCGGAGGACACCGGCGGACAGCGCGTCCGCATGCTGGACATCCCGTCCCAGGTGCACGCCGACGCCTACAACGGCATCGCGAACTCGGTGCTGTGGTTCGTCCACCACATGCTCTACCAGACGCCGCTGGAGCCGGCCTTCGACGCCGGGTTCCGGCAGCAGTGGGGCGCGTACGAGACCTACAACCGCGCCTTCGCCCGCGCACTGGCCGACGAGGCCGCCGAGGGGGCGGCCGTGCTGGTGCAGGACTACCACCTGGCGCTGGTGCCGGGGATGCTGCGGGCGCTGCGGCCCGACGTGCGCATCGCGCACTTCTCCCACACGCCGTGGGCGCCGCCGGACTACTTCCGGATGCTGCCGGACGAGATCGCGCGGCAGCTGCTCCAGGGCATGCTGGGCGCCGACCAGCTGGGGTTCCTCACCCACCGCTGGGCGGACGCGTTCACCGCGTGCTGCGCCGAGGTCACCGGCGGCACCGGGGGCACCCGGATCGGCGCGTACGGGCTCGGGGCGGACGCCGACTTCCTGCTGGAGCGGTCGCGGCGGGCGGACGTCGAGGAGCGGCTGGCCACCCTGCGCGAGCAGGTCGGCACCGGGCCCGACGGGACGGCGCGCAAGACCATCGTCCGAGTGGACCGCACCGAGCTGTCGAAGAACATCGTCCGCGGCCTGCTGGCCTACCGGCAGCTGCTGGCGGAGGAGCCGTCCTGGCGCGAACGCGTCGTGCACCTCGCCTTCGCCTACCCCTCGCGCCAGGACCTGGCCGTCTACCGGGAGTACACGGCGGCGGTCGGCCGGCTCTCCGAGGAGATCAACGCCGAGTACGGCACGGACACTTGGCGCCCGGTCGTCCTGCATGTGAAGGACGACTTCGCGCGGTCGCTGGCCGCCTACCGGCTGGCGGACGTGGCACTGGTGAACCCGATCCGGGACGGGATGAACCTCGTCGCCAAGGAGATCCCGGTGGTGTCCGAGCAGGGCTGCGCACTGGTGCTGTCGCGGGAGGCCGGCGCGCACGAGGAGCTGGGCGGCCACGCCCTGACCGTCAACCCGTACGACGTCAACGGTACGGCGCGGGCGCTGCACGAGGCGCTCTCGATGGACCCCGGGGAACGCGGCGAGCGAACGGCCCGCCTGGCCGCGGCCGCCACCGCACTGCCACCGGCCCAGTGGTTCCTCAAGCAACTGCGGGCGCTGGGGGGCTGAGGCGGGGGGCGGGCGGGCTCCCAGCCGGCCGCCGCGGGGCCTCCCTCCAGACGACCCACCAGGGCCTGTGACCGGCGTCACCCCTCCCCCTCTTGAGCTTCACATCAATGTGAAGGTTCGAGGCTGCGTACCAGGAAGCAACGCCACCAGTACGCACCCGAAAGAGGCAGGGCAAGAGCGATGAACGACCAGTTCCTGGATGACCGGCCCGATGACCGGCCCGACGACCGGCCTGATGACCGGCCCATGGAAAACGAGCTCTACGACTACAGCCCGATAGTCGATCGCGCACCGATCCGATGGCCCGGCGGCGCCCGCGTCGCCTTCTACGTGGGCCTGAACATCGAGCACTACCGGATCGACCGCCCGTCGACGAGCACCTTCCCGGGCACCGCCGAACTGACCCCGGACCCGCTGAACTACGGCTGGCGCGACTACGGCCCCCGGGTCGGCATCTGGCGGCTGATCGAGAGCCTCGACCGCCACCGGATCCGCGCCAGCGTGCTGCTCAACTCCGACGCCGGTGAACGCTATCCGCAGATCGTCGAAGCGGGCCGGGCCCGCGACTGGGTGTGGCTCGCCCACGGCAAGAACAACTCCACCTTCCAGGCCGACATGACCCCCGACGAGGAACGCGCCTACCTGACGGAGGTGATCACCAGCATCGAGCGGACCACCGGCCGACGGCCGCGCGGCTGGATGGGGCCGGCGCTCACCGAGACCTTCCGCACTCCGGAGCTGCTCGCCGAACTCGGGCTGGACTACGTACTGGACTGGACCAACGACGACCAGCCGTACCGGCTGAACGTGCCAGGGATGCTGAGCGTGCCGTACTCCGTCGAGCTCAACGACATCGGCCTGTTCGTCAGCAAGGGCCTGACCGGGCCGGACTTCGTGCAGATCGTCAAGGACCAGCTAGACCAGCTCCACGAGGACGCGGCGGACAGCGGCCGGGTGATGTCCCTGGCCCTGCACCCGTTCGTCATCGGCCAGCCGTTCCGCCACAAGTACCTGGACCAGGCCCTCACCCACATCGCCAACCACCCCGGCGTATGGCTGACCACCAGCGACGAGATCGCCGCACACTATGGGGGGACGGGGGCGCCGGCGTCGTAGGCGGGGGCGTCGTAAGCGGGGCGTCGTAGACGGGGCGGTCGCCTGCCCCGCATGACGGACCGCGCACGACGGCCCCGAACCCCGAGGCCGAACCGTCGGTCGAGACACCCAGCCCGAACCCTCAGGCCGAACGCTCACCCCGACACCCAGTCCAAACGCTCAGTCCAAACACCCGGTCCAAACCCTCAGGCCGAACCCTCAGACTGAACGCTCAGTTCACGGCGAGGCGATCCGCCAGAGCACCGAGCAGTTCCACCACCCCGGCAGGGCCGTCGACCACCAGGTCGGCGCGGTCGGCGAGTTCGGTCACCTCGGCGCTGCCGCTGCAGACCAGGACGCCTGCCAGGCCGTCGGAGCGGAGCTTGTCGACGGCGGCGAAGGCCGCGAGGTCGCCGAGGTCGTCGCCGGCGTAGAGGACGGTCGACGCGCCGGTTTCACGGACCCATTCGGCGAGGGCCACGCCCTTGTCCATGCCCGGGGGCCGCAGCTCCAGGACAAAACGCCCCGGCTCGACGATCAGGCCGTGCCGTTCGGCGAGCGCGGCGAGCGGGGCGCGCAGTCGGTCGAAGACGCCCTGGGGATCGTCGGCGCGGCGGGTGTGGACGGCGATGGCCTGACCGCCCTTGCGCTCGATGGCGGTCTCGACCCAGGTGCCGTGCCAGACACCGGAGGCGTCCAGTACGCCGGGGAGTTCGGCCTGTATGGCGGCGACGCCGGGGTGCGGGGCGGGAGCGTGGACGGTGCCGGTGGCCGCCTCCCAGCGCTCGACGCCGTAGTGGCCCAGGACGGTGAGGTGGTCCAGGCCGGGTACGGAGTCGAAACCGCCGAGGCGGACCGCGACGGCGGCCGGACGGCCGGTGATCACCGCGGCCGCGCGCAGCCGGGGCACGAGGCGACCGAGGGCTGCGACGGCGCCGCCATGGGCGCGGGCCTTCTCCGGGTCGGGGACGATGTCGGCGAGGGTGCCGTCGAAGTCCAGGGCGATGACGGCGCGTTCGGGGTGGGCCAGCAGCGCGGCGAGGCCGTCGCGGCCGGCAGGCGTGTGCGGTGTCGGCACGGAGCCGGGCGCACGCTCGGGTTCGGGTGACGGCTCTGAGTGCGGCGCGGCGTTCGGGGAGCTGCCCATGCGCCGACCCTACCGGCGCGGGACCGGCGCACGGTGGGTGTACGGGCGCATCGCGCCGGTGGATTGGAGATCGCCCGGCCGCGCCCCGCGTCGTCAGCGGCGGGCGCGGCGGGCTTCGCGTACGCGGCGCAGGCGGTTGATGGTGACGGGGTCGTGGGCCAGCGCACGGGGGTCGTCCAGCAGTGCGTTGAGGAGCTGGTAGTAGCGGGTCGGGGATATGCCGAGCCGCTCACGGATGGCTCGTTCCTTGGGGCCGGGGCCCGGCCACGAGCGGCGCTCCACGGCGAGCACGGCCTCGTCCCGGGCGGAGAGCCCCGATGCGCCTTCGTCGCCTACGGATTGCCCGGCGGCCGCACGGTCGTCGGCGGCCGCACCGTCGTCGGCGTCCGCACCGTCCGCGGCATCCGCACGATCCACGCGATCCGCGCGGCCCGCCGCGCCGCCGGCTTCTGCGTCGTCGGCTTCCGGCCCGTCTGCTCCGCTCGCCCCGCGCATGTCCTCCGTACCGCCGGCCGTCGTACCGCTGTCCGCCGTGGTGTCCCCCGTACCGCTCGTCATCACGTTTCCACGATAAGCGCATGGTCGGACAGCGCCCCCGCCTCCTGCCTCCGCAGCGCTTGTCGCCCGCCACCGATCACCCGTCACCCGTCACCCCGCCGCGTTGTCCGCCGCGTCCGCCGTGTTCTGGATGTCGGTGAGGACGCCGGCGGGGTTGCCCTTCGGGCCGACGGCGGCGCCCATCTTGGCCTTGACGGTCTTGGAGACCAGGGGCCAGGAGGTCTTGTTCGCCGGGTAGAACTCGGCGGTGGCCAGCTGCTTGAGGAAGCCGTGCAGCTTGGCGTACTTGTCGTCGGCGAGCATCGCCTCGGAGGCGGAGGTGGTGACCGGCAGCAGACCGTACTCGCCGGAGAACTTCACGACGTTCTTGTCGCTGTAGACGAAGTCGAGGAACTTGCCGACCTGCGCGCGGTGGCCGTTCTGCTTGAAGGCCATCATCCAGTCGGCGACGCCCATGGTGGCCTTGGCCTTGCCGTTGACGCCGGGCAGTTCGACGGTGCCGTAGTCGATGCCCTTGGCCTCGGCCTGCTTCATCAGGGTGGGGTGGCCGTTGAGCATGCCGACCTCGCCGTCGGCGAAGCCCTGGAAGGCGTCCTCGCGGTTGAGCTGGGCGGGGTCGGTGCCGGTCAGGCCCTTGCCGACGAGGTCGTCCTTCAGCCAGTTGAAGGTCTTGATGTTCTCCGGCGAATCGATGGTGTACTTGCCGATGCTGTCGGTGTAGCCGCCGCCCCCGCTGAGCATCCACATCAGCGTCTCGGCCTGGGTCTCCTCGGGGCCGAGCGGCAGCGCGTAGGGCATCTTCACGCCGTGCGCCTTCAGCAGCTGGGCGTCGCGGGCTATGTCGCTCCAGGACTGCGGCGGGTTGGCGATGCCGGCCTTGGCGAACAGCTTCTTGTTGTAGAACAGCCGCCGGGTGCTGGCGCCGAAGGGCAGGCCGTACTGGACGCGCTGGTATTCGCCGGCCTCCGCGAGGGAGGGGGCGAAGTCGGCCTCGGTGGAGACGGACAGCAGCTGGTCGGCGCGGTAGAGCTTGTCGGCGGCGGCGTAGTCGGCGTACGCGCCGATCTGGGCGAGGTCCGGCGCGTGGCCGTCCTTGACGAGGTCCTCGACCTTCTTGTCGACGTCGGTCCAGCTGTAGACGTCGACGTCGACCTTGATGCCGGGGTTCTTCTTCTCGAAGGCGCGGGCGAGCTCGTCCCAGTAGTTCTGGGAGCTGTTGGCCTCGCTGTCCCCGTAGTCCGCCGCGATCAGCTTGAGGGTGACGTCGCCGTCGCCCGAGCCGCTGCCGCAGCCGGTGAGAGTCAGCGCCATGGTGGTGGCGACCGTCGCCGCCGCCAAGCTCAAGTACCGCCGCTGCACCGCTGTTACCGCCCTTGTCCGTGCCCGAAATGATGTGCTTGCCGGGTGTGTGGCAACGCCGCCTGGGGGATCGCCCTCGACCGGCGTGAACAGCGAAATCTTCCCGCGTTCCCCTCAAGGTCTACACCACCGGCCGTCCGGCTCCGGTATCGGGTTCCCACAGTCTTTCCCCCGCTGTTCCCACGGTCTTTCCGTTGCCGTTTCCTCGGCCGTTCCCACCGCTGTTCCGGCCACCGCTACGACCGCCGCTCCCGCCACCGCTCGCGCCGCCGGACTGCCGCGGTTCTCTTCGCGATCCCCGGTGAGTGGACTAGACCTTTCAGGGCGGATCGCGCGAAACTGTTCCCGTGAGACACGTCATCGCCCTTGATGTGGGCGGCACCGGCATGAAGGCCGCCCTCGTGGGGGTGGACACCGCACCGTCGAAGGGGGCGCCGCCCGCCCTGCTGTACGAGGCGCGGCGCCCCACCGGCCGCGAGCACGGCCCCGAGGCGGTCGTCGAGGCCATCCTCGGCTTCGCCGCCGAGCTGCGCGACATCGGCACGGCACGCTTCGGCGCCACCGCCGAGGCCGCCGGCGTCGCCGTCCCCGGCATCGTCGACGAGCGGTCCGGCACGGCCGTCTACGCCGCGAACCTCGGCTGGCGGGACGTACCGCTGCGGGCACTGCTGTCAGAGCGGCTCGGCGAGGTGCCGGTGGCCCTCGGCCACGATGTGCGCACCGGCGGGCTGGCCGAGGGCCGGATCGGCGCCGGCCGGGACGCCGACCGCTTCCTGTTCGTCCCGCTGGGCACCGGCATCGCGGGCGCCATCGGCATCGGCGGCCGGATCGAGGCCGGTGCGCACGGCAGCGCGGGCGAGATCGGCCACATCGTCGTACGGCCCGGGGGGCGGGTCTGCGGCTGCGGGCAGCGCGGCTGCCTGGAGACGCTGGCGTCGGCGGCCGCGGTGGGCCGGGACTGGGCGGCGGTCTGCGGTGATCCGGGGGCGAGTGCGGCGGACGCGGCGAAGGCCGTGGAGTCCGGTGACGCCCGTGCCCGTGCCGTGTGGCAGGACGCGGTGGACGCGCTGGCCGACGGTCTGGTGACCGGGCTCACCCTGCTCGACCCGCGGACGGTGATCATCGGGGGCGGGCTCGCCGAGGCGGGCGACACGCTGTTCGTCCCTCTGCGGGAAGCGGTCCGCCGGCGCGTGACGTTCCAGCGGCTTCCCTCGATCGTTCCGGCGGCCCTGGGGGACGCCGCCGGGTGCCTGGGCGCGGGGCTCCTCGCCTGGGATCTTCTCTCCACGGAGGTAACCGCCTGATGGCACAGCAACAGTCCGCGCAGCCGGCTGCGGGCACGTCCCGCACCACCCTGGCCGGTGCCCGGATCGCCCGGCCGTCCGGTGTGGTCGACAGCGGCCGGATCCTCGTCGAGGGCGGCCGGATCGCCGGTGTCCACAGCCGCGGCAGCGACCGGGACGCCGAGTGGGAGGCGGGCGGCGCGGACGTCGTGGACCTTTCGGGGCACCTCGTCGTCCCCGGTTTCGTCGATATGCACGTCCACGGCGGAGGCGGTGGTTCCTTCTCGTCCGCCGACCCCGACGAGTGCCTGACGGTGATCGAGACGCACCGGCGGCACGGCACCACCTCGATGCTGGCCTCCACCGTCACCGGTGAGCTGGGTGAACTCGCCCGGCAGGCGGGGGTGCTGGCCGAGCTTGTCGAGCAGGGCGAGCTGGCCGGTATCCACTTCGAGGGCCCGTTCATCTCCCCGCACCGCTGCGGCGCCCACCAGCCGGGGCTGCTGCGCGATCCGGATCCGGCCGAGGTGCGGCGGCTGGTCGACGCCGCGCGCGGCACGGCGGTGATGATGACCGTCGCGCCCGAGCTGCCCGGCGGTCTGGATTCGGTGCGGCTGCTCGCCGAGGCCGGGGTGATCGCCGCGATCGGCCACACCGACTCCTCCTACGAGGCGACCCGGCAGGCCGTCGACGCGGGCGCCACGGTCGCCACCCACCTGTTCAACGCGATGCCGCCGCTCGGCCACCGGGCGCCGGGTCCGGTCGCCGCGCTCCTGGAGGACGAGCGGATCACCGTCGAGCTCATCAACGACGGCACCCATCTGCACCCCGCGATGCTCCAACTGGCCTTCCGCGACGCGGGGGCCGGGCGGGTCGCGTTCATCACGGACGCCATGGGCGCGGCGGGGATGAGCGACGGGATGTATCCGCTGGGCCCGATGCGGGTGGAGGTCAGGGACGGTGTGGCGCGGATCAGCGAGGGTCCCACGGCGGGTTCGATCGCGGGTTCCACGCTCACCTTGGACCGGGCGTTCCGGCGGGCGGTCACCGTCGACGGTCTGACGGTGGAGCAGGCGGTGCAGGCGCTGTCGGCGAACCCGGCCCGGCTGCTGGGCATCGGTGACCGGGCCGGTTCGCTGGAGGCCGGCAAGGACGCCGATCTGGTGGTGCTCGATGCGGCGTACGACGTGGTGGGTGTCATGCGGCGGGGCGAGTGGGTGGTGCGCCCGCGGGGGGTGTGAGGCTCCGCGGCGGCACCAGGGCGGCTACGCAGGGTGCCGCCCCTCGCTGGTAGTCGGTGACCGCACGGGGGTTACCCCGGGTCTGGGCCAACCCCCGTCGGCGATGGCATGATCGCTCGCGCACTTGTCCGCATGCCACCGCCGAGTGCGGTCGCCCGCTCACGGCCGCCCGGCCATGACTGCCCGGAGGGGGGACCATGATCCTCACGGTCACGCTGAACGCCGCCCTGGACATCACCTACCGCGTGCCCCGGCTCCGTCCGCACAGCACCCATCGCGTCACCGAGGTGTCCGAGCGCCCCGGTGGCAAGGGCCTGAACGTCGCCCGTGTGCTGGCCGCGCTCGGCCACCGTACGGTCGCCACCGGCTTCGCGGGCGGCGGGACGGGGGAGGCGCTGCGGGCGCTGCTGGCGGAGACGGAGGTCACCGACGCGCTGGTCCCGGTCGGCGGCGCCACCCGCCGCACCGTCGCCGTCGTCGACGCGGCGACCGGGGACACCACCCAGCTCAACGAGCCGGGGCCGACGGTCTCGCCGGCCGAGTGGGCCGCCTTCCTGGGCACCTATCGCGAACTGCTGGGCGAGGCGCGGGCGGTGGCGCTGTGCGGCAGTCTCCCGCCGGGTGTCCCGGTCGATGTCTATGCCCGTCTCACCCGTGCCGCGCGGACCGCGGGCGTGCCGGTGCTCCTGGACACCAGTGGTGAGCCGCTGCGCCGGGGGCTGGCGGCCCGGCCGGATCTGGCCAAGCCCAACGCCGATGAGCTGGCGGCGCTGACCGGCAGCACCGAGCCGCTGCGGGCGGCCCGTGACGCCCGGCGCCGCGGCGCGCATGCGGTGGCGGCCTCGCTGGGTGCGGACGGCATGCTGGCGGTCACCGCGGACGGCGTCTGGCAGGCCGCGCCGCCGCGGCGGTTCGCGGGCAATCCCACCGGCGCCGGTGATTCGGCGGTGGCCGGTCTGCTGTCCGGTCTGGTGGAGGAGTTGCCGTGGCCGGACCGTCTGACGCGGGCGGTGGCGCTGTCGGCCGCGACCGTACGGGCCCCGGCGGCGGGCGAGTTCGACGCCTCGACCTATGAAGAGCTGCTGGCGGGCGTGGTGGTGACGGATCGTCCGGCGGTGGCGTGAAGGGTGGGGCGGCCGGGCATGCCGTCTCGGTGCGGAAGCCCGGCCGCGACGGCGTCATCCCCAGACGGCGACGCTCTTGACCGGCCACGGGGTCTTGGCCGAGTAGTGGCCGAAGGTCAGATCGAAGCGCTTGCCGTAGCATCCGGTGTCGCTGTAAAAGGTCACCCGGTGCCTCGTCTGGTTGGACACCGACCGGGCGTCGCCGCCGCTAAATCCGTCGCACCCCGGCGTGGGGTTGTTCAAGTTCAGCGCACGACCTCCGAAGTTCGGCTGTGTCCAACCGCAGAGCAAGGTCGTCGAGCACCTGGGAGCGGCGTCGGCTGTTCCTGCGGTGAGCGGCAGCGTAGCCAGTAATGCGGCACCGGTCAGGGCTATCGAACGCATCTTCATCGGTGATCTCCTCAGGCTAAGTGGGCTGGCGCCACTCCATTCCACTTGATCAAGATGGCATCGGCGACGCGATACACGGGACAACGGGCCTTTTCAGCCGACGTGCGGAAGTAGTGATCTCCGGCTACTACTTGGCGCCCGCCAGCCACACCTGATCCAGGATGGCGTTGCACTGATTGCCCGGTCCGCAGGCGATCTCGACAGTGTTGGTGCCCTTGTTCAGGGTGATCGGGGCCCAAGTGGACTGCCAGCCCTTCTTCCAGTCGCCCTGCGGGGAGTGGATGAAGTTCTTCAAACCCAGCGGCTGGCTGTTCGACTTACCGTTGACCAAGAGCGTGGCGTTGGCGTCCTCTCCTGGGACGCTGTAGCGCACATACAGCCGAAAATCGCCGTCGTCTGGCACATCCACGGTCCACTTGACCTTCGCCCCGACCTGGTTGAAACCGCCGACGTACAAGCCGCCCCCTGAGCGGGCGCCCTCGACGTCCTTGGCGGTCGTCGCGCCGCCGTCGAGCCGCAGGCTGCCGGCGTCCTCCTTGGGGAG
Organism: Streptomyces sp. NPDC026575; assembly: GCF_055567415.1. Lineage (NCBI taxonomy): Bacteria > Bacillati > Actinomycetota > Actinomycetes > Kitasatosporales > Streptomycetaceae > Streptomyces > Streptomyces sp. NPDC026575. Next base: position 132,697 of record NZ_JBVHQM010000010.1, read on the forward strand.
TTCGCCGGGCTTGGGCTTGCTGGTGGGCTTGTCGGGCTTGACGCTCTCGGCGGCCGTGGGTCCCGGCTTGCCGGCGTTGCCGGATTTCTTGTCGCCGGCGTTGTTGGTGAGCATCGCGACGCCGATGCCTATGCACACCACCGCGACGACGGCGACGGCGCCGACGAGCAGGCCGTTGCGGCGGCGCGGTTCGTGGCCGCCGCGGACGGGGGCCGGGGCGGTGCGGGTGCGTTCGCCGCCGGGGAGGGTCTCGGGCGCGGCGTAGCTGGCGTTCTGCTGCCCGTAGGTGACCTGCTGCTGGGCCTGCTGGCCGTACTGGCGCTGGCCCACGGCGCGCACCTGGTTGTAGGACGTGCGCGGAACCCCCGGCTGCCGGGCCGCCGCGCCGTCGCCCGCCGAGCCCGGTGCGCCGTCCTGGCCGCCTTCCGAGCGGTAGAGGTAGGCGAACGGGTCGTCGTTCTCCGGCGTGTCCGCGCCGTTGTTGCCGGCCGTCATTCCGTGTCACTCCCAAGCGATCTGTGCGCGTCGTGTACGCGTTGGTACGCGTGCGCAGAGGTCTCTGCGCGCTGTGTCTTCGGGGCCCCCGGCGGCGCCGCGCCGCATCGGCGCAGCCTACCCCGTCATGGCCGGGCCACACCGGCTTCGGAGGGCCACAAGATCGCTACAGATCGGTGAACAGATCGGTGAGCTGCTGGTGCGGTGGCCGGCGGGCGGCGGATGTGAGATGCGCGGCATCCGTGCGGCCGCGGCGGGCGGCCGGGTCAGCCGGCGGCCCGCCGGTTGGCCTTGGAGCGGGAGCGTTTTTCGACGTACATCCGCTGGTCGGCGGATTCCAGTACTTCCTCGGCCGTCATTCCGCAGGCGGCCCAGCCGATGCCGAAGCTGGCGCCGACGCGGACGGCCCGGCCCTCGACGCGGATGGGCGGGATGATGGCGTTGCGCAGGCGGACCGCGAGGTCGGCGGCGTCGGCGGTGCCCAGGCCGTCGGCGAGCACCACGAACTCGTCGCCGCCGAGCCGGGCGACGGTGTCGCCGTCGCGGACGCCGCTGGTCAGCCGGCGGGCGACCTCGATGAGGACGGCGTCGCCGGTGTTGTGCCCGAAGCGGTCGTTGATCGACTTGAAGCCGTCGAGGTCGCAGAAGAGGACGGCGAGTCCCTTGGAGCCGTCGTCGGCCGGTCCGTCGGCGGGGGCGATGAGGTGGATGTGGTGGTCGAGGGGGACGGGGGCCTTGCCTTCGAAGCCGTCGATGCCGTCGAAGGGCTCGTTGCCGTCGGCGCGGAAGCCGTGCGGGTCGCTGGGGTGGCCGACGGAGGCGTAGGCGTCGGCCATCGAGCCCGGTGGGCGCGAGCACAGCCGGGCGCCGAGCCGGGCGCGCAGTTCGGCGCTGTTGGGCAGCCCGGTCAGCGAGTCGTGGCTGGCGCGGTGGGCGAGCTGGAGCTCGTGGCGCTTGCGCTCCTCGATGTCCTCGACGTGGGTGAGGAGGTAGCGGGGGCCGTCGGCGGTGTCGGCGACGACGGAGTTGCGCAGCGAGACCCAGACGTAGGTGCCGTCGCGGCGGGCGAGTCGCAGTTCGGCGCGGCCGCCTTCGGCGGAGGTGCGCAGCAGGGTGCCGATGTCCTCGGGGTGGACGAGGTCGGAGAAGGAGCAGCGGCGCAGGCCGGAGGCGGTGCGGCCGAGCAGCCGGCACAGTGCGTCGTTGGTGCGCAGCAGCCGTCCGTGCTGGTCGCCGCCCATTTCGGCGACGGCCATGCCGCTGGGTGCGTACTCGAAGGCCTGCCGGAAGCTTTCCTCGCTGGCGCGCAGGGCCTGCTGCTCGCGCTCCAGCCGGACCAGGGCGCGCTGCATGTTCGCCCGGAGCCGGGCGTTGCTGATGGCGATGGCGGACTGGAAGGCGTACATCTGGAGGGCTTCCTGGCCCCAGGGGCCGGGGCGGCGGCCGTTGCGCGGGCGGTCGACGGAGATCACTCCGAGCAGTTCGCCGCCGCCGTTGCCGGCGGTGTACATGGGCGCGAAGAGGCGGTCCATGGGGTGCCACTCGTCGGGGAAGCGGGGTGCGGGGCCGGCGGTGTGCCACTGGGGGACGTCGTCGTCGTCCAGCACCCAGCCCTCGGTGTACGGGATGAAGCACAGGTCGCCCCAGCGCTCGCCCATGGACAGTCGGCGGTCCCAGGAGGCCCGGGAGCCGACCCGTCCGGCCATCAGGGCTTCGGCGCCCGCGCTGCCGGCGACGGCGGCGACGACGAGGTCACCGTCGGGGCGGACGAGGTTGACCGCGGACAGCTCGTAGCCGAGGCCGTTGAGCGCGCCGTCGGCGACGGTCTGCAAGGTGTCCGCAAGGCTGCGTGCGGTGTTCAGCTCGGCGACCACTTGGTGCAGCTGCCGCAGGGTCGCAAGACGGACGTATGGCTCCGACTCGGTCTCCATCGCTCGCTCTCCCTGAGACCTCGACAGCAAACTCCACGATTCTTCGTCGTCCGATTCCTCGCTCACTGAATCACAGTGAGCTGTTCACTCGGTACACAGGGTCAACAATTAGCGCCCGCTGTGACTCAAGTCACAGAGCGTGAGCGGCCTTTGGCGATCTTCGGCGCCCCCATTATTCGAGTCCGCGTTCACTATTTCTACACTTTCTGAACGCAAATTCCGGGCTTCACGGACTTCCGGGCGCCCGCACCCCGGAAGACTCCGTCGTCGGACCTAGGACGCGAGTGGTCCCCGGGCCCGATGCGGTCCGGCGCGGGGGGACGTTAGCGTTCATGGCGTGTTCACGAAAACCCCCGCCGATGCACCTGCCACCGGGCCCGCGGCCCCTGCCACACCCGCCGTCGCCCCGACATCCGTGCCGGGCGGCGCGCCGATCCCGCATTCTGTTGGGGTGAGTGACGACGAGTTCCGTGCCGCCCTGTCCCGCCTCGCCGCCGGCGTGGTGCTGATCACCGCCCACGACCCGGACGACGGGCCGCGCGGCGAGGACGTCGGCATGACCGCCACGGCGTTCCTGTCCGTCTCCCTCGACCCGCCCCTGGTGATGGTGAGCGTTCGCAACGACTCACGGATGGACGACCTGCTGGCGGTGCAGCCGCTGTGGGCCGTGTCGGTGCTGTCGGGGCACCAGCGGCAGATTGCCGGACGATTCGCGATGAAGGGCCGCATCAGCGACCGACTGCTCTTCGAGGACATCGCACACGTAAGGGGCGAAGCGTCCGGCGCCCCGCTCGTCGGCGGCGCGCTGGCGACGCTGGAGTGCCGCACCGAGCAGCGGGTGGTGGCCGGCGATCACACACTGGTCATCGGGCGCGTGCTGGCGACGTCGGTCCCCAATGAGGACGACGGGCCGCTGACGTACTTCCGGGGGAAGTACCGGCAGTTGGGGTGAGCGGGACGCGGGGCCGGGCGGGGCGGGCCGGCCGGCCGGCCGGCTGGGAGCGGGGTGCTCCGGGGGCCGGTGTCCGACTCCGGGTTCGCCCGGTGGTCCGATTCCCGGTCCGCCCGGTGGTCCGACTCCGGGTTCGCCCGGTGGTCCGACTTCGGGTTCGCCCGGTGGCTCAGCCCCAGTCACGGCCCGAGCGGCCGCGCTTGGTGTCGCCGCGCTGCTTCTTCTCGCGCAGCCGGCGCTCGTTGATGCCCCGTGGGATCCGCGACTTGCGGCGCGGCGCGGGCGGTGGCGCGGTGGCCTGCGCCAGCAGCGCGGCGAGCCGGACGGCCGCGGTCTCGCGGTTGCGCCACTGGGAGCGGTGCTCGGAGGCACGTACGGACAGCACGCCGTCGATCAGCCGGCCGGCCAGCCGCTCCAGGGCGCGCTCCTTCCACACCGGCGGCAGCGCCTGCGTCTTGACCAGGTCGAAGCGCAGCTCGACCTGGCTGTCGCTGGTGTTGACGTGCTGGCCGCCCGGACCGGAGGACCGCGAGAAACGCCATACGAGCTCGGCCTCTGGAAGGACGACCGAACCGCGGATGACATAGGGCCCGGACATGCGTCCTATGATCCCCCGGGCCGAGGGGCCTCGTCACCCTCTTTACGGGCAGCCCGCAGGGGCGTTCGGCATCAGGATTCGGCAAAGAGAGTAAAGACAGCTGGAACCTCGTGGTCCCCTCACGGCGTTGTGGTGAGTGACGGTAGCTTCGTGCGCAGTACGGAGCCCGACGAATCGACGCGTTGACAAGGAAAGGGACATCCCCATGGCTGTAAGCCTGTCCAAGGGCGGCAACGTCTCCCTCACCAAGGAGGCACCGGGCCTGACCGCCGTCACGGTCGGCCTCGGCTGGGACGTCCGCACCACCACCGGCACGGACTTCGACCTCGACGCCAGCGCGATCGCGGTCAACCCGAGCGGCAAGGTCTTCTCGGACCAGCACTTCGTCTTCTTCAACAACAAGTCCACGCCGGACCAGTCGATCGTCCACACGGGCGACAACGTCACCGGCCAGGGCGAGGGCGACGACGAGCAGATCAACGTCAACCTGGCGGGCCTGCCGGCCGACATCGACAAGATCGTCTTCCCGGTCTCGATCTACGACGCCGAGAACCGCAGCCAGAACTTCGGCCAGGTGCGGAACGCCTTCATCCGCATCATCAACCAGGCCGGCGGCGCCGAGATCGCCCGCTACGACCTCAGCGAGGACGCGGCCACCGAGACCGCCATGGTCTTCGGCGAGCTGTACCGCAACGGCGCGGAGTGGAAGTTCCGCGCCGTGGGCCAGGGTTACGCGTCGGGCCTCGTCGGCATCGCGCAGGACTTCGGCGTGAACGTCTGAGGCAGCCGAGGCAACAGCGCGAGCGGCCGAGACGCGCCTGAGCGTGAGCATTATGGGTGCGTGTGCGTGAGCGTGAGTGTTCTGGACGCGGGCGCGTGAGCGTTATAGGCGCCCAGGCGTCCATAGGAACGTAGGCGCCATCGGCACGTAGGCGCACGAGGGCTTGCAGGGCCGGTCCCCTTGGGGGGACCGGCCCTTCGTGCGTTCCCGGGGGCGGACCCTTCGTGCGTTTCCGGGGGGCGGGTCAGGCGACCGCATCCTCGGGGTCCGCTTCGGGAGGTGTGGCCAGCACGGCCACCTCGTCCAGCGACAGTCCGAGCGTGCCGGCCAGCGCGGCGACGGTGAAGAACGCCGGCGTGGGCGCCCGGCCGGTCTCGATCTTCCGCAGCGTCTCGGCGGACAGCCCCGCCGCCGCCGCGACCTCGACCATGCTGCGCGCGCCGCGCGCCGTACGCAGCAGCGCGCCGAGCCGTTCACCGCGTTCACGTTCCCAGGGGGTCAGTGGAGTTCGCACCATGCCCGTGATACTAATACCGGTAAAGAAATACCGGTAAAGAAATAACGCCTGCGTCGATGGCGGCGCCGGCGCTGGGGAGGTCGTACGGATGGTGGAAATCAAGACGGATGCCGCACTCGACGCGATGCGGGTGACCGGCCGGGTGGTCGCCGACGCACTGGCCGCGGTGCGCGCGGCCGCCGCCCCCGGGGTGCGGCTGCGGGAGCTGGACGAGGTCGCCCGTACGGTCCTGCACGAGGCCGGCGCCACCTCGCCGTTCCTCGGCTACCGCCCGTCCTTCGCCCCCACCCCGTTCCCGGCCGTGATCTGCGCCTCCGTCAACGACGCGATCGTGCACGGCATCCCGGACGCCTCGCGGCTGCGCGACGGCGACCTGGTGAGCATCGACTGCGGCGCCATCGTGGATGGCTGGGCGGGCGACGCGGCCGTCAGCTTCACGGTCGGCGCCGAGCGCCCCGAGGACCGGAGGCTGATGGACACCACCCGGCGGGCGCTGGAGGCGGGCATCGCGGCGGCCGTGGTCGGCGCCCGGATCGGCGATGTCGCGCATGCGATCGGCAGCGTCGGGCGCGCCGCCGGCTACGGCATTCCCGAGGACTTCGGCGGCCACGGCATCGGCCGCCGGATGCACGAGGACCCGGCGGTCCCCAACGACGGCCGCCCGGGCCGGGGCCTCGTCCTGCGCCACGGCCTGGTCATCGCCATCGAGCCGATGTTCCTGTCCGGCGGCACGAACGACTACCGCGCGGACGGCGACGGCTGGACGCTGCGCACGGTGGACGGCAGCCGCGCCGCCCACTTCGAGCACACGGTGGCGGTGACGCACGAGGGACCGCGGGTGCTGACGCTGCCGTAGGGGCGCGGTTCCAGCTCCAGCTACGGCCGCGGTTCCAGCTCCAGCTGCGGCCTCGGACCGGAGCCCAGGCCCTCGACACGGCCTGGGGCCGGGTTCTGGCCCTGAGCTTGGGCCGGGGCCTGGTCCTGAGCTTGGGCCTGGGCCTGAGCTTGGACCTGGGCCTGGGCCTGGGCCTGGGCCTGGGCCTGGGCCTGGGCCTGAGCTTGGACCTGGGCCTGAGCTTGGACCTGGACTGGGCTCCAAGCCCGGCCCCTCGGCTCCGGGTCTCGGCTCCGGGCCTCGACTGCGGACCCTGGCCAGGCCCTGCGCGGCCCTGCGCGGCCCGGCCCGGCCCGCCCCACCTCGTCGGGAATACCTCCCCCGCCCCGGCCCGTTGTGGCCCCGCAGGGGGCGCTCGCAACCCCTACGGGAAGCGTTCGACCCCGCCCTACGGGGCGTCTCCGGGCGTCCCCGGGTGGCTGCCGCTACTTGGCGAGCGCGTCCGCGCCGGCCTTGGCGTACTGCTCGTCGAGGGCTCCGCTCGGGGCGCCCGCGACGCCGATGCCCGCGATCGGGGCGCCCTCGGCCTGGACCGGGGTGCCGCCGGCGAGGAAGAGCGTGCCGGGGATGTCCTTGAGCGTGGGTGCCTGCTCCAGCCGCTTGACCAGCTCCGAGGTCGGGGCGTTCCAGGAGACCGCGGTGAACGCCTTGCGCGCGGCCGACTCGTACGACTGCGGCCCGGCGCCGTCGCCCCGCAGCTCGACGATGGTGTCGCCGTTGCGGTCCACGACGGCGACCGAGACGGCATGGCCGCCCTTCTTCGCGGCGTCCACGGCGGCCCGGGCGGCCCGGGTGGCGGCGCCGAGCGTGAGGTGGGTGCTGGTGCGGGTGAGGCTCTCGTCGACGGTGGCGGCGGCAGCGGTGGTGGCGGTGGCCCGCGCGGGGGCGGCGGTCGCGGAGACGGCGCCGAAGGTGCCCGCGCCGAGCAGGGCGAGCGCGACGGCACCGGTGGCGATACGGGCGCGCGGGGACAGCTTCTTGCCGGCCGGGGCCTTGGAGGAGGCGGGAGCGTCGGTCATCTGGGTGGTGGCGTTGTCAGTCATGTCCTCATCGTCGGGCGGACGCGGGGGCGGGCGGATCGGTGGTCCGGCCGGGATCGCCGGGCATGATGGGGGATACGGGGGTCGGCCGATCGGTTGATGCGGGAGGCTCGCCGCGCGGGCTAGGACTACGAGGTCACCACGACCACCAAGGTCACTATGGCCACCAAGGTCGCTATGGCCACCGATGCCACGTTGACCACAAGGTCACCATGGCCACGAAGTCGCCACGGCCCCGACGAGGAGATCCACGTGCACAGCGCCCCGCAGCCCCCGGCAGCGGACCCGCCGCGAGAGCCCCATCCGGACGCCCGCTGGCTGGGCCCGGTCATGCATATCGCGTTCTTCCTGCTGCTGGCCGCCTCGCTCGCCCGCTTCCTGATCCGGCACCCCGGTGAGCCCCGCACCCCCTGGATCATCGCCCTCAGCCTCGCCCTCGCGCTGCTGTACGTCCTCGGCCCGGCACTCGGCTCCCGTACGCACGACGAGCGGCGGCCCACCGCCCGCCGGCTGCTGTGGCTGGGTGCGGTGGTGGCGGCCTGGGTCGTCCTGGTCCTGCTCGCGCCGAGTTTCGCCTGGTGTGCGGTGCCGCTGTTCTACACCGGCCTGCAGACCCTGCCGGCCGGTGCCGCGTCGCTGCTGGTGGGACTGCTCACCGCGTTCGTCGTCGCCGCCCAACTGCGGCTGTCCACCGGCTTCGACCCGAATCTGCTGCTCGCCCCGCCTGCCGTCGCCGCGCTCGCCACCGCCGTGTTCATCCATATGGAGCGGCAGGCCGAACGCCAGCGGGCGCTGATCGACGATCTGCTGCGCACCCGCCGCGAACTGGCCGCCACGGAGCGGCGCGAGGGCACGCTCGCCGAGCGGCAGCGGCTGTCGATGGAGATCCACGACACCCTCGCCCAGGGGCTGTCCAGCCAGCAGATGCTGCTGCAGGCCGCCGACCGCGTCTGGGACTCCGAACCCGCCACCGCCCGCGACCATGTCCGTACGGCCACCGAGATCACGGCCCGCAACCTCGCCGAGGCCCGCCGCTTCGTGCACGACCTCGCCCCCGCCGACCTGGCCGACGGCGCCTCACTGCCGCAGGCGCTGCGCGAACTCGCCGCGCGGACGGGCGAGTCGGGGGTGGGCGGGGCGGAGGCGGATGGCGGGCCCGCCGCCCGTGGACCGGCCGTACGGTTCCATCAGGACGGCACGCCCGCTCCGCTTCCCGACCGGGTGCAGTCCGCGCTGCTGCGCATCGCCCAGGGCGCCCTGGCCAACGTCCGCGAGCACGCCGCCGCGACCACCGTCACCCTGACCCTCAGCTACCTCGGCGACCAGATCGTCCTCGACATCGCCGACGACGGCCGCGGCTTCACCCCGCCGCCGGCCCCGTACGCCCCCGCCTCCCCCGCCGCCTCCGGGCGCGTACGGGGGCACGGCCTGCCCGCCATGTACGCCCGGATGCGGCAGCTCGGCGGCACCCTCACCATTGAATCCGCACCGGGCGAGGGCACCGTCCTGTCCGCCGCCGTCCCCCTGGAGAACGCCCCATGACCCCATCCGCCGGCGCACCCGAGCACACCCCCGTACGCGTCCTGCTCTGCGACGACCACGCCGTCGTGCGCGCCGGGCTGCTCGCCCTGCTCAGCAGCGCCCACGGCATCGAGGTCATCGGCGAGGCCGGCGACGGCGAGGAGGCCGTGGCGCTGGCCGCCGCGCTGCGCCCCGACGTGGTCCTGATGGATCTCCAGCTCGGCTCCGGTATCGACGGCATCGAGGCCACCCGCCGCATCGCCCGCGCCGGGGCCGCGCCCTCCGCCCCCGGCTCACCCGGCTCGCTCTCCGCACCCGGCTCACCCTCCGGTTCCGGCTCGCCCTCCGCCGTCGGCTCATCCCCCGCCGGCCACGGCACCCCCCATGTCCTCGTGCTGACCACCTACGACACCGACGCCGACATCACCCGTGCCATCGAGGCCGGCGCCACCGGCTATCTGCTCAAGGCCGAGCGGCCGGAGGAGCTGTTCTCCGCGATCCGCGCCGCGGCCGCCGGCCGCAGCACGCTCTCGGCGCCGGTCGCCCATCGTGTCCTGGCCCAGATGCGCAGTCCGCGCCCCACCCTCACCGACCGGGAACTGGACATCCTCGGCCAGCTCGCGCGCGGGCTGAGCAACCGCGAGATCGCCCGCGCCCTCTTCATCAGCGAGGCCACGGTCAAGACGCACCTGGGCCGCATCTACGACAAGCTCGGCGTGGACACCCGCGCCGGCGCCGTCTCCGTCGCCAAGGAACAGCGACTGCTGCCCTGAGACACCGGCGGCCCCCTCGCTCATCCTCACTCCCCTCCCCCGTGCGTCGTCCTCATCCTCATCCCCCTCCCTTGTGCGGCGCCCTCATCCCCCGCAACCCCCCTCCGCTCCGGTGCGGGCGAGGGCCCGCCGCACCGGCGTGACACCATCACTACGTGATCGACCTCGGCTACTCCCTCTCCCGCCGCTTCCCGGATCCGCCGCAGACGGACTACCGGACCGCGGACGTGCACACGCTGCGCCACGACCTCTTCTGCGGCGACGTCTACATCGCCGACACGAAGACGGACCGCGAGCTGTCCACGGCCTGGGGCTGGGTGCCGGTCCTCGACTTCGCCTGGGCGCTCTGCGATATCGTCGAGCAACTCGACACCGACCCCCGCGGCAGCCGCTCCGCCCGCCCGATCCACGCGGAGCTGGACTTCACCGAATCCGCCGACCGGATGCTCTTCGAGCGCCGCTTCGGGTGGGTGGACGTCGACGCGGACTGGATGCCGGCCGACGAGGCCCCGCTCACCTTCAACCACTCCGCGCTGCGCCGCGAGGCCCGCGACTTTCTGCACGACCTGATCGCCGACCTCACCGACATGCACGACGGCCTCGGCGACAACCCCGCCATCTGGGACCTCCAGGCCCGCTTCCCCCGGGTCTGACCCCGCGCCCGGCGAGTCGGCGGCGCCTCGGGCGGCGTCGCGTCCTCGTCACGTCGCGGGCCCCGTCGAACTCCCCCGTACTCACTCCACCCGTACGCCTATCTGCGCCGCGAACGCCGGTGCCAGATCCATCAGCTGGGTCGCGCTGATCACCGCGCCCGACAGCCGGTCGATCCCCCGCGCGATGTCCACCGCGGCCGCGCCGCGCAGATCGACGTCCTTCATCCGTGCCTCGGAGAAGTCCGCCCGCGCCAGGGTGCAGTCGTCGAACGAGACCCGCTCCAGCTCCGCCCCCGCGAAGTCCGCCTCGATCAGCACGCAGCCCTCGAAGGCGACGTCCCGCAGCTTGGCGCTCCGCAGATTCGGGAAGTCGATCTTCCCGCCGCGCACCACGACCCGCTCCAGCACCGCACCGTGCAGCTGCACCCCGCCGAGCCGGGCGTCCGACACCTCCACATCGCGCAGCGACGCCCCGGACAGGTCCGTCCCCACCCCGCGCACACCGCTCAGCACGCTGTCGATGAACCGCGCCCGGCTGAGCACCGTCTCGTCGAGTCCGCAGCGCCGCACCGCGCAGTCCATGAACCGCGCGCCGCGCGCCGACTGCCCCGCCCAGTCGGCGTCCGCGAACTCCAGCCCGTCGTAGTCCCCTTCGACCTCCAGCTCCCCGCCGTCGTACGCCACCAGCTCCGGCAACCGCACCTCCGGCCGCCGCACCGCCCGTACCGTCCCCTTACCGCGCCCCGTCACGCGATCACCTTCTTTCCGTCCTCGTGCCGTGTCCTCGTGCCGTGTCCTCGTGCCGTCTGCGCACCGCCGCCGCGCCGTCCGCGTTCCGTCCTCGCGCCGCCGCTGTTCCGTCCCCGTCCCGGTCCCGCCTTCTCGTTCCGCGCCTGCCCATTCATCGTGGACCACCCCACTGACAATCCGCCCTGACCTGCGAAAACAGTGGATGTCGGACGTCGCTCGCGCGCTCGGCACAGGCAACGGGCCACCCAGGCACACGCCTCGGACCGGCCGGACTGCCCCGCGGATGGGGGTTGACCTCAACAGGGCTTGAGGTAACAGAGTGTTGGCGTTCGTCCGCCGGGCAGGGCCACCGCCCACGCCCCAACCGCCAAGGAGACAGCGCCATGCACGCGATACGGCTGCACGCCTTCGGCCCCGCCGAGAACCTCACCCACGAGACCGTCGAGGACCCCTTGCCGGGCCCCGGTGAGGTCCGCGTCGCAGTGGCCGCGGCCGGCGTCCACCTCCTGGACACGGCCCTGCGCGAGGGCCAGGAGGGCGGGCCGGTACCGCTCCCCCAGCTCCCGACCGTGCCCGGCCGGGAGATCGCCGGCACGGTCGACGCGCTCGGCGAGGGCACCGACCCCGCCTGGCTCGGTCGGCGCGTCGTCGCCCATCTCGGCGCGGCCCCCGGCGGCTACGCGGAACTGGCCGTCGTGGCCGCCGACCGGCTGCACCCGATCCCCGAGAAGCTGACCGCCGCCCAGGCTGTCGCCATGATCGGCACCGGCCGCACCACCATGGGCATCCTGCTCTTCGCCGACCTCACCGCCTACGACATCGTCCTGGTCACCGCGGCCGCCGGGGGCATCGGCTCACTGCTCGTCCAGCACGCCAGGAACGCCGGCGCGACGGTCATCGGGCTGGCCGGCGGCACCATCAAGGCGGCGTGGGTCCGCGAACTGGGCGCCGATCTCGCCGTCGACTACACGGACGCCGACTGGCCGTCGCTGGTCCGCGCCTTCCTCGACGAACGTGGTGCACCCGGCGCCACCGTCGTCTTCGACTCGGTCGGCGGCGCCCCCGGGCGCGCGGCCGTCGGGCTCCTCGCGGAGGGCGGCCGCCATCTGGTCTTCGGCTGGTCCTCACAGGGCCCTCTCACCGGCGGCCCGCTGGAGTTCACGGACGGCGAGCTGGCGGCCCGGGGGATCACCTCCGAGCAGGTTCTCGGACCGCCCATGCTGGCCCGTGCCGGCGGCGACAACCCGATCCGCACCCTGGAGACCGCCGCGCTGGCGGAGGCCGCGGCCGGCCGGCTCGCACCGGCGGTCCATGCCTTTCCCCTGTCGGAGGCCGCGGCCGCCCACCGCGCCCTGGAGACCCGCGGGACGATCGGGAAGGTGGTCCTGGTGCCATAGTGGCGCCGCCGCCGGCGACCGGACCTGGCGGGCGGCGCCCCGGGAATCGGGCCTCAGACCCGTTCCTCCCCCGTCCCCGCTAGCCCACGGCGGGTAGCGCACCGCGGCTAGCGCACCACCGCCATCTCCCGCGCCGTCTCGTTCAGTCGCCGCCCGCCGGTGTCCGTGCACGTCACGATGTCCTCGATCCGCACCCCGAACCTCCCCGGCAGATAGATGCCCGGCTCGATCGAGAAGCACATCCCCGGTACGAGCGGCAGATGCTCGCCCTCCACCATGTACGGCGGCTCATGCGTGGTCACCCCGATGCCGTGCCCGGTCCGGTGGATGAAGTACTCGCCGTACCCCGCCGCCTTGATCACCCGCCGGGCCACCCGGTCGATGTCCTGGCAGGCGACGCCCGGCCGTACCGCCTCGAAGGCCGCCTGCTGCGCCTCCCGCACGATGTCGTGCACCTTGCGCTCCTCGGCGCCCGGCTCGCCGACGTGCACGGTCCGCGTGGTGTCCGAGCCGTATCCGTCCTTCAGGCCGCCGAAGTCGAGCACGACCATGTCGCCGTCCTCGATGACCCGCTCCCCCGCCTCATGGTGCGGATTGGCGCCGTTGGGGCCCGACCCGACGACCGTGAAGTCCACCTGGCTGTGCCCGTGCTCGATCAGCAGCCGCGAGAGGTCGCCGGCCACCTCGGACTCCCGCCGCCCGGCGAAGCGCACCCCCAGGATGTCCTCGTACGTCGCGTCCGCGGCGGCCCCGGCCGCGGCCAGCCGCGCCACCTCGTGGGCGTCCTTGACGGCGCGCAGCATCGGCAGCACCTCGGTCAGCGCGGCGTACGCGCTCCCCGGAAGCGACCGCTGCAGCCCCAGCAGATGCATCGCCCAGGTCTCATCGGACACTCCGTAACGCCCTTGGGGATCGATCCACTTGGCGATCTCCGCGTACGGGTCCGAGCCGTCGCTCCACCCGGACACCTCCATCGCCCCGCTCGCGGTGGAGTGCTCCGCGTCCGGCCGCTCCAATACGGGCACCAGCAGCCGCGAGGGCCGCCCCGGCGCGATCACCAGGGCGGTCAGCCGCTCCGTGACCGCGGGCGGCTGGTAACCGCACAGCCAGGTCAGATCCGGCCCCGGCGTCACCACCAGCCCGGCCAGCCCCGCCTCGGCGGCGGCCTGCCCCGCCCGCTCCATGCGCCGCTCGTAGTCCTCTTGGGTCATCGAATTCACCATGCCGGTGAACTTACGCCGCCGCCCGCCGGACGTCCCGTCAGAAAAGAACGTCCCCAGCCGCCTTCACCCCACCAGTGCCCCCAGAAACGCCTCTTCGGTCCCGTCCCCGCACCCCGCCCGCCCCCGAGTCCCCCTCCCAGCCCTCACACCCGCTCCCCCACATCCATCCCCCACACCCATCCCTCATCCGACCCTGACTCCCGGCCTTCGCCGGTCATCCTTGAGGCGCCCTCCGCGCCTGGCGGGTGCGACCAGAGGGGGAGGCGGAGATCGGTCGGCGGGTCGACTACTCGGCGTGTTCACTCTGAGTACGGTGACCCGGAGAGCGAAGAAGCCGCGTGCCACAGCGCAGACAGCGCCACGCGGCCGACCGCGCAGCACGAACCGCACGCAGCACGGACCGCCCAGCACGGACAAGGCACAGAAACGGGCCGAGGTCACCATGGCACCACCGCACCAGCCGTCCCGCCGCTCCCGGAGCGACGCGCTTTTCGTGATCATCTTCGTGGCGGTCGCGGCCCTCATCCTCGGCGGGATGCTGTGGGCCAAGAACAACGTGTCCGAGATCAAGAAGTGGCGGGGCGAGAACGCCTGGTCCCTCACGTACGAGGCCACGTCCTCCCGCGGCGAGCCCCAGGCCGCCACGCTGAACTACCGCCACAACCCGGACCGTTCCAAGGCCGACCACAAGAACGTACGGCTCGGCCCGACCAAGCTGCCCTGGAGCACGGAAGTCCTCGTCAACACCGGCCAGGAGGCTCGCGTGGAGGTCACCCCGACCGGGAACGGCACCGTCTCCTGCCGCATCCTGCTCGACGGCGTCCGCGTCGTCGCCACGGCCAAGTCCCCCGCCCCCGGCAAGCCCGCCATCTGCCACGTGACCACCAGCAGCACCCCGGAGAAGTGGCCCCGCTGACGACGCCCCCCATGACGGAGTCCCCCAACGGAGCCCCACTGACGGACCCCCTGACGAAGCCCCGCTGACGAACCCTCCAACGGAGCCCCACTGACGAAGCCTCATCGGCGACGACTCATCGACGAAGCTTCGCTAGGCCCGAGGCGGCCGAGCCGCGCGTCGGACACCCCACGACCGCCGCCCCAACTCCCTCCCGTTCTCGCCCCCGTGAACTCCCCCCCTCCGCGCGGCACCCGCCCGTGGACCCTGCGCCACCGGTACGCCATACACCGTTCACCCACTCCTGGTGAGCTGCCAGCGTCCGGCGACAGCCGGTCGTAGACGAGGAGATCTCATGCGAAGACTGCGCCTGTCCCGCCGCCGCGCCATAACCGGCGCCGCCGTGCTGCTCGCCACCGGTGTGGCCATCCCCGCGGGAGCGGCCGCGTTCGGCCCCAAGGACCAGGCGGCGCGCGCGATCCAGGGCGGCAAGGCGAAGAACGTCATCCTGCTGATCGGCGACGGGATGGGCGACTCGGAGATCACGCTGGCGCGGAACTACACCGTGGGTGCCGCGGGCCGGCTCAACATGGACAAGTTCCCGCTGACCGGCGCGTACACGACGTACGCGGTCGACAAGAACGGCAAGCCGGACTACGTCACCGACTCCGCCGCCAGCGGCAGCGGTTGGGCCACCGGGCACAAGACGGTCAACGGCCGCATCTCCAAGACGCCGGACACCGACAAGGCGCTGCCGACGATCCTCGAACTGGCGCAGAAGGGCGGTTACGCGACCGGCTCGGTCACCACCGCCGAACTGACCGACGCCACCCCGGCCGTGCTCGCCTCCCACGTCACCGACCGCAGCTGCCAGGGTCCGGCGGACATGGCCAAGTGCGCGGCGGACACGATCGCCGAGGGCGGCCCCGGTTCGATCGCCGAGCAGAGCGTCAACCACAAGGTGGACGTGCTGCTGGGCGGCGGAAAGCAGCGCTTCGACCAGAAGATCACCGAAGGCCCGTACAAGGGCATGACGGTGGCGGAGCAGGCGCGCAAGCTCGGCTACGAGATCGTCACCGACAAGCAGGGCCTCCAGGGCGTCAAGGGCGGCAAGCCGGTCCTCGGGCTCTTCGCGCCGGGCAACGTCCCCGTCGAGTGGACCGGCAAGCCCGCGGCCGTCGGCGGCACCGACCCGCAGCGCTGCACCACCGGCAACCCGAAGCGCCCGGCCGGCACCCCGGCCCTGGACGAGCAGGCCACCAAGGCGATCCAACTGCTGGAGGACAAGCAGAAGTCGAAGCGCGGGCAGGACCGGGACAAGGGCTTCTTCCTCCAGATCGAGGGCGCCTCGATCGACAAGCAGGACCACGCCGCCGACCCCTGCGGCCAGATCGGCGAGACCGCGGCCTTCGACCGGGCCGTGAAGGTGGCCCGCGACTACGCCGCCAAGCACCCCGACACGCTCGTGGTCACCACCGCCGACCACGGCCACACCAGCCAGATGGTGCCGCTGGAGGCGAACCCGCCCGGCCTGTCCTCCACCCTCGTCACCGATGAGGGCGGCCGGCTGAAGGTCAACTACTCGACCAACACGCCGGGCCAGTCCCAGGAGCACACCGGCACCCAGGTGCGCATCGCCGCGCAGGGCCCGCAGGCCTACCGCGTCCTGGGCGTCACCAACCAGACCGACCTCTTCACCACCCTCCGCAAGGCACTGCAGCTCCGCTGAAGCCTGCCGACAGACGTTTGTCGAGGGGAGGGCCGGGATCCATCGGCCCTCCCCTCGTGCCGTCATACGGCGTGAACGCCCGCGTGCCGCGAACCGCCATTCCGTACGGTGACCTGACTCCTCACCTGAGAGCACGACACGTCCAGTGCCTCCGAGCGCGGACCGCCCGACCGCGTCCCCAAGCCGCCCGTGGTTGTTCAGCAGCCCGCTCTCACGTGCCTCCGCGCCGAAGCCGGAGCCGCAGAACGCCGATGGCCATGGTGTCCGGCCCGCGCCTGCGGAGCCAGGGCGGCGGTCCAGCAGTTCGACGTATTTCCGGTCGAATACAGGCGAGCGCCGATTCCGAATATCTCATGCCGCAACTACAGAAATGACCACTGGCGCGGTAGGGGTTTTTTACTCTCTCGAAAGCGCCGGGATCATGTGCCGCGCATGGCTGCCAGTACCGTGCTACCGTCGATCTCAGTTGCAGTTGTGGTTCCCAAGACTTCAAGCGTGCTCCCTGTCGTACAGGGCAGAGCGCTTTCGTATTTCCGGTGCTTATTTCCGGACGGGCAATCAACGCAGCGATACGGAGCTCACACGGTGTGGGCTCCGGGCACTGCCCCGAAGGAGATATGACATGGCTACTGGCACCGTGAAGTGGTTCAACGCGGAAAAGGGCTTCGGCTTCATCGAGCAGGAGGGTGGCGGCGCCGACGTCTTCGCCCACTACTCGAACATCGCCGCCCAGGGCTTCCGTGAGCTGCAGGAGGGCCAGAAGGTGAGCTTCGACGTCACGCAGGGCCAGAAGGGCCCGCAGGCCGAGAACATCGTTCCCGCCTGACGCTGACGCGTACACCGTAGCTGGGGCCCGCACCTTGGGTGCGGGCCCCAGCTCGTTGCTTTTTCGCTGTTTCCCGCGGGCCCGCAACGGCCGCACGCATGGCGTGCGAGCAGCCAGTTGGGCTTCTTTGCGGCGCCGATCCCGCTTCGGCATGCAGGGTCGACATGTTTCCGACCCGCTTCGTTTCATCTCATTTCATCGGTTCGTTCTTGCG
Source organism: Streptomyces sp. NPDC026575 (assembly GCF_055567415.1). Lineage (NCBI taxonomy): Bacteria > Bacillati > Actinomycetota > Actinomycetes > Kitasatosporales > Streptomycetaceae > Streptomyces > Streptomyces sp. NPDC026575. The sequence continues at coordinate 149,887 of NZ_JBVHQM010000010.1, forward strand.
ATTCTCTGTGTGCGGCTCATTGCCGCCGGGAATTCCTCGACGTACCGCATCGAGGAAGGTTCTCCATGAACCGCACAGCTCGCACGAATGACCGCTACTCCCGCTCTGGCGGCTCGTCCGGCTCAGGCCGCGGCGGCTACCGCTCCGGTGGGTCGAACCGCTCGGGCACGGGCCGTTCCGGAGGCCCCGGACGGCGTCGCGCGACCCTGCAGGGAGAGTTCGCCCTGCCCGTCACCCACACTCCCGCCCTGCCCCCGGCCGCGACGTTCGCCGAGCTGGACATGCCGTCGGCGCTGCTGGCGGCCCTCAGCGCGGAAGGCATGTCCGCCCCGTTCCCCATCCAGGCCGCCACGCTGCCGAACTCGTTGGCCGGGCGCGATGTTCTCGGCCGCGGTCGCACCGGATCGGGCAAGACGCTGGCCTTCGGTCTGGCCCTGCTGGCCCGTACCGCCGGGCAGCGCGCCGAGCCCCGCCAGCCGCTGGGACTGGTCCTGGTCCCCACCCGGGAACTGGCCCAGCAGGTCACCGACGCCCTCACCCCCTACGCCCGGCCGCTCAAGCTGCGGCTGGCCACCGTCGTCGGCGGAATGTCGATCGGCCGCCAGTCCAGCGCACTGCGCGGCGGGGTCGAGGTGGTCGTCGCCACGCCGGGACGGCTCAAGGACCTCATCGAGCGCGGTGACTGCCGGCTGAACCAGGTCGGCGTCACCGTGCTGGACGAGGCCGACCAGATGGCCGACATGGGCTTCATGCCCCAGGTCACCGCGCTGCTCGACCAGGTTCGGCCCGAGGGGCAGCGGATGCTCTTCTCGGCCACCCTGGACCGCAACGTGGACCTCCTGGTCCGGCGCTACCTGACGGACCCGGTGGTCCACTCCGTCGATCCTTCGGCGGGCGCGGTCACGACGATGGAGCACCACGTGCTGCACGTCCACGGCGCCGACAAGCACGCCACCACCACCGAGATCGCCGCCCGCGAAGGGCGCTCGATCATGTTCCTGGATACCAAGCACGCCGTGGACAACCTCACCAAGCATCTGCTGAACAGCGGTGTCCGCGCCGCGGCCCTGCACGGTGGCAAGTCCCAGTCCCAGCGCACCCGCACCCTGGCCCAGTTCAAGACCGGCCATGTCACCGTCCTGGTGGCCACCAACGTCGCCGCCCGCGGCATCCACGTCGACAACCTCGATCTCGTCGTCAACGTCGACCCGCCCAGCGACCACAAGGACTACCTGCACCGCGGTGGCCGTACCGCGCGCGCCGGCGAGTCCGGCAGCGTCGTCACCCTCGTCCTGCCCAACCAGCGCCGCACCATGGACCGCCTGATGGCGGACGCGGGCATCACCCCGCAGACCACCCAGGTCCGCTCCGGCGAGGCCGAACTGAGCCGCATCACCGGCGCCCAGGCACCCTCCGGCACCCCGGTCACCATCGCCGCACCAGTTGTCGAACGTGCCAGGCGCAGCGGCTCCTCCACGCGAGGCCGCCGCAGCCGCCCCGCCCAGGCCCGTCGTGCCGCCGGATCAGCCCGGACCGGGACACCTACTGCGCGGCAGACCTCCTCGGCCCCGGCCGCCTAGGCCGGTCAGGACGAACACGCTCGGCTCATCGGATCACCATCGTCCCGGAGGCTTTCGTTGATGTTGCAGAGCTACCCCCAGGCGGACTGCTCCGGCAGCGCAGCCGGCGACGTCATGTCGTCGACGGGACCACAGGTCGGCGACGACATGATCGTCGACGTGGCTCTGTCCGTCCTCATCGGGGCCGGTGCCGACTATCTCCTCGTCCGTGACGAGGACGGGCGGTGTACGGGCCTGATCACCCGTTCCCAGATCACGGCCCACCGCCAAGGCTCCTGGTACACCGAGGAGACCCGGTTGCGGGAACTCGTCTACGACCGTGGGCCCTTCACTTCACCCGTGATGTCTGCGCACGACGCGGAACGCGCCATGCGTCAACGCGCGCTGCGGGCCTCACCCGTGATCGGTGAGGACGGGCACGCCCTGGGCGTCGTCGTCCTCGCCCGTTGACTCCTCCCCGTCCGGGCCGGCGATCCGTTTCCGGCCTCTCTACGACCCTGTCGAGGCACTATGCGCGTGGTCATCGCCCGCTTCCCTTTCGACCTGACCAAGACCGAGGTTCAGGACGCGATGAAGGGCATCAAAGCCGAACCCATCACGGGTGAGTCCGTGCTCATCGGTCGCCGCCATTACCCCGTCAAGCAGGTCGGGGAGATCATCACCCGGCAGGATCGCCGTGACTTCTCCGCAGGTGAAGTGACCCGAGCCCTGAGCCGCCTCGGCTTCGTGTGCCGCCCGGCTGCCGCGCTCGTGCCACCGACCGGTCTCACACCACTGGAGACGGCGTCGGCCTTGCTGGGGCACCCGACCCGAGCCTGACCGGACCGCTGTGGGCAAGGAATCCGCCCCGCAGCTGCCAACTCAGCGGCGGAAGAGCGCAAGGCTCCTACGTCCAGGCGCCGGCGCCCCCTATGGCGAAGCGCCAGATACCACCCGTCTCGGGAAGGCCGGGACTTCACACGAGGTGCCTCAGCGGCCGGTGAGAAGAGAGCGGAAGACGGCCGAAGCCGTTCCGGCTCTCCCATACCTCGGCTACAAGGGCCATGCCTGACAATGCAGGCCCGGCGGTGCGAGGCCGACCTGCTCCCCTATGGGGAGCTTTGGTGGCCGCCCGTGGCGCCGCGCCACTCGGTCAGAAGAAGAGCCGCATCGTCCAGCGGCAGGTAGACCCGCACACCGTCGGCCTGCTCCACCTCGACGCGGCGCCCGTCCAGGAAGGCCCGGCCTGCGTCGGAATCGCTGATCGGCTGCGGCTCACCGGTCACCAGCCCCTCGCCGGGCACCGGCACCAGCTGCCCGTGGTCCTGCAGCAGGATCCCGATCTCGCGGCCGCCGAGCCTGCCCACCACTTCCGCGACCAGCGGACCGAGCGGATGCGGCGGAGACTCGTTCCCCCGGTCCGGCAAGGTCCCCAGAAGTTGCTCCGCGAACGCTTCCGACCGGCCCGGGCCCCTGTCCGGGGCCGGCGTTCACCTCCGGCCATCGCCGACCCTTTGCCGGCAGCCTGCAGGGGTGGTGCCCATGGCGGCGCGGGCCATGCTCAGGCGAACGTTCTCAGAATGTGCTCATGCTTCGCGTCGGCCTACGGAATCACGTCGATGGCCGGATCCGTCTGCGGCGGAATCACCAGCAGGTCCCAGCGGCCGACGGTGCAGGAGAGCAGCAACAGCTTGTCGGGGTCTTGCTCGGCCTTGAACCAGCCGATGCACACCACGTGCCCATCAACGGGCGGGAGTTTCCCGACCGGAGCCCGGGGCCGGGGGGTGACGTTGTCGGTGAGACGGCGGATCATGTGCCATCCGGTGCCGCCGTTGAGTCAGGGGTGCGTTCGCGCGGGGGCGCCGGGTTGAGGTCGCTGAAGGCGACGTTCGCTGCATCGGCGGTTGCGCCGAGTTCGAGGGTGTAGTGGCCGCCTCCGTGGGGCGGGGCGTTGGTGAGCGGGCGACGCCGCGGGCGCATGCTCCCGCCCCGCTTGGGTCGGTCGTGCCGCCGGTCTCCATTTGTGCCGCCGGGCCGGTCTTCCACCCGGATGGCAATCTTCCGGGGGTGCTTGAGACAGAAGCCCACTCACTGACTGTTGAGAAAATCTGTCACACTGAGAGTAGACATGGGTGCGTGCGGGGGTTAGTGTTTCCTCGTACCCAAGAAGTCGAAGAGGGCGCGGCAGAGATGAACTGCCGTGCGAGCAGGTCAGGCAGGATGCGGAACGGCAGTGGAGTGGCGGGGCCGGAAATGGTGGGTTCCTTCACTGACTGCCGGGCCGAGCGGCCCTAGGGGCCGCATGCAGTACCCGCGACACCCAGCAGTACAACCGAGCAACCGAACAAGGTAAGGAGCAGACGCCATCAGGATCGCCCGGGCGAGGAAGAACACCGCTCGGGTACCGCAGGCCCCGGATGGGAAGGTGGTCCCCGGTCACGTATTCACGATCCCCGCACTTCCGCCCTCCCAGGCGGACCGGCGGAACAAGAGAGCCGGCGCAGTCAGCCGGTAGATGGTGTTGAAAGCTCGGGGCCCGGGTGCCAGTACGGCACTCGGGCCCCTCGACGCGTCCCCGAAAGAAGAGGTCTATGCCCCCTCGCAGTTCCCGCCCCGCCGACAAGTTCGACGACGACGATTACCCCGCCTACACCATGGGCCGGGCCGCCGAGATGCTCGGCACCACCCCCGCCTTCCTCCGCGCCCTTGGCGAGCACCGCCTGATCACCCCGCTGCGCTCCGAAGGCGGCCACCGCCGCTACTCCCGCTACCAGCTGCGCATCGCCGCCCGCGCCCGCGAACTCGTCGACTCCGGCACCGCCGTCGAGGCCGCCTGCCGCATCGTCATTCTCGAAGACCAGCTCGAAGAAGCCCAGCGCATCAACGAAGAACTGCGCACCGGCGGCGCCACGTCGTAACGGCGTTTCGAGACCGATCCGCCCGAGCTGGGCAGCGCTGCGGCCGCGACCTGACCCGCGACGGCAGACGTTGTCCCGGCGGCCGGGCCGGCACCGTGGACCAGGCTCGTCCGCCGCACCGAGGTTCAGGAGCCTTGCGTCGCTCGGCCGACTCCGGCAGGGCTCCACCATCGGGAAGCGCGCAATGGGCGGTGCGAAAGAGCCTTCGAAACCAACGGGATCCCCGCCCCCGACCACCGGAGATATCCAGGCTGCGCCGGGAAAAGCGTCTGGACGACGTGGCCAAGATCTGGCCGGTGCCCTCGTGGCGGTAGCCGGCATCATGACCGCCTTGGGGCTCAACAGCACGTTCGTGTGCGTCGCTCTCGACAACAGGTCGTGGCCCCTCTACGTGGCCTCGCTCTGCGCCGTCATCTCCCTCGTCTGCAGCACCGCCGCCCTACTCATCCGCCCCACAGGACGCGTGAGTCCCGTGGGAGACGGGCGTGCTCGTCCTCGGCGTCATCGTCTCCATGGCATCCCTGAGCACTGCCGTGGTCGGCGCCGCCCAGGCCGCGGGCGGAAACGGCCGCCCGACCTTCACCCTCTGCGTCTGGTCGTATGCCTCATTCTCCGGCGAGGCACCGAGAACCGGGCAAGATCGGCCGCCCATCACGGCGAAAGCCCATGGGGGCGGCGAGCCGGCAGGGGCCGGAGCATACGACTGCCCCTGGTGCGCGCCCCCGCGCTGCACGCCAGTGCAGCCACCCCCACGCGCGCAGAACCCGCGATCCACCACCCACCCGTTCAATTGATCTCGGGATGCAGCAGGCCCCCGCGGACCGGCCGGGGCCTGCTGTGTGTGGTCCGACCGGGTGCATACCGCTGTGCATTGGTCAGCCGGGGGTGGCTGGGGGCGTGGCGGAGTTCGTGAGGGCGTCGAGTTGGGCGGCGAGGTCGGGGTGGGTGGTGGCCAGGTGGGGGCGGGTGGCGTTCAGAGGGTGGACGAGGGCGGCGGGGTCGTCGTGACCGAGGGCCGCGTGGAGCTGGCTGAGCGGGAGACGGGCCGCTGTGGGGAGGTCGGTGAGGGCGGTGATCTGGCCGGCGATGCGGCGCAGGTCGGCGGCGTTGCGGCGGGCCCAGGTGACGGCGGTGCGTTCGGCGGCGCGGCGTTCGCGGGTGGCCTGGACGCGCTGTTCGCCGGTGGTTCCGGCGGGGCCGGGCCGGTTGCGCAGGTAGCGGCGTTCGGCGGCCTGGCGGCTGGCGACGCCGAGGGGGTGGGCGAGGTCGGCCCAGCTGGCGCCTGCGTGGCGGGCCGTTTCGATCAGGCCGGTTTCCCATCCGGCGAGCTGCTCGCGGACCTGCCGCAGCAGGAGGAGGGAGGCCAGGGCCTGCTCCGGGCCGGGGTCGGCGTGGGGAGCATCGGGGGCCTTGCGCTGGGCGGCGCGCAGGGCATCGTCCGTGGCTTCCAGGGCCGCCGCGGCGGCGAGAAACGAAGCCGGGCTCCGGGCGTCGGCGCCGGAAGAGACCGGCTGGTCAGCTGCTGTCATGGGCACCACCCTCGGACCGTCATCCTGTCGACGACGCCATGTTTGTCATCCATTGGATGACATGTTACAACAGTTTCAGTGAGGCGCATTGGCAGTAACTGCCCGAACCTGCTGGAGGTGTTTCGCGATGTTGATGCGCACTGACCCTTTCCGTGAGCTCGACCGGCTGGCTCAGCAGCTGATGGGCCAGGGAACCTGGTCGCGGCCTGCCGCGATGGCGATGGATGCCTACCGCGAGGGTGACGAGTACGTCGTGGCCTTCGACCTCCCCGGCGTCAGCTCGGACGCGATCGATATCGATGTCGAGCGGAACATGCTGACCGTCAAGGCCGAGCGGCGGCCCGTGGCGAAGGCCGGCGACGTGCAGATGGAGCTGTCGGAGCGGCCACTGGGCGTTTTCTCCCGCCAGATCGTGCTGGCCGACACGCTGGACACCGAGCACATCAAGGCCGACTACGACGCCGGGGTGCTCACCCTGCGCATCCCGATCGCCGAACGGGCCAAGCCCCGCAAGATCGCCGTCGGCGGGGAGGCATCCCGCAAGGAGATCTCCGGCTGAGCCGGGCGGCCCGGGCCGATCAGCAGCGGAGGACGGGCACCGATCTCCCCTTCGCCCGTCCTCCACACCCACTGGATTGCAGAAGGGGGCGGCCGACGTGCCCCTGCGATGGGAAGCGTTCCTCGACCGTGTCAAGGAACGCGGCGAGTACGACAGCCGGCAGGAAGCAGACCGCGCGGCCCGCGTGGTGCTCGCACTGCTGGGCGCACACCTGGTTGGCGAGGTGCGCGCCCAGCTGGCGGCGCGCCTGCCTGAAGGCTTCGCCCTGATCCTCCTCAACCCGCTGCAAAGCGCCGAACCGCTGTCACCGGAGCGGTTCGTCAGGGCGACGGCGGCCTGGATCGAGGGAGCCACCGAACAGACCGCGGCCTGGGACGTCGGCGCCGTCCTCAGCACGGTCGCCGACGCGGCCGACGAGGACCTGCTCGGCCAGATCCTGCTCCAGCTCCCCGCGGGCTACGACCTCCTCTTCGGCCACCCCCAGCCCACCTGACCACCCACACGGCCGGTGCCGCACACCGGCACCACAAGACCTCAAGACCTCATCGACAGAAAGGCGAACACCGCAGTGATGTCCGACCGGCGTGCACCGCTCCAGCACCCGCCCGCGATGACCTACCCGCAGCTGCTGGAGAAGGTCCGCTACGAAGGCGCCTACCCCACCCGGGAACGGGCCGAGGAAGCCGTCCGCCTGGTCCTCGCAGGGCTCGGACGCCAGCTGACGGGCGACGAACGCGTCGAACTGGCCGCACGCCTGCCCCTCGAAGCCGCACGCATCCTCACCGCACAGATCCCCGACCCCCAGCCCCTCACCGGCTGGGCCTTCGTCAAGGACCTCGCCACCCGCACCGGCGCCACCCCGGCCACCACCCGCTGGGACACCGGCTCCGTCCTCGCCGCCGTCGCAGCCCTGGCCGGCCCCGACCTCCTCACCCGCATCCTGCGCCAACTCCCCTCCGGCTACGCGCTGCTGTTCGGCCGCGCCGAACTCACCCGAGCCGCATAGCCGGCCCGTGCCCTCCCTGCGCCGAAGCGCGGTGATGACCGGCCTTGGTGGGGCGGGCGGTTGACAGGGCTCCTACGAGCCGCACCGGCCGAAGGCCGTCTGCCCCAGCGTGATCAGCGCCTCCGTCCTTGGGACGGCTGCGACGAACGAACTGCCGCAGCGGTGCGGGCTGGAGCCGGAGCAATGGGGCGTTAGCAGACACTACGGGCGTTGGAGGCTGGTGCCCGTGGGCTGGGGCATGGCGTTCGCCGAGGCGGCGGATGCGCCAGGTCAGTGCGCGGGCTGGGTTACGGGCGTCGTCCAGGGTGCGCTGGCCCACTGCCTGGTCGAGGACGACGGACGCGTTGTGCCCGGCGGTTTCTGCCTCGCCGAGGACGGTGGCGCGTGCGTCCCAGGCGGGGTCGGTCAGAATGCGCTCCGCGCGCTCGGGTACCGCGGCCCGGAGGTCGTGGGACAAGCGGCGTTTCGTCTGCTGGCCGGGGGCACGGCGCGCGGGGCCGGCCAGCACCGGTTCGAGTTGACTCGTTGCGGGTCGCTCGCTCGTCCCCGCGCTGACCTGCGCGGGGACGAGTGCGACGAGTCGAGTCAGGCTGCGGTGCCGGGGCGCGGCTCGGCTGCCTGCGGGGCGAGCCCCGCGGAAGGCTTCGGCTCGGGGCTCTTGCGGGCCCAGGTGTCGAGGAATGGGTTGCGGCCGAAGCCCTTGGCCTGGATGCCGTCGGGGAAGCGGCGGTTGGCCGAGCTGATGCCATAGGAGGACGAACCCAAGACTGCGAGAAGCGGGACAGCGCTTGGGTGGAGACCGGACGCGTCTTCACCCAGGAGCACGGCGAGATGCTCCACCCCGCCCACGCCACCCGCCGTTTCATCGAACTGTGCGAGGAGATCGACCTCCCGCTGATCCGGCTCCACGACCTGCGCCACGGGGCGGCGACCCTCGCCCGCGCGGCCGGAGCCGACCTGAAAGACATCCAGGAGGTGCTCGGCCACTCCTCGATCGCCATCAGGGCGGACACGTACACGAGCTTGCTGCCGGAAACCGACCTGGCGATCGCCGAGGCCGCCGCCCGCCTCGTCCTCCGCGCACGCCGCACGGAGCAGCCCGCCGAGACCGAGGCCGACCTCGAAGCGGACGAGGAATCCGGAGCCGAAGCCGTGGCGGACCGTACGGAAGAGTCCGCAGCCCAGCCGGGCCCTGGTGCCCCATCCGCTCACGCCCCGCGCACGCAAACGGCCCCGGACGAGGAGTCCGAGGCCGAACGAAGCACCTCCCCGGGGAGAAACCCCAGGTCAGCGCGGTGCGCGTAGAGCCCCCTGTCGGATTCGAACCGACGACCTTCGCTTTACAAGAGCGGTGCTCTGGCCAGCTGAGCTAAGGAGGCGTGCGGGAAGAAGTGTACCCAGGCGGGCCGGGTGTCGGGCTCCGCATTTGGTGAGAGCCAGGGTACTGACATCCGGGCCGGTCGGAGGTAGCGTCACGGGACAGTCCGCACAAGTGGACTACACCACTCCTTTTACTCGGATCGTCCGGCACGTTCCTGCCGGTGAAGGGACTCTCACCATGGCTACGGTCACGTATGACCAGGCAACCCGTATCTACCCGGGTTCCGACAAGCCCGCCGTCGACAAACTGGACATCGCCATCGAAGACGGCGAATTCCTCGTCCTGGTCGGCCCCTCCGGATGTGGCAAGTCCACCTCGCTGCGGATGCTCGCGGGGCTGGAGGACGTAGACGCGGGCGCCATCCGCATCGGGGACCGCGATGTCACCCACCTTCCGCCCAAGGACCGGGACATCGCCATGGTGTTCCAGAACTACGCGCTCTACCCGCACATGACGGTCGCCGACAACATGGGCTTCGCGCTCAAGATCGCCGGCGTTCCGAAGGCCGAGATCCGGCAGAAGGTCGAGGACGCGGCCAAGATCCTGGACCTCACGGAGTACCTGGGGCGCAAGCCCAAGGCACTGTCCGGCGGCCAGCGCCAGCGCGTCGCGATGGGCCGGGCGATCGTCCGGGAGCCGCAGGTGTTCCTGATGGACGAGCCGCTGTCCAACCTGGACGCGAAGCTGCGCGTGCAGACGCGTACGCAGATCGCCGGTCTGCAGCGCCGCCTCGGGATCACGACGGTCTACGTCACCCACGACCAGGTCGAGGCCATGACGATGGGCGACCGGGTCGCCGTCCTCAAGGACGGCCTGCTCCAGCAGGTCGACTCGCCGCGCAACATGTACGACCGCCCGGCTAACCTCTTCGTCGCGGGCTTCATCGGGTCTCCCGCCATGAACCTGGTCGAGGTGCCGATCACCGACGGCGGGGTGAAGTTCGGCAACAGCGTGGTGCCGGTCAACCGGGAGGCGCTGAGCGCGGCCGCCGACAAGGGGGACCGCACGGTGACGGTGGGCGTGCGCCCCGAGCACTTCGACATCGTCGAGCAGAACGGCGCCGCGGCGAAGTCGCTGTCCAAGGAGTCCGCGGACGCGCCGGCCGGCCTGGCCGTCACGGTCAACGTCGTCGAGGAGCTGGGCGCCGACGGCTACGTGTACGGCACCGCGGAGGTCGGCGGCGAGGTCAAGGACCTGGTCGTACGGGTCAACGGCCGCCAGGTCCCGGACAAGGGCAGCCGGCTGCACGTCGTGCCGCGCCCCGGCGAGACACATGTGTTCTCGACGTCGTCGGGCGAGCGCCTCAGCGACTGACGCGGGACGAGGACGGGCGCACCGGGCCCCGTCGGCGGCAATGGAAGCCGCATAGCCGATGTAACCGTTGTATCCGGGGCAACCAGGGCAACCCGCGCAGAAGGTCGGTGCAACGGGCGCCGCAGTTAACGGGCGCCGCGGTCCGGTGTAACCGACGCAGCGGGCAGGCGCGTTAGAGCGGCGGTGGTTCGGGGTAGCCCTGGACCGCCGCCGCTGACGCGTTTCCGGCGCGGCCGTACCGAGCCGTTCCACGGGGATCCGACGACGATCCGACAGCGTCACCCATAGGGGCATAACGGGGCTTTTCGTACCAGTGCGTCAACATCACAACCGCACCGACGGGCCATTACGTCCCCCGATACGGTGACCAAATGTCGCCAAATCATCACTCCTCGCTACCATCTCGACCGTGAACTCCGCAGCCCGCCGCATCGGCAGAACTCTCGCTCTCGTCCTTCCCGTCGTCCTCGTGCTGTCCGGGACCCTCGCGGTCACCCGCGTCCCCTGGGCGTCGACGGCCACCGACTCGCAGGTGCTGACCGCTTCCTCCGGGACGGCCTCCACCAAGGCCAGCCCCAGCGCCCCCGCGGACGTGCTCCGCAAGCGCCTGCTGGTCGAGCTCCAGGAGAAGAACCCCGGGGTCGCCCTGACCCACCTCCAGGAGGCGACCACCAAGCGCCCCTCGCTGGCCAAGGCGTGCGCCTCCATCGCCCGCGACCTCGGTCGTGCCGCGGTGGCCAAGTACGGTGCCGCGCACCGCGCCCAGGCTTTCTCCCGCCCGGTCTGCGACACCTCCTTCGCCACCGGCGTCGCCGCCGCCCAGTGACCACCACTCGCACCGCCTAAGGTGCGAACCATGACAGGCGCCCAGCATCCGTACCCCACGCAGGCCGTGGTCCTGGCCGGCGGCCAGGGCTCACGTCTCCGCCCGTATACCGATGACCGCCCCAAGCCGATGGTCGAGATTCCCGGCACCGGAACCCCGATCATCGGCCATCAGCTGAACTGGCTGGCCGAGGAGGGCGTCACGGACGCGGTCGTCTCCTGCGGCCACCTCGCCGAGGTGCTGCAGGACTGGCTGTCACAGGCCCAACTGCCCCTGCGCGTCACCACCGTTGTCGAGACCGAGCCGCTGGGTCGCGGCGGGGGCCTGAAGCACGCGGCCGGCTCGCTGCCCCGCCCGGACGAGCCCTGGTACGCCACCAACGGCGACATCTGGACCCGCTTCCCGCTCCGCGAAATGGCCGCGTTCCATGACGAACGCGATGCCGACGCCACCCTTGCGCTGGCCCGCCCCCGCATCCCCTGGGGCGTCGTCGAGACCGACGCGTTCGGGCACGTGCTGGACTTCATCGAGTCGCCGCCCTCGCCCTATCTGGTCAACGCCGGCGTCTACGTCTTCTCGGCCGCCTTCACGGACCTGCTCCCCGACCGCGGCGACCACGAGCGCACGACCTTCCCCCGCCTCGCCCGCGAACGCCGGCTGGCGGGTTTCCCGCTCCCGCAGGGCGCCTACTGGCGCGCCATCGACACGGCCAAGGACCTCACCGAGGCGGCCAAGGAGCTGGGCACGCAGGCGCGTTGAGGGCGCGCGGGCCGTCGTCCATGTCGTCGGGCCGACACCCTCTTGAGCCATCGTCCGCGTCGTCGTCGCACTGGGCCTCGTACGGCGTCGTCCGCGTCGGTGCCGGTGTCGGCATCGGCATCGGCATCGTTGTCGAGTCCGTCCGGCGGGGGAGGCGGGTGCTACGGCGGCGCCTGAGGGGCCGTACGCGCCTCAGACGCCCTGTCCTCGCCTTCCCCGGCCTCCACGGCCCCGTACGTCATCGAGGCCGTCCCAGCCGCCCTACGCGCCCTCTCCGCCCGCAGACGCCCCTGCGCCTACGGCCGGGGGCCCGCAAGCAGGCCCCACACACAAGGACGCGCCCACAAGCACGCCCGCACAAACACCCCCGCACCACGACCCGCGCACAAGCACCCCCGCACAAGGGCCCCCGCACAAGGACCCGCCCACCCCCCTTTGGGGGGTGGGCGGAGGGGAAAACGGCAGAGGGGAAAAAGCGGAGGGGAGAAATTCGGAGCGGCGGAGCAACGAAGCAGCGAAGCGCCGGAACGGCAGAGCGCCAGAACGGCGGAGCACCGGGACAGCCAAACGAACCGACCGGACCGAACAGCCTGACCGGACCGCCCGACCGCCCGGACCGAACGACCGCCTGGACCGCCCAGACCGCCCGGATCAACCAACCCGCCCAGCCCCGCTCCCCCGCTTCACCCCAGCAGTCCCCCCAACGTGCTCCCCCGGCCCCCGGAGTCGCCGGAGTCGGTGGAGCCGCCGTTGCCGGTGCCGGTCGTGCCGCCGCCGGTGCCGCCCGCGGTGCTCGGGGCCCGCGTCGGGGCGGGGGCGCGGGTCGGGACCGTCTGCCGCGGGGCGCTGGTGGTGGCGCCGGGCTGCTGGGAGAGGCCGGTGGTGCTGCCCGTGGAGCGGCCGGCGCCGGGGGCCGACGCGGAGGGTGCGCCGGGCCTGCGGGCCTTGTGCGAGGCGCCCGCGGAGGGGGTGCCGGGGCGTACGGCGCCGCCCGGGTGGCGCTGGCCGGGGCGGGTGGCGCTCTTGCCGGGGCGGGGCAGCGGCGAGCCGGGCAGGTTGTTGATCGCGGGCTCACCGGGCCGCGGCACGGTCGCGACCGTCGCGGACCGTACGGCGCCGCCGAGCAGCGAGCCGATCAGCAGGGTCAGTCCGGCCACCACCGTGGTCATCATCGCGCCGCGGCGCAGTACCCGGCGCCGCAGGTCGGCGACCTCGACGCGGGGGCCGAGCCGCCGCCATGCCTCGCCGGCCAGCCGGGCGTCCATGGAGTAGACGGGGGCGCCCGCGATGATCAGCGGGCTCCACGCGGCGAGGTAGATGATGTCGGGGGCGTCGTAGGCGGGCAGCGTGCGCCAGCTGACGGTCATCAGCAGCGCCGCGGAGAGCAGCGCGCCGATCGACGCGGCCACCCGCTGCCACAGTCCGCAGATGGTCAGGACGCCGACGACGACCTGGAGGAAGGCCACGGTCAGGCCGGCGCCGACGGGGTGCGAGACGGCGAAGTCGCGCAGCGGTACGGCCAGCGCCCACGGGTCGAGCGACAACAGCCACTTGACCATCGAGCCGCGCTCGCCGCCGTCGAAGTAGACGGGGTCGCAGAGCTTGCCCATGCCGGCGTAGACGGAGATCAGTCCGAGGAAGATCCGCAGCGGCAGCAGGACGACGCCGAGGTTCATCCGCCGGCCCGGGTAGTACGCGTGCCGCACGGTTTCGGTGCCGCGCCGCCTGCCCCCGGTGTCGTACGGTTCGCGGGCCCCGAAGCGGTCGTCGTCGAAGCGGTCGTCGTCGTAGCCGTCGTGATCGCGGTCGCCGTAGGTGTCGCGAGGGGGGTGGCTGCCGTAGTTGTCGCCGTATGCGCTGCCAACGGGGCGTACGCCGCGCAGCAGGGCGGTGTCGGGTTCGGCGGGGCCGCGCTGGCCGATCACGGTCTGGGCGGGGGGCGGGTCGTCGAGGCGGACCCGGGGCAGGACCTGGGTCGTGCCGACGTCCTCGCTCTGGCCGCCGTCGAGGCCGATGCCCGCGTTGCGCACCGCGTGCAGGAGTTGGGTGGTGGCGCCGGCCGCGCCGCCCGGTTCGGTGCGGCCGCTCCACACCACCGGCGCCCGGCGTCTGCCGCCGGTGGCCGGGCCCCGGGTGGCGGGGATGCGCGCGGCGTCGGCCGTGACGTGGCCCGGCGCGGGCGCGCCGAGCTGTACGCGGAAGCTGGCGTGGTTGACGATGACCTGCGCGGGATCGCACGGCACCTTGACCGAGCTCAGGCCCGGCTCGTCATCGAAGCCCGGCGAGCGTCCCCCCGTAGGCATGCGGGGTGTTCTGGTGTCCACGCTCATCTAACCGAGTGACCCGCGTTTAAGACACTGCCTTGACCGGGCCGATCTGTCCGAGACCCGTCAAAAGATCACGGGATACGGGCAGGGCGTACGGAGGGTCAGGTTTTGCCCCGAGGTGTGGCGCGGGTGTCGCGCACCCGCACCGGCCGCCCCGGGGCATCGCCGATCAGGCGCGCCGCCGCGCCGCCTCCCACAGCACGACACCGGCCGCGACACCGGCGTTCAGCGACTCCGCGCCGCCCGGCATCGGGATCCGCACGCGCAGATCGCAGGTCTCGCCGACCAGCCGCGACAGGCCCTTGCCCTCGCTGCCGACGACGATGACGACCGGGCCGTCCAGCGCCTCGACGTCCTGCAGCTCCAGCTCGCCGTCCGCGGCCAGGCCGACGACCGTCAGACCGGCCTTCTGGTACGACTCCAGGGCGCGGGTGAGGTTGGTGGCGCGGGCGACCGGCGTACGGGCCGCGGTGCCCGCCGAGGTCTTCCAGGCGCCGGCGGTCATTCCGGCCGCGCGGCGCTCGGGCACGACCACGCCGTGGCCGCCGAAGGCGGAGACGGAGCGGACGACGGCGCCCAGGTTGCGCGGGTCGGTGACCCCGTCCAGGGCGACGATCAGCGGGTCCTCGCCGGCGTCGAAGGCGGCGGCCGCCAGGTCCTCGGGGTGGGCGTACTCGTACGGGGGGATCTGCGCGACCAAGCCCTGGTGGTTGAGGCCGTTGGTCATGCGGTCCAGCTCGGGACGGGGCGCCTCCATGAGGTTCAGCCCGCGCTCGTTGGCGAGCTGGAGCGCCTCGCGCACCCGCTCGTCGGTGTCGATGAACTGCTGGACGTACAGGGTCGTGGCGGGCACGCCCTCGCGCAGCGCCTCGACGACCGGGTTGCGGCCGACGACCAGCTCCGCGGTGCCCTTGGCGCCGCCGCGCCGCGGGGCCGGGCGGCGGGCCGCGGCCTGCTTGGCCTTGGCGTTGGCCATCCGGTTCTTGACGTGTCCCTTACGAGCGGAGGCGGGCGGAGTCGGGCCCTTGCCCTCCAGGGACCGGCGCCGCTTACCGCCGCTGCCGACCTGCGCGCCCTTCTTGTTGGACGTGCGGCGGTTCCTGCGCTGGCTGTTGCCGGCCATGGGTCACCTGTTTCTTCACTGCTCTCGACGTCTCGCGACGTGGAGTGGGTACGTACGTATGGAATGAGTGTCGCCCGCGGCCACCGGGAAGGGCGAATCCGGGTGGCCGCCCACGGGCGCGACGGGGGTCAGGACAGCGACCAGCGCGGGCCCGACGGGGTGTCCTCGATCGACAGTCCCGACTGCTGGAGCTGGTCGCGGATGGCGTCCGCGGTGGCGTAGTCCTTGCGGGAGCGGGCGGCCTGGCGCTGTTCGAGGACGAGGCGCACGAGGGAGTCCACGACGCCGTGCAGGTCCTCGCCGCGGTCCGTGCCACCGGCCCAGCGCTCGTCGAGCGGGTCCAGGCCCAGCACGCCGAGCATCGCCCGCAGCTCGGCCAGCCGGGCCACCGCGGACTCCTTGTCGTCGGCGGTCAGCGCGGCGTTGCCCTGCCGGACGGTGGTGTGCACGATCGCCAGCGCCTGCGGGACGCCCAGATCGTCGTCCATCGCCTCGGCGAAGGCGAGCGGCACCTCGGGCGCGGGCTCGACGACGCCGGCCTTCTCGACGACGCGCTGGACGAAGCCCTCGATCCGCGCGAACGCGGACTCGGCCTCGCGCAGCGCTTCCTCGCTGTACTCGATCATCGAGCGGTAGTGCGGGGTGCCCAGGTAGTAGCGCAGGACGATCGGGCGCCAGCGCCGGACCATCTCGGAGACGAGCACGGAGTTGCCCAGCGACTTGGACATCTTCTCGCCGCTCATGGTCACCCAGGCGTTGTGCGCCCAGTACGCGGCGAAGTCGTCGCCGAACGCCTTGGCCTGGGCGATCTCGTTCTCGTGGTGCGGGAAGACCAGGTCGACGCCGCCGCCGTGGATGTCGAAGGCGGAGCCCAGGTACTTGTGGGCCATCGCCGAGCACTCCAGATGCCAGCCGGGGCGGCCGCGGCCCCAGGGGGTCTCCCAGCTGGGCTCGCCCTCCTTGGCGGCCTTCCACATGGCGAAGTCGCGCGGGTCCCGCTTGCCGGTCTCGCCCTCGCCGGACGGCTGGCGCAGGTTGTCCAACTCCTGGTTGGACAGCTGGAGATAGCCGGGGAAGGACCTGACGTCGAAGTAGACGTTGCCGTCGGCGGCGTAGGCGTGGCCGCGCTCGATCAGGCCGCGCATCATCTCGATCATCTCGGGGATGTGGCCGGTGGCGCGCGGTTCGTAGGTCGGGCGCAGGCAGCCGAGGGAGTCGTACGCCGTGTTGAAGGCGACCTCGTTCTCGTAGCCGATCGACCACCAGGGGCGGCCCTGCTCCTCCGACTTCGCGATGATCTTGTCGTCGATGTCCGTGACATTGCGCACGAACGTCACGTCGTAGCCGCGGTACTCGAACCAGCGGCGCATGATGTCGAAGTTCAGCCCCGACCTGATGTGCCCGATGTGCGGGGCGGCCTGCACGGTCGCACCACAGAGGTAGATCGAGACGCAGCCCGGCGTGAGCGGGGTGAAGTCGCGAATCTGCCGGGCGCTGGTGTCGTACAGGCGAATCGTCACGGAACCAGGGTAGTCGGAACCGGGCAGTGCCCCGCGACGCATCGGCCACGGGGTCGCGGATCGGCCGAAACCGTCTGATTTGCCGGATCCCACCACCCGGAGGGCGCCGGTCAGATACTGCCGATCACCTTGCGCGGGGTGATCCGGACGACCACCCGCGGGTCGTCGTCGGCCGATGCCGGGTTGAAGTCCGCGTAGGGCTTTCCGGTGTACTTGCGGGACAGCTCGTCGATCAGCTCCGGGCCGCCGTCGGTGGTGAGGGTGGCGGTGCCGCGGATCTCCGCGTAGGTGTACGGGGCGTCGAAGGGCTGGACGACGACCGAGACGCGCGGGTCGCGGCGGATGTTGGCCTCCTTGCGGCGGCCGACCGTCGTCGAGATCAGCAGATCGTCGCCGTCCCGCTTCACCCACACTGGCGAGACCTGCGGACTGCCGTCGGGCTGGATCGTCGCCAGGGTCACGAACACCGGCGCGTCGAGGAGCTTGTGGAGGTCGTCGGACAGTGTGGCGGTCACGGGGGGTCCTTCCTTGCGGGCCGTCGACGGGGGACGCGAATACCGCGATCCTCCCTCAACGCCCGTGCCGCGCCCGGCATTCCCGCGCCGTACGGGTGGGAAAGCCGGGCGCCGCGCCCGCCGCTGCGGGCCGCACCGGGGCCGTAGGCGCTCAGGCGGTACGGAAGACGATCGCGGTGGCGACCGCCGCCAGCCCCTCGGCGCGGCCGGTCAGGCCCAGCCCGTCCGAGGTCGTCCCGGAGACCGACACCGGTGCGCCGACGGCCGCCGACAGCGCCTTCTGCGCCTCGTCGCGCCGCTTGCCGACCTTCGGGCGCACGCCGATGACCTGCACCGCGACATTGCCGATCGCGAAACCCTCGGCCCGGACGATCCGCGCGGCCTCGGCCAGCAGCGTCACCCCGGAGGCGCCGGACCACTCGGGGCGGCCGGTGCCGAAGTGCGCGCCCAGGTCGCCGACGCCGGCCGCCGAGAAGAGCGCGTCGCAGGCGGCGTGCGCGGCCACGTCGCCGTCGCTGTGGCCGGCCAGGCCGTACTCCTCGCCCTCCCACAGCAGCCCGGCGCACCACAGCTCGCGGCCCCGCTCGAAGGCGTGCACGTCGGTGCCGATGCCGACGAGGGGGATGCCGGCCGGCCCGCCGGCGGGGGTCGGCTCGGAAGCCGGCTCAGACATAGCCATCGGTGGCCCTCCTACGGGCGAGTACGGCCTCGGCCAGGACCAGGTCCAGCGGCCGGGTCACCTTGAACGCCTCCTCGTGGCCGGGGACGACCACGACGGGCGTGCCGAGCCGTTCGACCAGCCCGGCATCGTCGGTGGCGCCCTCGCCCTCGACGACGGTGTCATGCGCCTTGAGCAGGGTCGCCGGGTCGAAGCCCTGCGGGGTCTGTACCGCGCGCAGCAGCGCCCGCTCCGGGGTGCCGACGACCGGCTCGGGGGCGCCCTGGGGCTGCGGCTCGACCTGCTTGACGGTGTCGGCGAGCGGCAGTGCGGGCACGACGGCCGGCGCACCGGCGCGGACGGCCGCGATCACCGCGTCGACGGTGTCGACCGGGACCAGCGGGCGGGCGGCGTCGTGCACCAGCACCACGTCGACGTCCTGCGGCAGCGCCGCCAGACCGAGCCGTACGGACTCCTGGCGGGTTCGGCCGCCGGGGACGACCACGAGGTCGGTGCGGTCGGCGAGCGGGTACTCGTGCAGCAGGCGGTCGACCTCGGTGGCGCCGTCGGGCGGGGCGACCACGACGATCAGCGAGACGGCGCGGGAGGCGGCCATCGCGCGCACGGCGTGCACCAGCATGGGCGTGCCGCCCAGCGTCCGCAGCGCCTTGGGGGTGCCGGGACCGAGCCGGACGCCGCGGCCGGCGGCGGGGATCACCGCGGCGGTGCGGATCGGGCGGGAGGGATCTGACATCGATGGCTCCGGAGTCCGGGGCGAGCCCGGAATTGGCGCAGACAGGTTTGTTTCCTCGGGCGAGGTGGGTATGGCCTGGGCGTGCCCCTTGCTCGCAGAGCATCGGGGAGTGCCGGGTGCGACGCCTTGACCGGACCCTTCCGTGACACGGTCGGGGCAGGTGCCCGGGACGCCACAGCGGCCCGGCCCCCAGCGGGTCGTCGCAATCGCCGACCCCGGCCGATCGCCGTCTTAGAGGCAGATATGCCGCAGCGCCCGGCAACAGACCCCTCCACATGGGAAACGGTCGTCACTCGGGCACCGCGGCATTGCTACGTCATCACTGCGTGTCGTCACTGGTGGGTGTCGTCGCTGCGTATGTCGTCACTGCGTCGGACGAGCGCCTTACGGCGTCAGGACGCGAGAACCTCGTCGAGCAGGGCCTCGGCCTTGTCCTCGTTGGTGTTCTCGGCGAGGGCGAGTTCGCTCACCAGAATCTGGCGGGCCTTTGCGAGCATCCTCTTCTCACCGGCGGAGAGGCCGCGCTCGCGCTCACGCCGCCACAGGTCGCGCACTACTTCGGCGACCTTGATCACATCGCCGGAAGCGAGCTTCTCAAGATTTGCCTTGTAGCGACGGGACCAGTTCGTCGGCTCTTCGGCATACGGTGCGCGAAGCACCTCGAAGACCCGGTCCAGCCCGTCCTGGCCAACCACGTCGCGCACGCCGACGAACTCCGCATTGTCCGCTGGCACACGAACAGTCAAGTCGCCCTGGGCGACCTTCAGCACCAAGTAGGTCTTGTCCACGCCTTTGATCTGGCGAGTTTCGATGGCCTCGATCAGCGCGGCCCCGTGATGGGGATAGACCACGGTGTCGCCAACCTTGAACGTCATGTGACAGGTACCCCTTCCGTGGCTATCCATGCTAACACGGGAACGGGCCGTTCTGAATGGCGTTTTCGCAGGTCAGGGCATATCTCGGGGCTTGACAACAGAGACCGGAACGTGCTGCGAGGGGCCCTTGGGCGCAGGTATTCGCAGGTCGGAGGCGCTTCGCGGGCAAGCGGAAACGCGCTCGTCGCGCGCAGGGAAGACCAAGATCGACGGGCTGAACGTCCCGTTTTGCACAGATCCGCATGAGCGAGTTCCGCTACTCCGTTCGGCCGCCCAGGTACCCCAAGGGGTCGATTCTCGAATTGATCACCTTCCGGGCGGCGAAGAGTGTGATCAATTCCGCGCGGCCTTCACATTCCCTTCGAATACTTCTTTTCACCTGGGAAACCGGCCGGGGGAAACGTGCGCGTGCCCACTCGAACGGCCGCCTGTCGAATATTCCCTCCCTGTTCCCGCCGTCCATACTCCGGCGGAGTTCCCCCGGCGCTGTTCCCCGGATGATCTTCGGGAGTGTTCCCGGCGAACTCGGAAGATCTTGAACGCGGCCGGCTTTCGGTCCGGCTATCGCGCGGCGGGGCCCGGGGCCCGGGGCCGCGGCCGGCGGACCGTGCGCGGACGGCGGCGCAGGGGCCCGTGATCGCGCTGGGGGCGGGTCGGGTGCGGCGGCGCGAGGACGGCTCGGTAACCTAGCGGCGCTGACACACCCTTAGGGCGGCTTTACGTACGCGTCGTACCCGACGCCTACGCGGCGCCGCCCCAGCCGTCCATCCGCGACCGGGCACGAACGTTCGGCCGCCGTAGCTCGTCAAGGAGATGCCGCCGCCGTGAGCCGCAGCCTTCGACGCGGCGTCCTCGCCGCCACCGTCCTTTCGCTCTCGATCGCCACGCTGTCCGCGTGCGGGGCCGGGAACGACGCCCAGACGCTGCAGGTCAAGCCGGACAACGCCGCGACCTCCGCCGGCGACATCAAGATCCAGAACGCCTCCGTCGTCACCCAGCCCGAGCTGGACGCCAAGGGCCCGGCCGTGGTGACCGCGACGCTGTTCAACAACGGCTCCAAGGACCAGAAGCTGACCGGGATCGCCGTCGACGGCACCGGCCAGTCGGCCAAGCTGACGCCGGCCGGCGGCGGCTCGGGCTCGATCACCGTGCCGGCCGGCGGCTCGGTCGTGATCGGCGGGGCGGACAACGCCTCGGCCGTCCTGGCGAGCGGCCGGGAGGCCGTCCAGGACGGAAACGTCCAGAACCTGACGTTCGACTTCAGCTCCGCCGGCAAGGTGAAGATCGCCGCCTTCGTCGTCCCGGCGAAGAGCTACTTCGAGGGCTACGGGCCGGCCCAGGTGCCGCAGCCGTCGGGCTCGGCCACCCCGGGCGGCAAGTCCTCGGAGTCGGGCAAGCCGACCGAGTCCGGCACGCCCACCTCCACGGCCTCGCCGACCACCACCACCAAGCCCGCGGGGTCGTCGCACAGCGGTCACTGACCCGCTCGTCATACGCCAGGGGCGCCCGTCCGATCCGGAGGGGCGCCCCTGGCGTATGCGGCCGGTCGGCCGGCTGCCTTCGGCCTACGGCTCGAACTTGTAGCCCAGGCCGCGGACCGTGACGAGGTAGCGCGGCGCGCCCGGGTCGGGCTCGATCTTGGCGCGCAGCCGCTTGACGTGCACGTCCAGGGTCTTGGTGTCACCGACGTAGTCGGCGCCCCAGACCCGGTCGATGAGCTGCATGCGGGTCAGCACCCGGCCCGCGTTGCGCAGCAGCATCTCCAGGAGGTCGAACTCCTTCAGGGGCAGGTCGACCTTGCCGCCGGAGACCGTGACGACATGGCGGTCCACGTCCATCCGGACCGGGCCTGCCTCCAGGGCCTGCGGGGCGACCTCCTCCGGCTCGCCGCGGCGGCGGAGCACGGCGCGGATGCGGGCCACCAGCTCACGGGAGGAGAAGGGCTTGGTGACGTAGTCGTCGGCTCCTATTTCCAGGCCGACGACCTTGTCGATCTCGCTGTCCTTGGCGGTCACCATGATGACCGGGACGTTGGAGCGGCCGCGCAGCTGGCGGCAGACCTCGGTGCCGGGCAGGCCCGGAAGCATCAGGTCCAGCAGCACGAGATCGGCGCCGTTGCGCTCGAACTCGTCGAGTCCGTCAGGGCCCGTTGCCGCGATGGCGACCTCGAAACCCTCCTTGCGGAGCATGTACGACAGTGCGTCGCTGAACGATTCCTCGTCCTCGACGACGAGCACTCGGGTCACGGAAGGACCTCCGGGGCTGGGTGGGCTGGGAGCGGATCGTTGAAGGTCTCGTACGGGCGGTCCTCGTCGTCGAGGCCCTCCGCGGTGAGGTCGGCGGGCCGGTCGCGGTCGCGGACGGCTCCGGCTTCCGGGAGACGCAGGGTGAAGGTGGAGCCCTGTCCCTCAGCGCTCCAGACCGTGACCTCCCCGCCGTGCGAGGCGGCCACATGCTTGACGATGGCGAGGCCGAGGCCGGTCCCGCCGGTGGCGCGCGAGCGCGCCGGGTCCACGCGGTAGAACCGCTCGAAGACGCGGTCCCGGTCCTTTTCCGATATCCCGATGCCCTGGTCGGTCACCGCGATCTCGATCAGGTCCCCGCCGGGCGCGGAGACCCGGCGCCCGGCGATCCCGACGCGGGTGCGCGCCGGGGAGTAGTTGACGGCGTTCTCGACGAGGTTGCCCAGGGCCGCCGCGAGCTGGCCGCGGTTTCCCCAGACGTGCAGCTCGGCGGTGCCTCCGGCGGCCATGGTGATCTGCTTCGCGCCGGCCTGCTGGCGGCAGCGGTCGATCGCCTCGGCGACCAGTTCCTCGACCCGGACCGGCTCGGCGTCCTCCAGCGGGTCGTCGTTCTGGACCCGGGAGAGGTCGATGAGCTCCTGGACGAGGTTGGTCAGGCGGGTGGCCTCGTTCTGCATCCGACCGGCGAAGCGGGTGACGGCCTCGGGGTCGTCGCTGGCGTCCATCACGGCCTCGGAGAGCAGTGAGAGCGCGCCGGCGGGGGTCTTGAGCTCATGGCTGACGTTGGCGACGAAATCGCGGCGGACGGCCTCTATGCGGCGGGCCTCCGTCAGGTCCTCGACCAGCAGCAGGACGAGCCGGGAGCCGAGCGGGGCGACTCTGGCGGAGACCGCGAGGGCCTCGCCGCGGCCGGTGCCGCGGCGCGGCAGATCCAGTTCGACCTGGCGTATCTCGCCGTCCCTGCGGGTGTCGCGGGCCATCTGGAGCATCGGCTCGACGGCGAGCTTGCCACCGCGGACCAGGCCCAGGGCGTACGCCGCCGAGCTGGCCTTGACGACGGCGTCCGCCTCGTCGAGGACCACTGCCGAGGAGCGCAGGACCGACAGCACGGTGTCGACGCCGGGCGGCAGCACGGCGTCGGTGTGCAGGGAGGTGCGGGTGGGTTTGGCCTGGTCGCGCTCGCTCCAGCGGAACGCCAGCATGGCGAAGACGCCGGTGCACAGTCCGGCGATCGCTGCCACTGCGGCGACGGCCGCATCCACGTTCATGAGTCCAGAGTATGTGCCGGGTCGGACACCGCCCCAGCCTCGCGAGCCGCTGCTCGAACAGCCGTCGCCCAGAGTTCACCGTGGCGTCCGTGCGGGTTCACTCCGGAGGCCGGTCCGGGGCGGCCGGCGGGCCGTCGGGCGCCCTTGGGATACCGGCGCGAGCAGCCCGCCGGGTCGGCCCGGGGCCGGGTGAACCGCGTCGGCGGCCTCGGTGCAGCGGTGGCGTCGCCCAGAGTTCACCTTCGCGTCGTCGGTGGTTCACCCAGGGTGGCAGCGCAGGTCGCGATCCGGCCACAAGGTGAGGGTGCGGGTGACGGATCGGCTCAAAGCGGCCGCTGGGCCAGGGCTCCACCGGAACACCGGCACTGCGGAGCACCGGCTCCGTGGAGCACCGCCCCGTCGGGACACGGGCCGCACGGAACGGACCGTGAGACCGTGGGCGCAGGTCAACCCTGCACCGTCCCCCCCCACATACGCCACACCACCACTCGACGCGAGAGAAGGTCACAGATGCGGGACGCGTACCACGAGGAGCTGGATTCGATCGGCGAGGGCCTGGTCGAGATGGCCCGGCTCGTCGGCTCCGCGATCGGGCGCGCCACCACGGCGATACTCGACGCGGACCTCAAGCTGGCCGAGCACGTCATCGCCGCCGACGAGAAGGTCGACGATCTGCAGCGCGACCTGGAGGCCCGGGCGATAGCCCTGCTGGCGCGGCAGCAGCCGGTCGCCACGGACCTGCGGATCGTCGTCACCTCGCTGCGGATGAGCGCGGATCTGGAGCGCTCCGGCGACCTGGCCCAGCACGTGGCCAAGCTGGCCCGGCTGCGCTTCCCGGAGACGGCCGTACCGCGCGATCTGCACGCCACCATCCTGGAGATGGGGCAGCTGGCGCAGCGCCTGATGGCGAAGGCCGCCGAGGTCATCATCACCAAGGACGTCGATCTCGCGCTCCAGCTGGAGCAGGACGACGACGCGATGGACATGCTGCACCGCACGCTGTTCCAGCACCTGATGGACGACCGCTGGAAGCACGGCATCGAGACGGCCGTGGACGTGACGCTGCTGGGCCGCTACTACGAGCGCTTCGCCGACCACGCGGTCTCCGTCGCCAAGCGGGTCGTCTACCTCGTGACCGGTGAGCACGCCGACGAGATCGCCCCGCCGACGTCGGTGGAAGGCGCGTAGCCAGGGCAGAGTCCTGAAAGGGGGCGGGTCCGCGGTGTGCGTCCGCCCCCTGAGCGACCGAGCGCCATTGACGTGTGCCTCCACGCGCCGTTGACGCGCCGTGCCGGCCGGGCTTGCAATGGGCGACGGTGCCCCACCGGGCACCAGACGACCCCTAGGAGGCAATGCATGGCATCCATTGCGCACTCCCTCACCCCCGTCGAGCACCCTCAGCCCGCCCAGATGTCCTGCTCGTGCGGCCCCGGGTGCAGTTGCGGCTGCCAGTCGGGCGGACCATGCCAGTGCGGCGGCGGCTGCTAGCGGCCGCGAGTGTCCACGGCACAGTGCCACCGCGGCCCCGGTCGGCTGATCAGCCGACCGGGGCCGCGGTGGTGTTCAGGGGGGGGGGGTCCCCCGGAGGGGGACCCGCCGCACAATCGGGTTACAGGCCGAGCTTCAGGGGATGAATCCTTTTCTTT
>NZ_JBVHQM010000010.1:174676-288744 GCF_055567415.1 Streptomyces sp. NPDC026575
TGGAGCGTGGGTTGATCGCCGCCCGAGGGCGTACACGCCACGGCCCCCCCTCTCCCTTGTTCGCCTGCCCGCCCACCCGGCCCCGCTGCCGTGTCCGGGGGCCGGGACTCCCTAGGAGCGGCACCTGCCGCACGGTCGGGTCACAGGCTGAGCGTCAGCGGATGAATCTCGTCCGCTTTGTGGCCGGCGCGCTCGTGTATGCGCTGCACCGCGCCCGCCGAGGGCGCGTCCGACAGGCAGAAGACGTCGCCGGATTCGGTGTCGGCCCAGGCGCGCTCGAAGGTCACGCCCTCCTCGCTCTGTATGGCGAGGTCGGCCTGGTGTGCCTCGTTGAACTTCTCGGGCGTCAGGCCCGTCATGCCGTGATGGACGTCCATGAACTTGGGCATCTGCGTCATCCTTCCGCTCGCTGACGGTGCCGGGCAGGGCTCCCGTCCCCTCCCGCAGCCCGCGCGCCCGGTTCCCCCCGCAGTTCCCGCACTTCCATGCTGCCTCCGTGCGCCCAGGTTCTCGCCCCAATGGCCCGCCCCCGTTGCGCCGCCGCGCCGCGCCCGGCGAGATGGGATACATGCAGCCGAATCCCCCCACCTCGGACAGCCCGCCCGTACCGCCCGCCGAACGATCCCACTGGGTGGTCTTCGCCGGCATCCTGCTGATGCTCAGCGGCCTGTTCGACCTCATCAACGGCTTCGTGGCGCTGCTGGACCACGGCTACTACGCGACCACCGCCAACCACGGCAACCGCCTGCTGGTCTTCAACTTCTCCGCCTGGGGCTGGGTGTGGATCGTCGTCGGGGTCGCGCAGATCCTGGTGAGTCTGGGCGTGCTGCTGGGCGTACGGGCCGCGCGGATCACCGGCATCGTGCTGGCCTCCGCCTGCCTGGTCGGCCAGCTGATGTTCCTGTCGACGTTCCCGTACTGGTCGATCTTCGTCATGGTGCTGTCGCTGCTGGTCATCTACGGGCTGGTCGTCGAGCCCCGGCACGTACCAGCGCGGGTCTGAGGTCCGGCCGCACAGGGAGTTCGGGCACCGCCGGCGGTCGCCATCGCTCGGCCCCCGCCCCAGGGCACGACGCAGCACTCCACGCCCGAGGGCCCGCCACCTGCAGTTTCTACCTGGTGGCGGGCTCTTCGCGCAGCCCGTGGGCGGTCAGCGGCCGGCCGGCTCCGGCCCGACGCGGTCCGCAGCCCGCCCTCCTGCTCCGCACAGTTGATCATGCTGGTAGCGTCGCGATCTTGTACGACTCACCTGAAGAAAGAGGACATATGCGTTACGCCCGGACGCTGGGGGCCGTTGCCTTCGCCGCGGCAGCCACCGTGCTCGCGACCTCGCCGGCACACGCGGCCTCGTACACCGCGCACCCCCACTACATGAACAAGGGGAGCGCCGTGTTCAACAGCTCCACCAACACGCTCAAGGTGTGCGACAACGCCGCTGACGGCCTCAGCGTTGCTGTGACGATCGAAGACGACGGCAACTTCTTCGGCTACGAGATGGCCAAGGGCAAGGGCAAGTGCCAGACGTACAAGCCCAGGCTCCACAACGGACAGCGGTTCACGCTCCAGGCATTCAACATCAAGAACGGCAAGGCCGTTTCGGGCTCCCACGGGTCTTTGGTCTACGGGATCGTGTAACAGACCGTACCGACCGTACTTGCGCCGCCCGGCGGGCCAGAAGATCAACCGTGCTGACGGCCCACAGCCGGCCCGAGAACGGCGACGGCCCCTCATCCGCGACAAAGACGCAGATGAGGGGCGTGATCGCCATTCCTACTTCTTCTTGCCCTGATTCTTCACTGCCTCGATGGCGGCCTTGGCGGCCTCCGGGTCGAGGTAGGTGCCGCCGGGGGTGACCGGGCGGAAGTCGGCGTCCAGCTCGTAGGAGAGCGGGATGCCGGTGGGGATGTTCAGGCCGGCGATGTCCGCGTCGGAGATGCCGTCGAGGTGCTTGACCAGGGCGCGCAGGCTGTTGCCGTGGGCGGCGACCAGCACCGTGCGGCCGGCGAGAAGGTCCGGGACGATGCCGTCGTACCAGTAGGGCAGCATCCGCGTGACGACGTCCTTGAGGCACTCCGTGCGCGGGCGCAGCTCGCCGGGGATGCCGGCGTAGCGCGGGTCGTCGCTCTGGGAGAACTCGGAGCCGTCCTCAAGGGCGGGCGGCGGGGTGTCGTACGAGCGGCGCCAGAGCATGAACTGCTCCTCGCCGAACTCGGCCAGGGTCTGCGCCTTGTCCTTGCCCTGCAGCGCGCCGTAGTGGCGCTCGTTCAGCCGCCAGCTGCGGTGGACCGGGATCCAGTGCCGGTCGGCGGACTCCAGGGCCAGCTGCGCGGTGCGGATGGCGCGCTTCTGGAGGGAGGTGTGCACTACGTCGGGGAGCAGGCCGGCGTCCTTGAGCAGCTCTCCGCCGCGGACCGCCTCCTTCTCGCCCTTCTCGTTGAGGTTGACGTCCACCCAGCCGGTGAACAGGTTCTTCGCGTTCCACTCGCTCTCGCCGTGACGGAGGAGGATCAGCTTGTACGGTGCGTCGGCCATGCCGTCGAGCGTAATCCAATTCCGGATATGGCCTTGCGCGGGTCCACGACCTGGGCTTCCTGGCGAGGATTGACGGTTCCCGTCAATTGAGTGGCGACCGGAGCCGACCCGAAAGTAGGTTGCGAACGTTGCCTGCGCCACTTACGCACATCCGCCGGACGGGCCTCGTACGCACCCGCACGCCACTGTGCGCCGCACCATCAGGGGGAAATGTCATGTCCGCATCCATCAGTAGTCTGAGGCGCGCCGCCGTGGAGAGCGTCTCGGGTCTCCCCCGCCAGTTCTGGTGGCTGTGGACCAGCACCCTGATCAACCGCCTGGGCGCGTTCGTCGCGACGTTCCTGGCGCTCTATCTGACCGTCGAGCGCGGCCACTCCGCCTCCTACGCCGGCCTGGTCGGCGCGCTCTACGGGCTGGGCGGCGTGGTCTCGTCCATCGGCGCCGGCGTGCTGACCGACCGCCTCGGCCGCCGCCCCACCATGCTGATCGCCCAGCTGTCCACGGCGGCATCGGTGGCGCTGCTCGGCTTCATGGAGGACCCCGTCGCCATCGCGGCGGTGGCGGCCGTGGTCGGCATGGCGACCAACGCCTCCCGCCCCGCCGTCCAGGCGATGATGGCGGACATCGTCGCCCCCGAGGACCGCGTCCGCGCCTTCTCCCTCAACTACTGGGCGATCAACCTCGGCTTCGCGATCTCCTCCACCGCCGCCGGACTCATCGCCGAACACGGCTACCTGGCCCTCTTCCTGGGCGAATCCGGCCTCGTACTCGCCTGCGCCGTCGTCGTCTTCGTCAAGCTGCCGGAATCCCGCCCCGCCACGACCGGGGCGGCGAACGCCCAGGGCACCGCTACCTCCTCCCCCGCCCCCTCCCCCACCCCCGTCTCCATGCTGACCGTGCTGCGCGACGGCCGCTTCATGACCGTCGTCGGCCTCAACCTGCTGCTGGCACTGCTCTTCCAGCAGGCGTATGTCTCGATGCCGGTGTCGATGGGTCAGAACGGCTTCTCCAGCGCCGACTTCGGCACGGTCATCGCGGTCAACGGCGTCCTGATCGTGCTGCTGCAGATCCCCGTGACCCGCTTCATCGAGCACCGCAGCCCCGCGATGCTGCTCATCGGCTCGGCACTGCTGACCGGCTACGGCTTCGGACTGACCGCGCTGGCGGGCTCCGTCGCCATGTACGCACTCGCCGTCGCCGTCTGGACCCTCGGCGAGATCATCAACTCCCCCACCCAGATGGGCCTGGTGGTGCGCCTCTCCCCCCTCCACGGCCGCGGCCGCTACCAGGGCATGTACTCCCTGTCGTGGTCCATCGCCTCCCTGACGGCCCCTCTGCTCGGCGGCACGGTCATCGACCACTACGGCGCGGACGTCCTGTGGGCGGGCTGCGCGGCCATCGGCACCCTGGCGGCACTCGGCTACGGCCTGCTGCTGCGGAGCCTGCCGCCCGCGACGGAGCCGGTCGCGGGCGAGCCGGCCACGGGCGAGCCGGCCACGGGCGAGCCGGTCGCACACTCGCCGCGCGGGGCGGGTGCGGAAGGGGCCGTCGCCCCGGCGGCGGGCGAGACGGTGGCGTAGCGGGCGTAGCGGGGGCGAGCAGTCGTCCGTCCTCGCACCGCGTCAGGCGGTCTGGCCGTCGAGAGCTCCGGTGATCTTGCGGGTCATGTCGGCCATGGTGGGGCTGGGCTCGCCCTTGCGGGCCCGGGTGGCCGCCTCGATGGCGACGGTGACGGTGTTGCGGAAGTTGTCGGCCTCCGCCGGATCCTGCTTCTTGAGCAGGTCTATCGACGCCGTCAGGGCCGGCAGCACCTGATCGGCGATTTCGGCCACGGACTTGCCGTTCAGCTTCTCGATCTTCGACTTCCCGGCGAGCACATACCCGACCGGGCCGGTCGCGGAGGCCAGGGCGATGGAGCCGTGCGTGGCGACCTTGTGGGGCGAGCCGGCGGCGTCAGCGGCGGCCAGCAGCGAGACGGCGCCGTATGCGGCGGTCCGGAGGGTGTTCTTGTCCTGGACGGTCAGGGTGACGGACATGGTGGCGTGCTCCTTTGAATCTGCTTCGGAATCTGCTTCGGATCCTGAACTTCGCGCTTCGCGGGGGTGGTTGACCGGCCCCGCTTGCGTGACACCATCATGGCACACGCATGGCGCCATGGCGAGCCATTCATGGCGTCATTCGTGGTGACATGGGTGCCACACTGTGGCGCCGTTCTATAAAGTCGCAGGTCAGGTGCCATCTTGCGCTGGCGCCAACGCGGCCAAATTCCCTGTGGACCCCATTGGTGGGGGCGGTGTGGGGATGGGGACCGCGGAGGGACGCGGGACGGGAGCGGAAGGGGCGGTTGCCCAGCGGCGGGCGAGACCGTGGCGTAGCGGGCGTAGCGTGGTCGATACGTCCTTCTCGCGGGGGTGGCCATGGAGTTGAACCACGAGGAACCCGGCATTGGTGAGCGCATCGCCCGGCTGCGCGCACGCCGGAAGCTGACGCAGGAAGGTCTCGCCGAGCGGGCGGGCCTGTGTGTCGACATCGTCCGCAAGCTCGAACAAGGCGTGCGCCGGACGGCTCGGCTGACCACGCTCAACGCGCTGGCCAGGGCTCTGGACGTGGAAACGTCCGTGCTCGTCGGACAACCCACGACGTTCGAAGTGCGCAGCGAGGGCGGCGAGCAGCCGTCCGTCCTCGCACTGCGTCAGGCGATCTCGCCGGTGTCCGATCTGCTCGGCGACGATCCGGACCCCGAGGATCCGCCGGGTATCGCCGCGTTGCAGGCGTCCCTGCGGTCTACTGAACGCATCCGCCGCGAGGGGCGGATGACGGAGATCGGTGCGCTGCTACCGCAGTTGATCGGGGATGCGAAGGCCGTGGCCCGCGCCTCCTCCGGGAGCGAGGCCGCCGCGGCCCACTCGGTCCTGGCCGAGACCTACCAGATCGCGGCGACGACACTGACGGCACTGGGCAAGGAGGACGCCGCGTTCACCGCGCTCGAACGTGCCAGGGACGCGGCGGCGAAGGGGGACGACCCCCATCTGGAGACCGTCGGCTTCTCCAGCCTCGCCTGGGTGCTCACCAAGCAGGGGAGGCTGGCCGACGCCGAACGTGTCGCGCTGCGTACCGCCGACCGGATCGAGCCCGGATTCCGGTCCGCGCCGGTCGAACTCTCGCTGTGGGGAATCCTGTTGCTGCGCGCGGCGACGGCCGCGGTCCGGCTGGAGCGCAAGGACACGGTACGGGAGCTGCTGGCGATGGCCGGCGCGGCAGCCGCCCGTATCGGCACCGACCGGCTCGACTACGCGACGCCGTTCGGCCCGACGAACGTGGGCGTGGCAAAGGTCAACTTCCTGGTGGAGATGGCGGATGGCGCCGAGGCCCTGCGCGCCGCGCGCACCGTCCCCGAGCTGCACACCCTTCCGCCGACCTGGCGCGCACGGTTCCACGTGGACCGCGCGCTGGCCTTCGCCGACCTCCGCAAGGACGACGGCGCGGTACAGGCGCTGCTCACCGCCGAGCGCACCGCACCGGAGTGGATGCGTTACCACTCCACAAGCCGCCGCCTCGTGGCCGACCTCCGCAACCGTGAACGCCGGCGTACGTCCCCCCTGACGGAGCTGGCGGACCGGCTGGACCTCGACGGCTAGGACATGGCGTCCCAGCCGCCGGGGAAGTGGCACAGAGCGTCCCTGTCGGACGAGGGAAGCCCTGCCTAGCGTTGCCGGTGCCGTCGAAGGCGACGGCCCACGCGAGCAGAAGGCCGGTAGCCATGACGACGCCCCCCACCCCCCGGCTGCTCCCCTCCGCCGGTCCGGACGGCAAGCCCAGCTACTTACTCACGGACCGGGACGACGGCTACGTCGGCCGGTTCGCCGATGGCATCGAGACCTTGCAGCTCGGCATGTGTATCGGGCTGCTGGCGCACGCGCGGGCGATGATCGGCGATCCGGGGGTGGACGCGCGGCAGTTGCGGTTTCTGGCGGAGCAGCTGCTGTGTGCGGCGCTGGTGGACGCGGTGCGGATCGCGAAGGGCCACGGGGCGGGCTGATCGGGACGCCGGGCCGGTCCGGTTGGCCGGGTCGCCCGTCGGGCCGGTCGGCCCGGTCGGTGCCGATCGCCCCGGTCGGTGCCGGTCGGCCCGCCCCCGTATGCGGACTGCTCAGGTTCGCGGTGCCGTGCCGAAGTGGACGGTCTTGGCGGTCAGGAGGAACAGGTCCGTGCGGTGGTCGACGCTCGCCGGGTCGGATGGGTCGAGGAGGCGGTCGAGGGTCGACAGGTCCTCGGCGTCCAGGAGGTCGGTGAGCACCTGGCGGCCTCGTTCCAGGGATCCTCGTACGAAGCGGCGGGGACCCTCGGCGAGGGGGGCTGGGTGGTCGATGAGGAAGGTGCGGCTGCGGGCGTCGGTGAGTCCGGCGGCTCGCAGCATGCCGGGCCAGTCCTCGACCACCGCCACCGAACCGGGCAGCTCGACCCGCATCCTGCCGAAGCGTTCCGCCATCGCCACATCGATCCGTTCCTGCAGCCCGCAGCGTCCGAAGCCGAGGTCGCGGGGGAGCCAGCGGGGCGGCAGGCCGCCCTCGACGACGGCCAGTACGCCGCCGGGTTCGAGCAGTCCGGCCAGCTGGTTCAGTACGCCCTGCTGGTCACCTACGTGGTGGACGGCCTGCCCGGACCACACCAGGTCCGCCGGGCCCAGGTCGGCCAGCCCCGCGGGGAACTCGGCCTCCTGGGTCCGCAGCCGGACGCCGAGCCGCTCGGCGCGCTGTGCGGCGCGGGCCAGCAGCTCCGGCGCCCCGTCGACCGCGGTGACCTCGGCGTCGGGGAAGACCTCCGCCAGTCGGCAGGCCGCGACGCCCGGGCCGCTGCCGATGTCCAGGATCCGACGCGGAGTCAGCTGCGCCAGTTCCGTGAGGGCCTGCCGGACGTAGGGGCTGTGGGTCTCGCCTTCGAGCTCCAGCAGGTCGGCCATCGCGGCCCAGTCGAAGTCGTCGCCGTTGTGGGTGTGGTGGGTGTGGTGGGTGTGGTGACTGCTGTGGCTGTCGTGGCTGCCATGGCTGTCGTGGCTCGGGTGGCCGTGGTCGTCGTGGGTCATCGCACCTGCTCCAGTCGCTCGTGGTCCGCCGGTTCGGGGGCGGTCGGTTCGGGGGCGGTCGGTTCGTGGGCGGTCGGTTCGTGAGCCGCCAGGTCTTCCTCGATGAGGTGCAGGTTCACCGCGAGTGCGGCCTTGGCGCCGGCCGCGGCCGCGGTGACCACGTGGGCGCGGAAGTCGACCGCGTTGCCGGCCGCCCAGACGCCCGGCACGCTGGTCAGCCCACTGGGATCGGTACGGACCCGGCCGTCCTCGTCCCGTGCGCAGCCCAGGCCGGTGAGCAGCTCGTCACGGGGTACGGGCCGGGTGGGCACGAAGAGCGCGGACCGCGCCACGACGGTGCCGTCCGCCAGCCGTACGCCGCGCAGTGCGTCGTCCTCGACGACCAGGCCGCCGACCGCGCCGTCCACGATCCGT
The DNA here is from genome assembly GCF_055567415.1 of Streptomyces sp. NPDC026575. Lineage (NCBI taxonomy): Bacteria > Bacillati > Actinomycetota > Actinomycetes > Kitasatosporales > Streptomycetaceae > Streptomyces > Streptomyces sp. NPDC026575. The sequence goes on from NZ_JBVHQM010000010.1 coordinate 182,706, forward strand.
ATGCCGCCGGCGGTCAGCCGGGCGCGGTCGGCGTCGGCGAGGGCCTCGGCGAAGCAGACCACGTCGTTGGACAACTGCCTCACCAGCAGGGCCTGATGCACCGCCGCCGCCTCCCGGCCGGCCACCGCGAGCACGCCCAGCGGCTGATCGCGGACCTCCCAGCCGTGGCAGTACGGGCAGTGCAGCACCTCGCGCGCCCAGCGCTCGCGCAGGCCCGGGATGTCGGGGAGCTCGTCGCGCAGGCCGGTCGCCACGATCACCCGGCGGGCGAGGACGGTGCGGCCGTCGGCCAGTTCGGCCTCGAAGGTGAGGCGGTCGTGGCGGTCGTTGCCGTCGTGGCTGTCGTTGCCGTCGTGGCGGTCGTTGCTGCCATGGCTGCCATGGCTGCCGTGACTGCCGTGGCCCTCGTGGTCGTCGTGGTCGTCGTGGGTCCTGCGCAGGGCGCGCACCTCGCCCGTCGTGAACCATCCGCCGTACCGCTCGACCTCCGCCCGGCCGGCGGCCAGCAGTTCCGCCGGCGGCGTGCCGTCGCGGGAGACGAATCCGTGCACCTCCCGGGCGGGTGCGTTCCGTGGGTCGCCGGAGTCGATCACCAGCACCCGGCGGCGGGTCCGGGACAGCATCAGCGCGGCGTTGAGCCCGCCGGCGCCGCCCCCGACGATCAGTACATCCAGTACGTCTTCCATGGTGGAGCACCTCCTGGCGCCGACCATGCGCCCGGGGGTGCCCGGCGGGCAAACCTTGTTGCCGTTTCCGCAACAGGGCCGCCGGGGAGGCTCAGACTTCGGTGGCCTTGGGGGTCTCGGCGGCCTCGCTGGACTCGCTCGCCCCGCCGGCCCCGCCGGCCTCGGTGGTGCTCTCGCGCGTCAGATGCGCGAACGCCTCCAGGTTGCGGGTGGACTCGCCGCGGGCGACCCGCCAGGCGTACTCCTTGCGGATGGCGGTGGCGAAGCCCATCTCCAGGAGGGTGTTGAAGCTGCCGTCGGCGTTCTCCAGGACCGTGCCGAGGATGCGGTCGAGTTCGTCGGGGGCGACGGCGGCGAGCGGGAGCTTGCCCACCAGGTAGATGTCGCCGAGCCGGTCGATCGCGTAACTCACGCCGTAGAGGCGGGTGTTGCGTTCGAGCAGCCAGCGGTGCACGGCCTCGTGGTTCTCGTCGGGGTGGCGGACGACGAAGGCGTTGATGGACAGCGAGTGCCGGCCGACGATCAGGGAGCAGGTCGTGGAGAGCTTGCGGGTGCCGGGGAGCTTGACGACGTAGCTGCCGTCGGAGGGGGATTCCCATTCGAGGCCGGCGTCCACGAGAGCCGCCTCGATCACCTGTCGCGCCTGCTGAGCCTGTTGCGCCTGCTGTACCGGTCCCACCTTGCCGCACCCGTCCCGTCTGTCGCGCTTGCCGCACCGATCCCGCGTCCCGCACCTGCCGTGCGCGGTCAGCCGGGCATCCCGCGTCCCGCACCTGCCGTGCGCGGTCAGTTATGCGCCGATCGTAGGTGACGCCGCCTCTCCTGCATCGCCGCGGTGTAGACCTCGCCGGTCGCCGCGGCGGCGGTGTCCCAGCCGAAGGACTGGGCGTGCCGGGCGGCGTCGGTGCCCATGCGGGTGGCCAGGGCGGGGTCGTCGACGAAGCGGCGCAGGGCGCGGGCGTAGTCGGCGGGGTCGTGGCCGGCGACGAGGAAGCCGCTGAGGCCGTCGCGTACGGCCACCGGAAGGCCGCCGACCGCGGCCGCGACGACGGGCGTGCCGCAGGCCTGGGCCTCGATCGCGACCAGTCCGAAGGACTCGCTGTAGGAGGGCATGACCAGCACGGACGCGGCGCGGTACCAGTCGGCGAGCTGCTCCTGGCCGACCGGGGGCCGGAACTGCACCAGGTCCGCGATGCCCAGCCGGGCGGCCAGCTTCTGCAGGCCCTCGGGCTTGGCCAGGCCGCTGCCGCTGGGCCCGCCGACGACGGGCACGACCAGGCGGGAGCGCAGCGAGGGGTCCTCGGCCACCAGCGCGGCGGCCGCGCGCAGCAGGATGTCGGGGGCCTTCAGGGGCTGTATTCGGCCGGCGAACAGCGGGATGACCGCGTCCTGGGGCAGGCCCAGGCGGGCGCGGGCGGCGGCCCGGCTGCCGGCGACCTGGCCGCCGTCGGGCCGGAAGCGGTCGAGATTGACGCCGGGGTGGACGACGGCGACCTTGCCGCGCTCGGCGTGGTAGTGCCGCACCAGCTCGTCCGCCTCCTCGGCGGTGTTGGCTATCAGGCGGTCCGCGGCCCGGACGATCTGCGTCTCGCCGATCACCCGGGCGGCCGGCTCGGGGGTGTCGCCGACGGCCAGCGCGGCGTTCTTGACCTTGGCCATGGTGTGCATGGCGTGCACCAGCGGGACGCCCCAGCGCTCGGCGGCCAGCCAGCCGACATGGCCGGAGAGCCAGTAGTGCGAGTGGACCAGGTCGTAGTGGCCGGGGCGCTGGCCGGCCCATGCCTGCATCACGCCGTGGGTGAAGGCGCACAGCTGGGCGGGCAGGTCCTCCTTGGCCAGGCCCTCGTACGGGCCGGCGTCCACATGCCGTACGAGGACGCCGGGGGCGAGCTCGACGGTGGGCGGGAGGGTGCCGGTGGTGGCGCGGGTGAAGATCTCCACCTCGATGTTGATCGAGGCGAGCTTTCTGGCCAGCTCGACGATGTAGACGTTCATGCCGCCGGCGTCGCCGGTGCCGGGTTGGTGCAGCGGCGAGGTGTGGACGCTGAGCATGGCCACGCGGCGGGGCCGGCGGGGCCCGCCGGGCAGACGCAGTCGTCCCTGGCCCGGGAACGGGCCGTGCGGTCGGCTGCGGAGCCGGGACACGTATTGGCTCACGTCGGGCTACCTCCTAGGCAGGGCGGGCGGCACGCCTCCGCCCCGATGCAACAACGAACCCCGGCCATCCCTTCCCGTCCGGCGCCCGGTCTGCGTACTTTGCCAAAGCGTGACCATAGAACGCGGCCGAATTCAGCGGTTCGCCGGGCACCCCATACTCTCGAAGCCATGGCCCGCCGCCCCTCGCCGCCCTCCTTCTCCGCCGCCGCAGCGGCGGCACCCGCCCCTGCGCGGCCCGTCGGAAACGTCACCCGCGGGACCACCAACCCCAACCGACTGCGCCGCATGGACCGCTGGATAGCCGCCGAGCACGGCGCCGAGCTGCGCCGCAGCGCCGACCCGGTCGCGGTCGACCTCGGCTACGGCGCCGCGCCCTGGACCGCGGTGGAGCTGCTGGGCCGGCTGCGCACGGTCCGGCCGGACGCCCGGGTCGTCGGCGTCGAGATCGAACCGGCGCGGGTCGAGGCCGCCCGGCCGTACGAGGAGCCGGGGCTGGACTTCGTCCACGGCGGCTTCGAGGTGCCGCTGCCGGGCGCCCGGGGGCGGGCGCCGGTGCTGATCCGGGCGGCGAACGTGCTGCGGCAGTACGACGAGGACGAGGTGGCCGCGGTCTGGCGGCGGCTGTGCGCCCGGCTGGCGCCCGGCGGGCTGCTGGTGGAGGGCACCTGCGATGAGATCGGGCGGCGGCACGTGTGGGTGGCGCTGGGCCCCGAGGGGCCCCGCACGGTCACCTTCGCCACCCGGCTCGGCTCCCTTGACACCCCCTCCGACCTGGCAGAACGCCTTCCCAAGGCGCTGATCCACCGGAATGTGCCGGGCGAGCCGGTGCACGCCTTCCTGCGGGACTTCGACCGCGCCTGGGCGAGCGCCGCCCCGCTGGGCGCCCTGGGCGCGCGCCAGCGGTGGCGGGCCGCCGTGGCGGCCCTGGCGGCGGACTGGCCGCTGGCCGGCGACCCGCGGCGGCGCCGCCAGGGCGAGGTGACGGTGCGCTGGGAGGCGCTGGCTCCGCGGGGGTAGGCGCAGGCGCGCCGGGAAGCGCCGGCTCCGCGCGGAGCGCCGGGGTATCGCCTAGGCCGCCGCCTCCGCGGCCCGCCGTTCGCCCGCTGCCGCCAGTTCCCGCAGCCGCCGCTCGGTCTGCGACCCCCGCGGGGCCGTGTACGTCACCAGCGACTGGTCCTCGTCGGTGCTCAGCCGGAAGCTCTCGAAGGTCACGTCGAGCTCGCCGACCTCCGGGTGCAGGATGCGCTTGGTGCCGCGCAGGCACTCGCGCACCGACTGCGTCTCCCAGATCCGCCGGAACTCCGCGCTGTGCGCCAGCAGCTCGTTGACGACCTCGCAGATCCGCGCGTCGTCCGGGTGCCGGCCGCTGTCGGCGCGCAGATTGCCGACCACCTCGACGGCCTTGGCCTCCCAGTCCGGGTGCAGGGCGCGCGCCTGCGGGTGGAGGAAGACCAGCAGGGCGCTGTTGCGGCGGTCCGGCGCGAGCTCCTCCAGGTCGAAGGAGACCCGGCCGCCGAGGGCGTTGAAGGCCAGGATGTCCAGGCCGCGGCCGATGACCATGGCGGGGACGGTGGTGTCCATGGCGTCCAGGAGCTGGCGGACCTCGGGCCGTACGGTCCGGCCGACGGGGCCCCGCGCGCAGCAGTCCGCCGTGCGCCGGCGGGGCGCCGCGACATTGCGCAGATACGTCACCTCGCCGCCGGACAGCCGCAGCGCCCGTGCGATGGCGTCCAGGACGGAGTCGGAGATGGCCTGCGCACGGCCCTGCTCGATCCGGGTGTAGTAGTCGACGCTGATGCCGGCGAGCTGGGCGACCTCCTCGCGCCGCAGTCCGCGCACCCGCCGGCGGCCGGCCCCGCCGGGCAGGCCCAGGTCGGCCGGGTCGAGCGCGGCGCGGCGCGCCTTGAGGAAGGAGCTGATCTCGATTTCCGCGTGCAGCATCCGTCCAGTATGCGACGCACCGCCGGCCGGGTGGTTCCGCCGGACCCAGGCTGCGACGGGCCTGGTCCGCTCCCCGTGAGGGCACCAAGGTGGTCGGCACACCCCTTGGGGGGACGTATCCCGGGGGACGGACAAGGAGTGAGTCATGCAGCGCAGGATCCTCGGCGGCACCGGCATCTCGGTCAGCGAGTACGCGCTGGGCGCGATGATGCTCGGCGCCTGGGGCAACACCGACCACGACGAGTGCGTGCGCCTGGTGCACCGGGCGCTGGACGCCGGCATCAACTTCGTCGACACCGCGGACGTCTACGCCGCCGGCGAGTCCGAGGAGATCGTCGGCAAGGCGCTCAAGGGCCGCCGCGACGATGTCGTACTGGCCACGAAGTTCTTCAACTCGATGGGCCCGGACGCCAACCACGGCGGCAATTCCCGCCGTTGGATCGTCCGCGCCGTGGAGGACAGTCTGCGCCGGCTCGGCACCGACCACATCGACCTCTACCAGGTGCACCGCCCCGACCCCACCACGGACATCGACGAGACGCTCTCGGCCCTGTCGGACCTGGTGCGCGCCGGCAAGGTCCGGGCGATCGGCACCTCGACGTTCCCCGCCGAGCAGATCGTGGAGGCCCACTGGGCCGCCGAGCGCCGCGGCCACGTCCGCCCGCGCACCGAGCAGCCGCCGTACTCGATGCTGGCGCGCGGTGCGGAGAACGCGGTGCTGCCGACCGCGCAGCGCTACGGCATGGGCGTGCTGACCTGGGGCCCGCTCAGCGCCGGCTGGCTCTCCGGCCGTGCCCTGTCGGCCAGTTCGCGGGCCGGCATGGAATCGGGGAAGTTCGACCTCTCGGTCCCGGAGAACGCCCGCAAGGCGGAGGCGGTCGCCGCCCTGTCCGAGGTCGCCGCGGACGCCGGCCTGTCGCTGCCGCACCTGGCGACCGCGTTCGTCCGCAGCCACCCTGCGGTGACGTCCGTCATCATCGGCCCGCGCACCCTCGACCAGCTCGACGGCCTGCTGGAGGGCTGCGAAACCACCCTCACCGCCGACATCCTGGACCGGATCGACGCCATCGTGCCGCCCGGCACCGACCTCAACCGGGCGGACAGCTACTACCTGCCGCCGGCCGTCGAGGACGCGTCGCTGCGCCGGCGCTGAGCGAACCGTCCCCGTGGCCGGCCGGGCGCCCCGGCCGGCCACCGGGCCCCGGTGCCGCACCGCCGCGGCTCACCGCCCCAGACCGGCGGCCTTCTCGGCGCGCCGGGCGAAGACGTCCTCCCGGCGGTTGGCCATCTGCCGCAGCGCGTCCTTGCGGTCGGCCTTGGAGAGCCGGTCGAGGTAGGTGTGGCCGACGAGGTGATCGCTCTCATGCTGCAGGCATCGGGCGAAGTAGCCCGTCCCCTCGATGACGAGCGGGTTGCCGTCCTTGTCGAACCCGCGGACGACGGCGCGATCGGTACGGGGGACCGACATGGTGGCGCCGGGCACGGACAGGCAGCCCTCGGCGTCGTCGACGAGTCGGCGGTCGGGCGCCTCGGGCAGTTCCAGCACCGGGTTGACGAGGTGGCCGACATGCCGGACACCGTCGTCGTCCGGGCAGTCGTAGACGAACAGCCGCAGGTCGACGCCCACTTGGTTGGCGGCCAGGCCGGCGCCGGTGGCCACGTACATCGTCACGAACATGTCGTCGATCAGCGCCGACAGCTCCGGCGTCCCGAACTCGGTCACCTCCCGGCAGGGGCGGCCGAGGACCTCCTCGCCGACCACCGTGACCCGGCGCACCGCGCCCCGTTCCGCCTCCGGCGGGAGCGCCGGATACGCGTCGACGGGGCGGCCCTGCAGCCGGACTCGCCGGTCCACGGGACGCTCGCCCCCGTCCCTGGACCGCTCACGACGACGAGGTAAAGGCACGGCTGTCTCCTCTGTTCCACGCCTGCCGCCCAGGCCGCGGAGGTGACCGCGACCCGATTCTTCGGCCAGGGCGCGCACTTGCCAGGTCCTTTGCAAAGTAGCAGGCTTTGCAAAGTGACTGAAGACGACCTCACCACTCCGGACGGCCGGACCGGCGGCACGGGCGCGGGACTGCGCGCGCACGAGGTCCGCGCGGCCCTGCTGGACCTGCTCGCCGAAGTCGGCACCGTCACGGCGACCGAAGCCGCCTCCCGGCTGGGCCACAGCTCCGGCCTCTGCTCCTTCCACCTGCGCCAACTCGCCCGCCACGGCTACCTCGAAGAGGCCCCGCGCAGCGGTGGCCGCGCCCGTCCCTGGCGCCTGCGGCGGCCCGCCCCCGCCGCCGGCGACCCTGCGGAGGATCAGTTCGGCGATCTGGCCCGCGGCCTGGAGGACGAGAGCTGGCAGCGCTGGCTGGCCCGGCGCGACCAGGCGCCGCCCGAGTGGCGCGGCGACGAGGCCTTCAGCGCCGTCGCCTATCTGACCCCCGACGAGATGCGCCGCGTCGCCGAGTCCGTCCGCCGGGCGCTCGCCCCCTACCGCGACCGCGAACAACGCCCCCTGGCCCGCCCCGAAGACGCCCGCCCGGTGGCCCTCATCACCCGGCTGTTCCCGCTGCTCGCGCACACGGAGGGCGAGGGGGAGGGAGGCTGAGGGGGCGTCGGGTGCCGCGCCCCCGCTCGGGACGGCGCAACGGCCCGCGGGCTCAGGCCAGATGCAAAGACGCCAGCAGCGCGTCCACCAGGGGGCGGTCGCGTTCGTGGGTCAGGCGGGTGCGGGCCTCGGCGGGTGGGAGCCAGACCAGGAGGTCGACCTCGGCGTTCGGGGTGAAGGCGCCGGCGACGGCCTCGGCGGCCCAGTAGCGGACCTGCTTGGGGCGGCTGCCGGCGAGGTAGACGGCGGTCGGCAGCGGGGAGCCGAGGCGGCAGTCCATGCCCGTCTCCTCCGCCACCTCGCGCACCGCGCCGGCCAGGGGGTTCTCGCCGCGCTTGAGTTTTCCCTTGGGGTGGGACCAGTCGTCGTACTTGGGGCGGTGGACGAGGCCGATCTCCAGCCCGTCCTCCGACGCCGCGCGGCGCCACAGCACGCAGCCGGCGGCCCGTACCGGCTTCTGAGGGACGGTCATCCGCACCACCCCTCAGCCCCTGGGCGCCCTGGACAGCCACACCCGGCCGAAGGCGAACCGGGCCGCCTCCACCTGATGGCGCTGATCGGCGTGCAGCACCCCCAGGGCGTAGGCCGTGGCGGGGGCGATGCGGGGGGTGCGGGCCGCGGCGGCGGCAGCGGCGGCGGCCTCCGCGGCGTCGCGGTGGCGCTCCAGCGCCCGGGCGGCCTCCAGCAGCCGGGGATCGGCCCGCTCCGGCGCGAGCACCTCCTGGGCGTAGCGGCTCAGCCGCACCAGGAGCCGGACCTGGTGCCAGGGCGCGTCCTGGCGGTGGTCGGCGGTCAGCGCCTCGGCGTTGTACGGGTACCCGGCACGCGACAGCGGCAGCGCCGCGACCGCCTCGGTCAGCCGCCGGTGCGCCTGCTCGGCGAGCGGCGGCAGCGCCTCGGCGGCCGGCAGCTCCGCGGTCGTACGGGCCAGCGGCGCCTCGGAGGCGAGCACCGCGACGGAGTCGGCAACGGCGTGGAAGCGGGAGGAGCCCAGCGCCTGCAGCGCGGCGGAGTGGGCGCGGGTGCGGGCGAGGGTGAGCTGGCGGTCCAGCAGCGCCCCGGCCCGCGCGGCACCGGCCGACAGCGCGGCGTCGGGATCCGTCTCGGAGGAAGCGGAGGAGGCGGCGGCCGACGACTCCGGGGAGCTGCCGGCGGGTGCGGGGCGCCGGCCCGAGGCCGTCCGGTCGGTGCGCCTGGCGCGTTCGCCCCGGCCGCCCCGTTCGCCGCGTGCGGACCGCTCGGGCCGTTCCCCCCGGCCCGTCAGCCGCGCAAGCGCCGCCATCAGCCGCTCGCGGCGGGCCTCGCAGACCTGCTCGCGGGCGAGGGCGCCGGACAACCAGCCCAGTTCGGCGGTGAGTTGGTCGGCCCATGCCTCCTCGGTCAGCGGGCGGAAGGTGTGCAGGGTGGCGCTGATCCGGCGGGCGGCGCGGCGCAGCTGGCGGGCGGCCTCGCCGGCGCCTTCGGCGTCCGGGCCGCTCTCGCGGTGCAGCCGCAGACTGCGCAGGAACTCCGCGGACTGCTGGTGCAGATAGCCGGCGAGCACCTCCTCGGCGGTCCCGGCCGGGCCGGCGCCGGAGGCGGAGTCGGCGCCGGGGGCGGCATCGGTGATCGCCTCGTCGTCGGCGCCGTACGGCCCGTCCACCACCGCGGCACGGGCTCCGGGCGCCCCGCCGGGCTCGTATCCGACACCGAGGAGACCGGCCGGCCCCCCGATCGGCTGGTCATGTCGCTGGGCCACGCCGGCGCCTCCGGGCGTCAATGAGCATTTCCTGTACGTTGCGCAGCGGCGCGCCGTCCGCGTCCACCGCGCGCCGGGTCCAGTCGCCGTCCGGGCCCAGGTGCCAGGAGGACGTGGAGTCCGCCGTCCCGGTCTCCAGCAGCCGGTTGAGCGAGGCGCGGTGGGCCGGGTCGGCCACCCGCACCAGCGCCTCGATCCGCCGGTCCAGATTCCGATGCATCATGTCGGCGCTGCCCAGCCACACCTCGGGCTCGCCGCCGTTGCCGAAGACGAAGACCCGGGAGTGCTCCAGGAAGCGGCCGAGGATGCTGCGGACGCGGATGTTCTCGCTCAGGCCGGTGACTCCCGGGCGCAGCGCGCAGATGCCGCGCACCCAGATGTCGACCGGTACGCCCGCCTGCGAGGCGCGGTAGAGGGCGTCGATGACGGCCTCGTCGACCATCGAGTTGACCTTGATGCGGACGTAGGCGGGGCGGCCCGCGCGGTGGTGCGCGGCCTCCTTGTTGATGCGCTGGACCAGGCCGTCCCGCAGGGACTTGGGGGCGACCAGGAGCCGGCGGTAGGTCTCGCGGCGGGAGTAGCCGGAGAGCCGGTTGAAGAGGTCGGAGAGGTCCGCGCCGACCTGCGGGTCGGCGGTCAGCAGGCCGAGGTCCTCGTACAGCCGGGCGGTCTTGGGGTGGTAGTTGCCGGTCCCCACGTGGGAGTAGCGGCGCAGCATCTCGCCTTCCTGGCGGACGACCAGGGAGAGCTTGCAGTGGGTCTTGAGGCCCACCAGGCCGTAGACGACATGGCAGCCGGCCTCCTCCAGCTTCCGCGCCCACTTGATGTTGGCCTGCTCGTCGAACCGGGCCTTGATCTCGACCAGGACCAGGACCTGCTTGCCGGACTCGGCGGCGTCTATCAGGGCGTCGACGATCGGCGAGTCCCCGGAGGTGCGGTAGAGCGTCTGCTTGATCGCCAGGACGTCGGGGTCGGCGGCGGCCTGCTCCAGGAAGGACTGCACGGAGGTGGAGAAGGAGTCGTAGGGGTGGTGCAGCAGCACGTCGCGCACGCGCAGGGCGGCGAAGATGTCGGGGGCGGAGGCGGACTCCACCTCGGCGAGGTCGCGGTGGGTGCCGGCGACGAACTTGGGGTACTTCAGCTCGGGCCGGTCCAGCGCTCCTATGCCGAACAGGCCGGTCAGGTCCAGCGGGCCGGGAAGCGGGTAGACCTCGGCGTCGGAGATCTTCAGTTCCTGGACCAGCAGGTCGAGCACGGCCGGGTCGATGGACTCCTCGACCTCCAGGCGGACCGGCGGTCCGAAGCGCCGCCGCATCAGCTCCTTCTCCAGCGCCTGGAGGAGGTTCTCCGCGTCGTCCTCCTCCACCTCCAGGTCCTCGTTGCGGGTGACCCGGAACATGTGGTGCGCGCGCACCTCCATGCCCGGGAACAGCTCCTCCAGGTGGGCGGCGATGACGTCCTCGATGGGGACGTAGCGCTGCGGGGATGCCTCCAGGAAGCGGGAGAGCAGCGGCGGCACCTTGACCCGCGCGAAGTGGTCGTGGCCGCTGACGGGGTTGCGGACGACGACGGCGAGGTTCAGCGAGAGGCCGGAGATGTAGGGGAAGGGGTGTGCGGGGTCCACCGCCAGCGGGGTGAGCACCGGGAAGATCTGCTGGCGGAAGAGGGTGAACAGGCGGGCCTGCTCCTTCTCGGTCAGCTCCGGCCAGCGGATCAGATGGATGCCCTGGTCGGCCAGCTCGGGGGCGATGTCCTGCTGGTAGCAGGCGGCGTGCCGGGCCATGAGCTCGCGCGAGCGCGTCCAGATCTGCTCCAGCACCTCGCGGGGCTGCAGGCCCGACGCGGAGCGGGTCGCCACGCCCGTGGCTATCCGCCGCTTGAGGCCGGCGACCCGGACCATGAAGAACTCGTCGAGGTTGCTGGCGAAAATCGCCAGGAAGTTAGCCCGTTCGAGGAGGGGGGTGGCCGGGTCCTCGGCCAGTTCGAGCACCCGCTCGTTGAAGGCCAGCCAGCTGCGCTCGCGGTCCAGGAAGCGGCCGCTGGGCAGCTCCTCGCCGTCCGCGCCCACCACGCCCTGGTCCTCGTACGCGTCCGGATCGGCGTCCAGGTCCGGTTCCAGGCCCGGCACCGTCCCGCGGACCGCGTTCGGGCGGTGCGCGGCGATGGAGCCCACGGAAGGCTGGGCCGACGGGGCCGGGGGCTTCGTGGTCGGCATCTCGGGCTGGACCTGGGCCTGAGCGCTGGGCTGCTGGTTCATGGCCTTATTCTTCCGCGTCCCCGGGGTTCCAGGCGCGTCAGGAGGCGGCGCGAGACGGAGCCTCGGGTTGGGGACGTTCGGCACAGCGGGCTGCATTCAGCGATGCTCGCAAGCAACATTGAATCACTGGTAACGCGGATATGGCGGACAGGCAATCGGGGTGCCACGGGCGGGGGGCGGACACCGGCCCGGTTGCCGCCTCCCGGTGCCTTCCGGGGGTCCCTCGGGGCCGCCAAGATAGCGGCCGTGACGGCGGCGCGGGAGGGCGCCCGGCCGCCGCGCGCCGCCTCAGCCGTGCCGGCGGCGCATCACCCGGAAGGCGACCGCGGTCAAGGCCGCCGCCAGCGCCAGGACGAGCCCGGCCTCGATCCACGCCAGCGGCCAGTGGTGCGCCGCCGGGTGCTGGTCCAGGAACCGGCCGGTGACGTCGTGCTCGCGCAGGCAGGCGGCGAAGTCGCCCTCGGGCCGGCAGCCCATGTCCTCCGCGGTCAGCCGGGCGCCGGAGCGGGTGGTCCACCCCTCCCCCAGGACCCAGCTGTCGTCCGGCGCCGAGGTCGCCGCGTCCCGCCCGAACTCGGTCGTGGTGGCCGGCATCAGATACGGCCTGAGCAGGTGGAACGCGGACTGCAGCACGATCATGGCGGCCAGGGTGAGGGCCATCGAGGAGACCGTACGGCGCAGCAGCAGACCGGTCAGCGTCCCGGCCGCCAGGCCCAGCAGGGCGTAGGCGACGGGTATCGGGCCGAGCGAGCCGAAGCCGAGGACGGAGTACCAGTAGGAGCCGGAGACCTCGTCGCCGCCGACCCGCCAGAGCCAGGCGAAGACCGCCGAGAGTCCCGAGGTCGCGGCGAGCACGACCAGCGCGGGCAGCGCGAGCTTCGCCGCGAGCCAGCGCAGCGGGCCGACCGACTGGGTCAGTACGAGCTGGTGGGTGCCGGCCTCCAGCTCGCGGGCGATCAGCGGCGCGCCGAGGAACACGCCGATGAGCGCGGGCAGCAGCACCAGCCCCAGCTCGGCGAGCTGGAGGGACGGGTGGTAGGCCGCGCGGAAGGCGCCGACCGCCTCCTGGGTGCCCTCGCAGCGCGGGACCTGGGAGATCAGCGAGCAGCCCGCGAGGTGGTGGGCGTCGATGAACCCGGCCATCCGGCCGCGCAGCACCGCGCCCCAGACCGCGGCGGCGGCCGATCCGGCGAGCGCGGCGCCCAGGACCAGGCGGTGCTGCCGCCAGACCAGCCAGGCCAGGCCGCGCGGCGGGACGCGGCGGGGAGCCGTCCGGCGGCCGGCCGGGTCGCCGGGCCCGTCGCCGTGGCCGGTGCCGCCCGCATCGGGCCCGTTCCCGTTCCCGTTCGCCGTGAGGTGTGCCGTGGTGCCGGTCATGCCGCCGCTCCCTTGCCGCTGTGCTGGTCGTGGCCGATGCGTGGTGCGCCGGGCCGGCCGGGTGCCGCGTTGCGCGGCATACCGGGGATGCCGGGCCGGTGCCCGGGGGTGCCGCCGGGGAGGCGGCGCAAAGCGGCCGGCTCCCCGCCCGGCGCGCTCGGCGCGGGCGCGTCGGGGGCCCGCAGATAGCCGAGCAGAAGCTCCTCGACGGACGGCTGCGCCACCTCCCAGGGCCCGGGGGCGATCGCGCCCTCGGGCCGTACGAGCGCGGTGAAGTGACGCCCGGTCAGCTGTGCGTCGACGACCGGGTGGGCGGCGATCCGGGGCGGCAGCCCCTCGCCCCGCCGCTCCCCCATCACCAGGGCGTGCGCCCCGACGGCGTCCTCAGCCGCGCCCGCGAGCCGGATCCGGCCGCCGGCCAGCACCAGCAGGTGGTCGCAGAGCCCGTCCAGTTCGGCGAGCGGCGGCGCGGCCATCACGACGGTGGTGCCGTACTCGGCGGCCTGGGCCAGCAGCAGCGCGGCGACCCGGTGCCGCACGAGCGGGTCGGCGTGCGCCGGCAGGTCGTCGAGCAGCAGGAGTTCGGGCTGCCGGGCGAGGGCCAGGGTGAGCGCGAGGTGGGCGCCCTGCCCGGCAGACAGGATGCCGACGCGGGCATCCAGGGGGAGCCGGCCGGCCCGCACGATCTGCTCGGCGCGCCGCTCGTCCCAGTGCCCGGGGGTGAGTTCGCGGCCCAGCCGCAGCGTCTCGGCGACCGTCAACCGGGGGGAGAGCGGCCCGCCTTGGGCCACCCACGCGACCTTGGCGCGGGCGGCCGGGCCGGACCCGTTCGCACCGCCGATCCGCACCGCGCCTTCGGTGGGGCGCACCAGCCCGGACGCGAGCGAGAGCAGGGTGGTCTTGCCGGCGCCGGCCGGCCCGACCAGTGCGCAGATACGGCCGGGCGGCAGCCGGAAGGTGCAGTCGCGCAGCGCCCAGCGGCGGCGGTGGCGCTTGCCGAGGCCGATCGCCTCGATGGCGGTGCGGTCCGCGGCGCCGCCGTTCGCCTCGTGGCCGCCCACCGGCCGTATCGCCATCCCCCGCGCCCCCTGCCCCATCCCCGCCTCATTCCACTAATGAAGTAGTGGAAGCGTGCGGGAAGTGGGCTGCACCTGTCAACCTCGACGCCTACGCTGGCCGTGTGCCCCTGCCTTCCGAGCTCCCAGCGCCGCCGCTGCCGTACACCCCCGACTACCCGATCCGCACCGCACGGCTGGATCTGCGCCCCGTCACCGCCGACGACTTCGCCGCGATCCACACCTACCAACGGCGGCCCGAGGTCTGCCGGTACCTGTACTGGGGACCCCTCGACGAGGCCGGGTCCCGGACCTCCGTCGCCACCAAGTCCACCCGCACCACGCTGCGCGACTCCGGCGACATCCTCCAGCTCGCCGTCGTCGTCCGCGAGACGGGCACGCTGGTCGGCGACGTCACCTTCGTCTACACCAGCCGCGAGCACCGCCAGGGCGGCATCGGCTATGTCTTCAACCCCGACCACTCCGGGCGGGGTTACGCCACCGAAGCCGGCCGCGCGCTGCTGGAGCTGGGCTTCGAGGAGCTGGGACTGCACCGCGTCCAGGCCGAGTTGGACGGCCGCAACACCGCCTCGGCCCGGGTCCTGGAGCGGCTGGGGATGCGCCGCGAGGGGCATCTGCGGGAGAACGAGTTCCTCGACGGCGAATGGACCGACGAGGTGGTCTACGCGATGCTGGCGCGCGAGTGGCGGGCCCGGCGGGGCTGAGGACGCCGAACGACGAGCGGGGCGGGCCCTTGGAGGCCCGCCCCGCCGCTCACGTCCCCGCGTGCGCGCCCGTCACGTCTCCGAGCGGTACATCAGATCCGTCTCGTGCGTGACGAACCCCATCCGCTCGTACACCGACACCGCCGCCGCGTTGTCCGCGTCGACGTAGAGCATCGCCGTCGGCAGCCCCTGGCCCGCCAGATGCCGCAGTCCGATCGAGGTCAGCGCCTTGCCCAGGCCGCCGCCCTGGGCTCCGGGCCGCACCCCGAGCACATAGACCTCGCCCAGGCCCTCGTCGGCGTGCACCTTGGTCCAGTGGAAGCCGACCAGCCGGCCGTCCTTCTCCGCCAGGAAGAAGCCCTTCGGGTCGAACCACGCCTCGCCCTTGCGGTCCTCCAGGTCGCGCTGGGTCAGCGAGCCCTGCTCCGGGTGGTGCGCGAACGCCTCCGCGTTCACCTCCAGCCAGGCCGCGTCGTCCGTGCCGGGCTGGAAGGTCCGTACCGACACGCCCTCGGGGAGCACCGGCTCGGCCAGCTCCAGATCCACCAGCGGGCGCCGCATCTGCCGCAGCTCCCGGAACATCGTCAGCCCCAGGGTCTGGGCCAGGTGCCGGGCGGCCGGATGCCCGCCGTGGGCCCAGACCCGCAGCCGGCGCCCGGACTGCTCCAGCAGCTCACCGCCCAGCGCCCGGCCGTGCCCGCGGCCGCGGAACCCGGGGTGCACCACCAGCTCGGCGGCCGGCGCCTCGACCGGGTCGGTGTCCTCCAGCTGCCCGTACGCGACCAGCTCCTCGGCCTCTTCCCCGCGCGCGCACACCAGCACATGCCGCACGCCCTCGCGCGGGCCGCCCCGCAGCTGGAGCCGGCCCTGCTCGGACACGGCGGGCTGCCCGTCCGTGCGCGCGGCCCGCTCGATCAGCTCCAGGACGGCCGCGGCCCCTTCCGGCCCGAGCTCGTCGACCACCTGGATCCGGCGGCCGGTGCGTCCCATCTCCTGTGCAGCGTCAGTCATGTCTGAAGCGTACGACCCGGCCGGGGCCGCGCAGGGGCGCCACCCACGCCCCCGCCGCTCCCCGGCCACCCGTCCGTAACCCCGCACCCCCTGTTGCGCTACGCGCGTCAACCGTATGCTGCCGTCCGCTCAGGTACATCCAGGAGGGGAACCCATGCCAGCGACAACGCAACGGCGCCGCACCGTACGAAGATTGACGATCGGCGCCGCCGCCCTGGCCGCCGCGGCGGGCCTTGCCGCCACCGCCCTGCCGGCCGGCGCCGACACCGGCGCGGCGGAGCGCTCCGGCCGCACGGTCGACGTACAGCTGCTCTCCTTCAACGACTTCCACGGCAACCTCGAACCGCCGCAGGGCTCCTCCGGCACGGTCGAGGAGCTCCAGCCGGACGGCACCAAGAAGGCCGTCCCGGCCGGCGGCGTCGAGTACCTGGCCCAGTCCCTGCGCACGGCGCGCAAGGGCCACCCCTACTCGGTCACCGCGGCGGCCGGTGACATGGTCGGCGCCAGCCCGCTGGTGTCCGGGCTGTTCCACGACGAGCCGACCATCGAGGCCATGGACAGGCTGGGCCTGGACGTCACCTCCGTCGGCAACCACGAATTCGACGAGGGCCGCGCGGAGTTGACCCGCCTGCAGAAGGGCGGCTGCCACCCGAAGGACGGCTGCTACGAGGACGGCAGGAAGTTCCGGGGCGCCGGCTTCCCGTACCTGACCGCCAACGTCACGGACGAGACGACCGGCAAGCCGCTGCTCAAGCCGTACACCGTCTGGCAGCGCAAGGGCGTCAAGATCGGCTTCATCGGCGTGACGCTGGAGGGCACCCCCGACATCGTCAACGCCGAGGGCATCAAGGGCCTGAAGTTCCACGACGAGGTCGAGACGATCAACAAGTACGCCAAGGTGCTGAACAAGCAGGGCGTCAAGGCGATCGTGGCCCTCATCCACGAGGGCGGCATGCCCGCCTCCACCTCCTACAACTACAAGTGCGACAGCCCCGGCCCCGGCGACGGAATATCCGGCCCGATCACCGAGATCGCCAAGCACGTCACCCCCCGGGTCGACGCCCTGGTCACCGGCCACACCCACCAGGCCTACGCCTGCACCATCCCCGACCCCTCCGGCCGGCCGCGCACCGTCACCTCCGCCGCGTCCTACGGCAAGCTCTACACCGACACCACGCTGACCTACGACCGCCGCACCGGCGACATCGTGCGCACCAGCGTCAAGGCCCCCGGCGCGGTCAACCACGTCGTCGACCGCACCCAGCCCAAGGCCGCGGACATGACGTCGCTGATCGCCCGCTGGAACAAGCTCGCCGCCCCGGTCGCCAACCGCCCGGTGGGCCATATCTCCGCCGATATCGCCGGCCGCGGCGCGAACGCCCCCGAGTCCCCGCTCGGCGACGTCATCGCCGACGCCCAGCTCGAAGCCACCAAGGCGGCCGACAAGGGCGGCGCCCAGCTCGCGCTGATGAACCCCGGCGGCATCCGCTCCGACCTCGCCTTCACGGCGTCCGGCTCGGAGGGCGACGGCGTGGTCACCTACGGCGAGGCGTTCACCGTCCAGCCCTTCACCAACATGACCAACGTCGTCGACCTCACCGGCGCCCAGCTGCTGACCGCCCTCCAGCAGCAGGTCAGCGGCCCCAACGAGGCATCCCCCAAGATCCTCCAGGTCTCCGACGGCCTCACCTACACCCTCGACATGACCAAGAAGGGCGCCGACCGCGTCGTCAAGGACTCGATCAAGCTGAACGGTGCCGCCCTGGACCCCGCCAAGACCTACCGCGTCGCCATGAACGAGTTCCTGGCCGGCGGCGGCGACGGCTTCCCCGCCTTCAAGGACGGCCGGAACAAGTACGTCGGCCCCTCCGACCTCGACGCCTTCACCGGCTACCTGACCGCCCACTCCTCGGCGGAGCGGCCCCTCACCCCGCCCAAGGCGGACCGGATCACCGTGGTGAAGTAGCCGCGGGCGGCCCGCAGTAGCTCCGGGGGCTTCCTCTCGTTATCCGGCCGAGCACCCCGCTCGGCCGGTCCCACGAGAGGAAGCCCCCTTGCGTTCCCTGTCCGCGTCGCGTTCCCTGCGCACGATGTCCCAGCACGCCCGCGGGCGGCTGGCCGTACTGGCCGTGTGCACCGTCCTGCTCGGCGCCGCGTCCTCCGCCGCGGCTCCCGCCGTGGCCCCGGGGCGCGCGCCCGTCTCGCAGCCGCCGCTGCCCGCCCACGGCAGCCCCTACATCGAGACCAGCCTGTTCTTCGGCACCGCCCGCCCCGACGGCGGCCCCGCGGTCACCGACCGGCAGTTCCGCGCCTTCGTCGACGGCTTCGTCACCCCGCACTTTCCCGACGGCCTGACCGTCCGGGCGGGCCGGGGCCAGTACCGCGACGCGCACGGCACCATCGAACGCGAGCGCTCCTACGAGCTCATCCTCCTCTACCCCACCTCGCAGGCCCGCCGGCACGACCCCGCGATCGAGCGCATCCGCCGCGCCTACGCCAAGCGCTTCGGCCAGGAGTCGGTGGCCCGCGTCGACGACCGGGCGATGGTGGACTTCTGAGCCGCCGCACCCGCGCGGCCCGCTGCGTTCACCGCGTCCCGAACCACCGCTCCGCCAGCGACTCCAGGGTCGCCTCGGGCGGGGCGGGCAGTTCGCGCAGGTACCAGGGGAGGTCGCTGTGGACGTGCAGCAGTGTGTAGGCCAGCAGCTCGCGGGGCGCGAAGTGCGCGCCGTAGGCGGCGAAGACCCGGGACAGCAGGCGGGGATCGGCGCGGGAGACGAACAGGCCCACGGCGACGAAGTCGTAGGCGCGGTGCCCGATCATGGCGGGCTCGAAGTCGAGGAGTCCGGTCAGCCGCCAGTCGTCGGCCTCGTCGACCGTCATGTGCCCGCGCATGAACTCGGTGTGCAGGAGGGCTGCGGGCTCCTGCGCGGGCAGCGCCACGGAGTCGAGGAAGTCGGGGATCCGCTCCAGCCAGGGCTCCGGGAGCCCGCGGGAGCGCTGCTGTTCGACGGCCGCGGCGCGCCGGCGGCCGAGGAAGGCGCCCCAGTCCTCAGGACCCAGGACGTCGGTGAGCGGTGCGGGGTCCAGGGCGTGCAGCGCGGCGAGGGTCTCGCCGGCCTCGGTGGCGATGCGGTCCTGTTCGGCGCGGGGGATGCGGGGCCAGGCGACGGCGAGGTCGGTGCCGCGCAGCCGGGACATCAGCACATAGCGCCAGCCGTTGACGTACTCGCCGGAGTCGTGGACGTAGGGCGTGGGCACGGGGAGCCGCCCCTGGAGGTGGGACAGGACCCGGGCCTCGGCGATCGCGTCGGCGGCGCCGGCGGCGGGGAAGAGCTTGAGCACATAGCGGTCCCCGACGGCGTACACCGGCTGCGAGCCGACGGGGAAGCGGTCCAGGGGCGCGTCCGCCAGCCCCAGCCGCCTGCAGAGCTCGGCGGCCCCCGGCCGCATCACCGCTTCATCGGGGACGACCGCGTCCCACTGGTCGTCCGTGTCCACGCGAGGCAGCATGCGCGGACGGTAAGGCGGCAAGAGCCCGCAGGGCAAAGGGTTTTCGCCCGGCCCGGGCCCCGGCCGCCGGCCGCTCAGGAGAAGTCGGCGGCGTGGTCCCGCGCCCACTGGGCGAAGGTGCGGGCCGGGCGGCCCGTGACGCGTGCGACGGCGTCGGAGACGGGGAAGGCCGGGGCGTCGACGGTCCCGCCGAACATCCGGACCAGCTCCCGGGCGGCCTCCTCGGGCAGGTGCGGGCCGGCCATCGCCTCGACCGCCTCGTCCTCCGAGATCTGCTCGACGCGGGTCTCGCGCCCGATGGCCCGGCCGATCTCGGCGACCTGCTCGGCGACGGTCATCGGCTCGGGGCCGGTGACCAGGTAGGCCCGGCCCAGATGGGCGCCGGTGCGGTCCAGGAGGGCGACGGCGGCGACATCGGCGAGGTCGGCCTCGTGGACGGGCACGCCCCGGGCGCCCGGGTGCGCATCGCGCACCACACCGGTCGCACGGATCGACGGGGCCCAGGCGAGGGTGTTGGTGGCGTAGTTGGCGCCGCGGACGAAGGTCCACTCCAGGCCGGAGTCGCGCACCGCGCGCTCCAGGGCGGCGTGCATACGGGAGATGAAGTTGCTCTCGTCGGCGGGGGTGTCGGTCACCCCCATCGAGGAGTTGAGGACGATCCGGCGGACGCCGGCCTTGGCGGCGGCGTCGATCAGGCGGGCGGCCGCCCCGTCACCACCGGCCGCCAGGTTGAGGAAGAGCGCGTCGGCGCCGGCGAGGAGCGGTGCGAGGTCGCCGGTGCCGGTGAGGTCGGCGCGGACCACCTCGGCCCCGGCCGGCAGCGCGGCGCGCGCCGGATCGCGGGTCAGCGCGCGTACCGCGGCGCCCTCCGCGAGGAGCCGGTCGACGAGGCAGCGGCCGATATTGCCGGTTGCTCCGGTTACCACGATCATGAGGACCACCTTCGGAGAAAGGGGAATTCGGCCTTCCGAACAGGGCCGGTTCCGCGGTCGGGCAAGAGGAGTGACGGTAGTTCAGGTCCGTTCGGCGGGCGCGGCAATTTTTTGCCAAGACGGAGTGGACAACCCTCACTTATCCGGCTTACCCCCGGTTTGAGTTGCGTTCAAGGCCCGTGCTCATGGTGGGATGTTCGGATGCGATCCCCCATACGCATACCCTCACCCTCGCCGGCATCCGCTGATCGGCCCTCCTCCGATTCCCCGGTGCCGGGCGCCGGAAACGGCCCCGCCGGCGACACCAGAAAGCTTGAACCGGTCAATCCCTATGCGGATCTGGCGGCCCTCGCCGACCCCGAGCCGGACCCGGCGGCCGAACTCGACGAGGAATTCGGCACCTACGACGGCCCCGGATCCGTCCGCCGCCGCAGCTACCTCAACGAGCGCGACGACAGCGACGACCCGCTGGGCCTGGGGCTGCGCTCGGACGACGACGAGGGCGAGGTCTGGAAGCGGCCCAACCACCGCCGCGCCAAGCGCGGCATCAGCCGCTTCGCCGCCGTCCCGATCACCATCAAACTGCTGGTGGCGGTGCTGGTGTGCACCGCGTTCCTCAGCCTCTTCGACCGGTTCGCCGTCCTGTACGCACAGGACAAGACCGCGGAGAAGCTGAAGGACGCCATGCATCTGAACGCCACCCCGGAAGTCGACATCCAGGGATTCCCGTTCCTCACCCAGGTCCTGGGCAAGCGCGTCGACCGGGTGCACGTCACCATTCCCGATGTCGCCGCCGACCGGGTATCGCTGGCGAAATTCGAGGCGACCGCGAACGACGTACGCCTCGACGGCGATCTGCCCACCTCCATCAAGGGCGCCACGATCGGCTCCATGAACGGCACCGTGCTGCTCGCCTTTGACGACATGAATCGCGAACTGGGCGCCTCGCAGGTGAAATTCAGTGAGCTGGGCCACAATTCCATCCGCGCGGAAGGGCAACTACCGATCGCCGGCCACGCATTGCGCGTACGGGCCGAGGCGCGCATTCAACGGGCCGGCGACCGCGGTATCTCCACCGAGATCAGCCGGATGCGCCTGGACATCGGCGATATCGCCGTCTACCGCCCCGGCACCGGCAAGGAGGAGGGCCTGCGGCTGACCCGCAAGGCCGCCGCCGACCTCAGCCGGCAGGCCGCCAAGGTCAAGTCGATGCTGTCCGTCCCGGCGATCGCGGACCGGATCGGCATCCCCCGGGCGTACATCGAAGAGGCGCTGCGCAGCGAGGAGAAGCTGCACGAGCTGACCGGGTCGCCGCGCTTCATCGAGCAGCTGATGAAGGTCAACCTCGTCGACGTGGTGATCGACCACCCCTGGCTGCTGGAGAAGGTCGGTATCGACCCCAAGATCCTCGGCGCCCTCAGCGGGCTGACCAAGCCGCAGCTCGCCGACCGGCTGTCGCTGTCCTTCCGGCTCCCCAAGACGCCCGGCGACGTCCGGCTGCGCAATATCTCCGTCGAGCAGGACGGCATCCGGGCCGAGCTGACGGGGGCGAACCTCCCGTTCGGGGACGCGGCGAAGAAGAAGTAGCGACGGGGGCGGGGGGCGGCCGCCGCCCGGGGGCTCAGCTCCCCGGGACCGGCGGCACCGGCGGCTCGTCGGGCAGCTGCGGCGGGGGCGTCGGCGCGCCCGGCAGGGTCAGCACCGCCTCGGTGCCGCCGAGGTCGGCGGAGCGCAGCCGTACCGCGCCGCCCGCCTGCTCCGCCGTCCGCGCCACGATCGACAGCCCCAGGCCGCTGCCGGGCAGGCTGCGCGCGGACGGCGAGCGCCAGAACCGCTCGAAGACATGCGGCAGCTCGTCCTGCGCAATGCCCGGTCCGTGGTCGCGCACCGTCAGCTCGCCGCCGGCCAGGGAGACCTCGATGCCGCCGCCGGGCGGGCTGAACTTGACCGCGTTGTCCAGCAGGTTGACCACCGCGCGCTCCAGCCCGGCCGGCTCCGCCCGTACGTACCAGGGCTCGATGTCGGCGGTGATGGTCAGCGACGGGCCGCGCAGCCGGGCCCGGCCCAGCGCCGAGTCGACGATGTCGTGCAGGGCCACCACCTCGACGGCGCTCTGCCCGGGCTCGGGGTGCCGCGACAGCTCCTGAAGATCGCCGATCAGCGCCGCCAGCTCCCCCATCTGCGCCTTCACCGAGGACAGCAGCGCCGCCTTGTCGGCCGCCGGGATCTCGCGGCCGGACTGCTCGCTGCGCACCAGCAGATCGATGTTCGTCCGCAGCGAGGTCAGCGGCGTCCGCAGCTCGTGGCCCGCGTCCGCGATCAGCTGCTGCTGCAGATCGCGGGAGGCGGCCAGCGCCGCGGTCATGGAGTTGAAGGAGCGGGAGAGGCGGGCGATCTCGTCCTCGCCGTCCGCCGGGATGCGGATGGTCAGGTCCTCGGTGCGGGCGACGTGCTCGACGGCCTCGGTGAGGCGGTCGACGGGCTTGAGGCCGGAGCGCGCGATGACCAGCCCGGCCGTGCCCGCGCCGACCACGCCCAGCCCCGCGACGGCGGCCAGCAGCAGTGCGAGGGTGTTCAGCGCGCTGTCGATCTCGTTGAGCGGACGCGAGATGGACACCGCGAACTGCACGCCCTGGACGTCCATGTGCTTGGTCAGCACCCGCACGTCCGCACCGCCGGTGGTGACCGCGTCGTGCAGGGTGTCGCGCAGCACGCCCTGCGCCACCGCGAGGTCGGTGCGCTGCACGCGCACCGGCTGGGAGTTGGGGCCCACGCAGCGCGAGCCGTCGACCTGGACGATCTGGACGTTGTAGTACGACGGCGGGGCGTTCTTGTTCTCGGTGGGGTCGGTGGGCTGGCAGTTGGCGTAGGTGACCTGCAGATAGTCCGCCGGGACGCTGACGTTCTGCAGCGAGTTGTCCACCTCGTCGCGCAGCTGGGCGCGGGTGAGCAGCCAGCAGGCGAGCGCGGAGACCGCCACCGCCACCGCCACCGCGGCGGCCGTGAGCAGGGTCAGCCGCGAGCGCAGCGGCAGCCGCCCGAAGTGCGCGCCGAGCCGGCCGCCCGGGCCCGTGTGGTCGGGGTTCATTCCGCTCCGCCGTCCGTGCGCAGGACGTACCCGACCCCCCGCACCGTGTGCACCAGCCGCGGCTCGCCGCCCGCCTCGGTCTTGCGGCGCAGGTACATCACATACACGTCGAGGGAGTTGGAGGTGGGTTCGAAGTCGAAGCCCCAGACGGCCTTGAGGATCTGCTCGCGGGTCAGGACCTGCCGCGGATGCGCCAGGAACATCTCCAGCAGGGTGAACTCGGTGCGGGTCAGCTCGACCGGCCGGCCGCCCCGGGTCACCTCGCGGGTCGACAGGTCCATCCGCAGATCGGCGAAGCCGAGCGTCTCGCCCTCCTCGGGCTGCGCGCCGGCCGCCGCCGCGTAGGAGCTGCGGCGCAGCAGCGCGCGGATCCGGGCGAGCAGTTCGTCCAGCTCGAAGGGCTTGACGAGGTAGTCGTCGGCGCCGGCGTCCAGCCCCGTGACGCGGTCGCCGACCGTGTCACGGGCGGTCAGCATCAGGATCGGTACGGTCACCCCGCTCGCCCGGAGCCGGCGGGCCGCGGTCAGCCCGTCCATCCGCGGCATCAGGACGTCCAGCACGATCAGCTCGGGGTCGTAGGAGGCGACCTTCTCGACCGCGTCCAGTCCGTCGACCGCCTGCTCGGTGCCGTACCCCTCGAAGGCGAGCGAGCGCTGCAGCGCCTCGCGGACCGCGGGCTCGTCGTCGACGATCAGGATGCGGGCGGGCTGGTCACCGTGCTCGGCGGGGCTCATGTGGAGGGGTTCCTCGGGTGGGACGACGGGATGGAAGGGCCGGCCCTCAGCCTCGCACGGCGGCGGCGGTCCGGGGGCGTGGACGCGGAACGTCCCGGGGCGGGGCGGTCGGGGGTGCCGGGCGGGCCGTCAGACGCCGCTGTTGTCGCCCCCGCTCCCGCCGCCGCGCAGCGCGTCGAGGTCGGCCTTGACGGTGTTGATCGGGATGGCGAAGCCGAGGCCGACGCTGCCCGCCGTGCTGCTGGTCGCCGAGCTGGGCGAGTAGATCGCGGAGTTGATGCCGACGATCTGCCCCTGCATGTTGATCAGGGCGCCACCGGAGTTGCCCGGGTTGAGCGAGGCATCGGTCTGTATGGCCTTGTAGGAGGTCTTCGACGAGCCGGTGTCGCCGTTGTACTGGTTGCCGCCGAACTCGAACGGCCAGCCGCCACCGCCGTCCGGGTCGCTCTGCCGCTGCCGGCCGTCCTCCTTGGGGACGGTGACGTCCCGGTTGAGGGCGGAGACGATGCCGCTGGTCACGGAGCCGGTGAGGCCCTCGGGGGAGCCGATGGCGACCACCTGGTCGCCGACCGCGAGCTTGTCGGAGTCGCCGAGCGTCGCCGCCGTCAGGCCCTTGGCGCCGCGGACCTTGATCAGCGCCAGGTCCTTGCCGGGGTCGGTGCCCACGACCTCGGCCCGCTTCCGGCTGCCGTCGCCGAAGGTGACGACCACCTCGTCCGCGCCCGCGACCACGTGGTTGTTGGTGACGATCTCGCCGTCGCCGGTGATGACGACACCGGAGCCGGTGGACTGCCCGCCCGCGGTCCGCGCCTTGATCTCCACTATCGCCGGGCTGACCGCCTTGGCCACGCCCGAGACCCCGCTGCCGCTGCTCTTGCCCGCGTTGACCAGCGGGGTCGAGGAACCGTCGGCGCTCTGGCGGACGGTCGCGCCGGCGATCAGCGCCGCGCTGCCGCCCCCGACGAGACCGGAGACGAGTGCCACCGCCGCGATCAGCGCGACCGGCCGGCGGGCCCGGCGCCGCGGGGCTGCGGGGGCGTACGGCGGAGGCGGCGGAAAGGCCGGCCCGCCGTGGTGCTGCTCGCTGTGCTCGGTGCCGTACGCGTAGGGCCGGTCCTGTGGCATCTCGTCGCCGCTTCGGCGGTAGCTCTCGGTCATGTGATCACTGTGCTCCCGGTCCATGAGAACCGTCTGAGAACACCCTGAGAGACCCGACAGAAGTAGGTATGCCCGGTATAAGGCCCCCGGGTGGCGGACAGGCCCTAGCCGTCGCAGCCGCAGGAACGGCGCACGACCAGCCGCGACGGGAACTGCCGCAGCCGCTCCCGCCGGGAGCCGACCACCCGCAGCCCGTCGTCCAGCACCAGGTCGACCGCCGCCCGCGCCATCGCCTCGCGGTCCGAGGCGACCGTGGTCAGCGGCGGATCCGTCAGCCCGGCCTCCTTGACGTCGTCGAAGCCGGCGACCGCCAGTTCCCCGGGCACATCGATCCGCAGCTCGCGGGCGGCCCGCAGCACACCGATCGCCTGGTCGTCGGTCGCGCACATGATCGCCGGCGGCCGCTCCGGCCCGGCCAGCAGCTTCAGCGCGACCTGGTAGGCGTCATAGCGGTTGTACGGCGCCTGGAAGTAGCGGCCGTCCGGGGTCTTGCCGGACTCCAGCATGGCCCGCCGCCAGCCCTCGACGTGGTCGGTGACCGGGTCGCCGGACTTCGGGGTCTCCTCCGTGCCGCCGAGGAAGGCGACGTAGGGGTGGCCGTGCTCCAGCAGATGCCGGGTCGCCAGCTGCGCGCCCCAGATGTCGTCGGTCATCACCGCGACGTCGTCGATGGCGTCCGGCCTGCGGTGCAGCAGCACCACCCGGGCGTCCCAGGCGTCGATCTCGGCGGCGGCGTGCTCGCTGGGGCCCTGGCTGATCAGGATCAGCCCCGAGACCCGCATCCCGAGGAACGCGCGCAGATAGTGCACCTCGCGCTCGTCGAGGTAGTTGGCGTTGCCGACCAGCACCATCTTTCCGCGCTCGGCGGCGGCCTGCTCGACCGCGTGCGCCATCTCCGCGAAGAACGGCTGCCGGGTGTCCGGCACGATCAGACCTATGAGGTCGGTACGGCGGGACGCCATCGCCTGCGCGACGCGGTCCGGCCGGTAGCCGAGTTCCTTGATGGCGGCGAGCACCCGCTCGCGCGTGGCCGGGGCGACCGGCCGTGGTCCGTTGTTGATGACGTAACTGACAACGGCGGTGGACGTACCCGCCAGTCTTGCCACATCATCCCGCGTCACCTTGGCCACGCGCGGCAGTCTACGCGGGTGGTCCTACCGGCGGGCAGGCCGTACGGCGGTGGATTCCGCACCGGCCGCGACCGCCCTGGCGGAACCGTCGCCGTCGCCGGTGCCCCGGCCGTCCGCGGACGGGCCCCGGGCGGGCCCGACGGCTGCCTGCTCGGCGTCCTCCTTGTCCTTGGCCTCCGCCTTGGCCTTGGCCTCCGCCGGGCGCTCCGCCTTCTCCGGCGTCACGAAGCGGTAGCCGACGTTGCGGACCGTGCCGATCAGCGACTCGTGCTCGGGGCCGAGCTTGGCGCGCAGCCGCCGGACGTGCACGTCCACCGTCCGCGTACCGCCGAAGTAGTCATAGCCCCAGACCTCCTGAAGGAGCTGGGCGCGGGTGAAGACCCGGCCCGGGTGCTGCGCCAGGTACTTCAGCAGCTCGAACTCCTTGAAGGTCAGGTCCAGGACCCGGCCCTTGAGCTTGGCGCTGTAGGTCGCCTCGTCCACCGAGAGATCGCCGTTGCGGATCTCCATCGGGCCGTCGTCGGTGGTGATCTGCTGGCGGCCCATCGCCAGCCGCAGCCGCGCCTCCACCTCGGCGGGGCCGGCGGTGTCCAGCAGGACGTCGTCGATGCCCCAGTCGGCGGTGACGGCGGCCAGCCCGCCCTCCGTGACGACCAGCACCAGCGGGCAGCCGGGCCCGGTGGACCGCAGCAGCTGGCACAGGGACCGCACGTGCGGAAGGTCCCGGCGGCCGTCGATCAGTATGACGTCGGCCCCGGGGGTGTCGATGAGGGCCGGGCCCTCGGCGGGGGCCACCCGCACGCTGTGCAGCAACAGACCGAGCGCCGGGAGCACCTCCGTCGACGGCTGGAGTGCGTTGGTCAGCAGCAGGAGCGAACTCACCTCCGACCACCTGCCCGGTTCCCGGAGCATTTCGCCCTGTCCTGCTCTCGGTCCTGCCTGCTTCGCTCGCCCATGACGTCTGGTTCCTCCTCGGTCCCTGCGACGGGGGCACCTCCCGGCCCTGGCCGGGGGAGTCTGCGGCACTGCTTCGTACGGTCCTGACAGCCGCGCGGCTCGCGGCTGAAAGCACAAAAGGACCCGGGGGCTACGCTGCCCGGATCCTTCTTGCCCAGCAGAATAGCCCACCGGGCTTCCAAGCCCGAGGCCGATTTTGCACGTTCTTGTGTTCTCTCGATCACTTCGAGTGGTCGGCGCGTGTCCTCGGTTGACGGAAAAGGGAGCCGGCCCGAGGCCGCCCGCACCCCCGGAAAGCCCGTCCTGAAGCGGATCGGAGCCCCTGGCCGACGGCGCGGCCACCGCCGTCGCGCGGCGCCTCGCCGGCGGGCCCGATCTCCCCGCACCACTTTCCGCCGCCGCCGGGTTTTCCCAGCATGCGGACATGATCGCGGCCTGACCCCGAGGTGACGCCGCGGTGGCGGGGACCGGACGACCGGCGGCCGCGGGTCCCGGACCGGGCCGCCGGGCCGCGCCTCGGCCACCGCCCGCCCGCCCCCGATCGCCGTCCGATCGCCGCGGGCGCCCCCCGGCGGACCGCCCCGCCCCGCGGACGGGCGGGCGGCGCCTTGCGGCCAGGGGGAGCACAGGGAGCGCACGGATGCGCACCCCGTGCGCGCCCCGACACGGCACGGCACCGCCCGTCAGGCGTCGCCTTCGGGCTCCGCCTCCTCGTCCTCCTCCATCGGCGGGCGGAAGTCCTCCAGCTTCTTCAGTACCTGGATGGCGCTCTCCCGCAGCCCGGCCCATTCGTCGCGGTCGGTGAACAGCGGCTGCGACCGCCCCTGGTCCAGCTCCGCCAGCGCCGCCAGCGCCCCCTGCGCCTGGTCCAGGGACCGGCCCAGCGACTGGCGCAGATCGGCGATCCGCTGCCCCACCGGGCGCTCGTCCGCCGCCTCCGGTGCGGGGCCCGGCCCCGTCCCCGGCTCCGCTTCCGGTTCGCCCTGCCCGCCCGGCTGCTGCGGCGACGGCCGGAGCACCGGCGCCGCCGGCTGCGCGTCCCTGACGGCCTTCAGCGCCCGCTCCTCGTCCGACGCGTAGACCACGTCCCAGGTCAGCAGCGGCACCTCGGCCCCCTCGACCCGGCGGATCCGGTCCGGTGCCGCCAGGTCCACCGCGACATGCTGATAGCCCGCGCTCGCGTCGTCCTCGCCCGGCAGCCCGAACTCCTGCCGGGCGCCGGCGTTGCGGGGCAGCCGATCGGCCTGGAACCGCTGGGCGGCCAGTGCCAGGGTCCACAGCCCGAGTGCGTTGCCCTCGCGGGCCAGGCCGGCAACCACGATGTTGGCGTCGGCGCGGAAGGGCACCTTGCCGGGCTCGCGCCGGGTGCTGAGCGCGGAACCGACGTTGCTGGAGATCAGCTTGTCCGCGATCAGCGCCGTGCCGCCGGCCAGGGCGAGGGTGCCGCGGGCGTCGCCGTCGCCGTTCAGCGCGGGCTCGACCAGGCTGGTGAAGTCGTCGACCGGCACCGGGATCCAGCCCTCGGACAGCACGTCCTTGGACAGCACCCCGCCGTTGCCCCACGCCTTGAGCGCCTGTTTGACGACCGACTTCTTCTGCCCCCGCCAGGGCTTGTCCACCACGGGGCCGAGCAGCCCCGCGTAGCCCTTGATGGTCATCCGCCGCTCGTTCTTGATCTCCTTGGCGCGGCCGCGCAGCTCCTCCAGGAGCCGGGGCCGGGTCAGGACATGCAGCAGATAGACGGCTCGCCACAGCGGCGTTCCCGGGATCCGGGCGTCCTGGAAGATCGCCGGGGTCTCGGACTCCCCCCGGCGGCCCACGGCGAGCGCGTAGACCTCGCCGAGCAGCTCCTCCATGCCCCACTCGCGGGCCCGGGTCTGGACGACGAGCTTGAGCGCCCGGGTGGCCACCTCCAGGTTCTGGGCCGCCGCGTCCCACGGTTTGAACTCGACGTGCACCGAGGCGAGGATCGAGCGCAGCGCGTCGTCGAAGACGTCGGCGGCGGGCAGCAGACCCGAGTGGTGGGCCTTCGCCCCCACCGCGATATGCGCCGGCACCGCATACGTCTGGGCGATCTGGATCGCCCGCAGCGAGGGCAGCTCCCCGGCCGACTCGCGGACGAACTCCTCCCGCAGCGCGCCGCGCCGCTGCTCCCGGCTCAGCGCCCAGCGCTGCGAGCGCGACTTCGGCGGCTCGTTGGGCGGCTGCGCCCGCTCCGCCGTCAGGGTCTCCACCGCCAGCTCGGCGGCCCGCGCCTGGGTGGCGCCCGGCCCGGCGAGGATCTTCCAGGCGCTGGCGAGCCGGGTGATGCCGTCCCGTGCGACCAGGGCGTGCACCGGCTCCTCGCCCTCGGCCTCGAACTCGAAGACGGCGGGGTGCACGATCAGGGCCCGGGTCACCCGCCGGGCCAGGATCGACTCCTCGTAGGAGTTGAGCGTCAGGGTGCCCTCGACGGTCTGCCAGATGTGCTTGCGCAGATGGGCGCGGTCACGGTAGCGGTAGCGCAGGATCGCCTGCGGCCGCCCGTCCTCGGCCATGCCGAAGACCTGCGGGTCGTCCTCGTCCAGGGCGTTCTGGCCGGTGCGCGGCTGGATGCCGGGGAACAGCTCGGTCAGCCACACCCGGGTGTGCACCGAGCGCAGCGTGGCCCCGTCCACATGCTCCTCCAGCAGCAGACTGCCGTCGGACTCCGCCGACCGGCGCAGCTGCATCGCGACCAGCTCGGGGCTGATCGAGGCGCGGGAGACCGCGTGCCAGGCGTCCTCGGGGAGCGAGGCCAGCCCGTTCGCGGTCCCGGCCTTGACCACCTTCGCCCGGTCGTCGACCTTCGACGCGTCGGGCAGCTCCCGCGCGACGTCGGACACCACGACCTGTTCCTTGCCCCATTCCACGGTGATCGGCTGCGCTGCCGCGGACTTCGACATGAACCCTCCGTCGTTTGCAGGTGGTTGAAGACTCGGACCCGTCGGTCACAGCGCGTACGGCCCGTCCGCCCACGGCAGGGCGGTGCCGAACCAGTCCCACATGAACGCGCGCTCCGGACGCTTGGCCACGCTCTGGTACGCGGCGTAGGCGAGCAGGTCGGCGGCCTGCAGGAAGTAGTTGATGCGGGCGGAGGCGAAGAGCGGGACGCCCTTGATGCGCCGGTCGCGCTCCGGCAGATCGTGGTAGGCGTCGATCAGGGAGGTCTCGGCCCCGTCGCCGTCCACGATCACCACCCCGTACTCGTCCGACGCGGCGAGTTCGGCCTCGATCCGGGCGAGCCAGGCGCGCTGGAGGGCGGGGCGGTCGCGGCCGTAGTCGTCGGTCTCCCGGTAGACGGCGGTCACCCGCGCCCGGGGGATGCCGGCGACGGCCTCCAGGCCGCGGCGGATCGCCCCCCGGCAGCGGGCGAGGTGCGCCTGTCGTGCCTCGCCGAGCAGGCCCGGCCGGTAGACGTGGCGCCCGCGGCCCGCGGCGAGGTCCTGCGCGTGCAGGGAGGCGTCGATCGGGATACCCAGATCCGGGTCGCCCTCCAGCTCCGAACGGAAGCGCAGCAGGTCCATCTTGGCGATCGCCAGGTCGTCGAGGTGGACGGATAACGAGGCGAAGGCCGCGATCGTGCGGGAGTCGCCGGCATCGTCGGCGAAGATGATCCGCAGCGGCGCGGCGGATTCCTGGGTGGCCATGACAGCCGTCTCCGTACTGGGCCGCATCGAGGACCGCGCGCGCACGCCATCGTCCGCACCCTCTTGGCGTGGAGCGTTCCCGTTCACCACGCACCCGCTCGTGCCCGGCGGTCCAACGGGTGCGTGCTCTGCGGCGGATCCGGCCTCATGGGAGGCACCACTCACCCCAAGCAGCAGCCGTCGCCCGCCAGTTCCTCGCGGGCGTCGGCATCCAGGATCATTCCCGAACCCCATGCGTCACAGCGTCGCCGTGCGTCACGTGTTCGTCACACCATAGCGGTGCGCCCGTATGACCTACACACAAATCCGCAACTCCCAGGGGGAGTTGGGTTTACCCGCAGGTCACGGGCGCACCCCGGCCCGGACGGCCTCACCCCGTCTCGGCCACCGCCTCGGCGAACTGCGCCGCGTACAGCCGCGCGTAGGCGCCGCCCGCCGCCAGCAGCGCCTCGTGCGAGCCCTGCTCGACGATGCTGCCCTGCTCCATGACCAGGATCGTGTCGGCGTCGCGGATGGTGGACAGGCGGTGGGCGATGACGAAGCTGGTGCGGCCGGTGCGGAGCTGGGCCATGGCGTGCTGGATGAGGACCTCGGTGCGGGTGTCGACCGAGCTGGTGGCCTCGTCCAGGACGAGGATCTCGGGTTCGGCGAGGAAGGCGCGGGCGATGGTGATCAGCTGCTTCTCGCCCACCGAGACATTGCCGCCCTCCTCGTCGATGACGGTGTCGTAGCCGTCGGGGAGGGTGCGCACGAAGCGGTCCACGTGGGTGGCCTTCGCAGCGGCGACGATCTTGTCCATGGAGGTGCCGGCGGGGGCGCCGTAGGCGATGTTCTCCGCGATCGTGCCGCCGAAGAGCCAGGTGTCCTGGAGGACCATGCCGATGTGGCCGCGCAGGTCCTCGCGGGACATCTCGGCGATGTCGACCCCGTCGAGGGTGATCCGGCCGCCGCGGACCTCGTAGAACCGCATCAGGAGGTTGACCAGGGTGGTCTTGCCCGCGCCGGTCGGGCCGACGATGGCGACCGTCTGGCCGGGGCGGACGGACAGCGAGAGGTTCTCGATCAGCGGCTTGTCCGCGGAGTAGGAGAAGGACACGTCCTCGAACTCGACCCGGCCCGCGACGCGTTCGGGCCGGTCGGGGGACGCCGCGTCCGGCTCCTGTTCCTTGGCGTCCAGCAGCTCGAAGACCCGCTCGGCGGAGGCGACGCCGGACTGGACGAGGTTGGCCATCGAGGCGACCTGGGTCAGCGGCTGGCTGAACTGGCGGGAGTACTGGATGAATGCCTGCACATCGCCGATGGACAGGGACCCGGACGCCACCCGCAGACCGCCGACGACGGCCACCAGGACGTAGTTGAGGTTGCCGATGAACATCATCGCGGGCTGGATGACACCGGAGATGAACTGGGCCTTGAAGCCGGCGGAGTAGAGCGCCTCGTTCTGCTCGCGGAAGATCGCGGCGGACTCCTTCTGGCGGCCGAAGACCTTCACCAGGCTGTGGCCGGTGTACATCTCCTCGACGTGCGCGTTGAGCTTGCCGGTGGTCTTCCACTGCTGGACGAACTGCGGCTGGGCGCGCTTGCCGACCTTGGTGGCGACGACGACCGAGACCGGGACCGTGATCAGGGCGACCAGGGCCAGCAGCCAGGAGATCCAGAACATCATCGCGAGCACGCCGAGGATGGTCAGCAGCGAGGCCACGATCTGGCTGAGGGTCTGCTGCAGGGTCTGCTGGATGTTGTCGATGTCG
Source organism: Streptomyces sp. NPDC026575 (assembly GCF_055567415.1). Taxonomy (NCBI): domain Bacteria; kingdom Bacillati; phylum Actinomycetota; class Actinomycetes; order Kitasatosporales; family Streptomycetaceae; genus Streptomyces; species Streptomyces sp. NPDC026575. The sequence continues at coordinate 215,183 of NZ_JBVHQM010000010.1, forward strand.
TTGGTGGCGCGGGAGAGCACCTCGCCGCGCTGCTGCTTGTCGAAGTAGCTCAGCGGCAGCCGGGCGAGCTTCTCCTCGACCTGCTCGCGCATCCGGAAGACGGTGCGCTGCACGACCTTGGTCGCGATCCGGGCCTGGACGAAGCCGCACAGGGACGCCGCGGCGTAGATCACGGTGACCCAGAGCAGGACCGTGCCGACCGCGCCGAAGTCGATGCCGCGGCCGGGGACGACCGGCATCGTGGCGAGCATGTCGGCCAGCCCGCCCTGTCCGCCGGCGCGCAGCCGGGCCGCGGCCTCTGCCTTGGAGAGCCCCTCGGGCAGCCGGCGGCCGATGACGCCGGAGACGATCAGGTCGGTGGCGTGGCCGAGGACCTTGGGGCCGACGACGGTCAGCGCCACGCTCAGCACCCCGAGCAGCAGCGCGACGGACATCACGGCGCGATCGGGCCCCATCTGGGCGAGCAGGCGCTTGCCGGAGCCCGTGAAGTCCATGGACTTCTCGGTGGGCTGGCCGCCCATCATGCGGGCCGGGCCGGCCGCCGGGGCCGGGCCCCGGGCCGGGGCCTTCGAAGGGGCATCCTCGGTGGCCGCGGGGGCCGCGGCCCCCTTGTCCGCCTTGTCCGCGGTGGTCACGCCGCCTCCTGCTCGGTGAGCTGGGAGAGCACGATCTCCCGGTAGGTCTCGTTGTCGGCCATCAGCTCGGTGTGGGTGCCGGTGCCCACGACGCGGCCCTCGTCGAGGACGACGATCCGGTCGGCGCCGCGGATCGTGGAGACCCGCTGGGCGACGATCACCACCGTCGCCCGGTCGGTCTCGCGGGAGAGCGCCGCCCGCAGCGCGGCGTCCGTCGCGTAGTCCAGGGCGGAGAAGGAGTCGTCGAAGAGGTAGATCTCCGGGCGGCGCACCAGGGCGCGGGCGATGGCCAGCCGCTGGCGCTGGCCGCCGGAGACGTTGGAGCCGCCCTGGGCGACGGGGGCGTCCAGGCCGCCCTCCATCCGCTCGACGAAGTCCCGCGCCTGGGCGGTCTCCAGGGCGTGCCACAGCTCCTCGTCGGTGGCGTCCGGATTGCCGTAGCGCAGATTGCCGGCGACCGTCCCGGAGAAGAGGTACGGCTTCTGCGGGACCAGGCCGATGGTCCTGGCCAGGGTCTCCGGGTCGAGGGTGCGCACGTCCACGCCGTCCACCAGGACCGTGCCGCCGGTGGCGTCGAAGAGGCGGGGGACGAGCCCGAGGAGGGTGGACTTGCCGCTGCCGGTCGAGCCGATGACGGCGGTGGTCTCACCGGGGCGGGCGGTCAGCGAGATGTTCTTGAGGACCGGCTGCTCGGCACCCGGGAAGCGGAACTCCACGTCGCGCAGCTCCAGTTCGCCGTGCCGGCGCAGCTCGGTGACGGGGTGCGCGGGCGGTACGACGCTGGAGTCGGTGGCCAGCACCTCCTGGATGCGCTCGGCGCAGACCTCGGCGCGCGGCAGCATCATCACCATGAACGTCGCCATCATGATCGACATCAGGATGTACATCAGGTAGCTGAGGAACGCCGTCATCGCGCCGATCTGCATGGCGCCGCTGTCGATGCGCAGTCCGCCGAACCAGACGACGGCCACGCTGGAGAGGTTCATGATCAGCATGACCAGCGGGAACATCATCGACATCAGCCGGCCGGCCCGGATCGAGACGTCGTAGAGGTCGGTGTTGGCCCCGGCGAACCGCTCGCGCTCGTGCGTGTCGCGGACGAAGGCGCGGATGACGCGGATACCGGCGATCTGCTCGCGCAGCACGCGGTTGACGGTGTCGATGCGCTCCTGCACCCCGCGGAAGAGCGGGCGCATCCGGCGCACGATCAGTGAGACGAGGATCCCGAGGGCCGGGACGATGACCAGCAGCAGGGCGGACAGCGGAACGTCCTGGTTGAGCGCCATGACGACACCGCCGACGCACATGATCGGCGCCGAGACCATCATCGTGAACGTCATCAGCACCAGCATCTGGACCTGCTGGACGTCGTTGGTGGTGCGGGTGATCAGCGACGGGGCGCCGAACGTCCCGACCTCCCGGGCGGAGAAGGACTGCACCCGGTCGAAGACCGCGAGGCGGATGTCCCGGCCGAGCGCCATGGCCGTACGGGCACCGAAGTAGACGGCGGCGATCGCGCAGACGATCTGCAGCAGGGTCACGGCGGTCATGAAACCGCCGATGCGCAGGATGTAGCCCGCGTCCCCCTTCACGACACCGTTGTCGATGATGTCGGCGTTGAGGGTGGGCAGATAGAGGGTGGCCAGGGTCTGGATCAGCTGCAGGAGCACGATCAGGGATATCGAGCGCTTGTGGGGCCGCAGATGCGCCCGCGCGAGTCGGACCAACACATAGGGAGCTTATGTGAACGCTTGCCTTCGGCAATCGATTTTCCCGGAGCCTGCCGGTGAGCTGCCGGGCGGGCGGCCGCCGGGACGTGCCCGGAACGGCACCGGCCGCCGCGTGCGCCATCATGGAGGCGGCAACGACGGGGCTGCGCGCAGAACGGGCGGCCCCCGACCGACACGACGAAGAGGCCGCCGTGACAACAACTGGCACCGTGCGCTACTGGGCCGCGGCGAAGGCCGCCGCCGGCACGGCTGAGGAGCCGTATGCGGCGGCGACGCTCGCCGAGGCGCTCGACGCGGCACGCGCGGCGCACTCGGGGAACCCCGAGTTCGCGCGCGTCCTGATGCGCTGCTCGTTCCTGGTGGACGGCGATCCGGTCGGTACCCGCGACCATGCGGCGGTGCCGCTGGCCGAGGGCGGCACCGTCGAGGTTCTGCCGCCGTTCGCGGGAGGGTGAGCAGGAGACCATGAACGACCACCAGCCGCAGGACCACCAGGCGTACCCGTCGCACGACCCGTACGCGCAGCCGGATCCGTACGCCCAGCAGGCCGGGCACTCCGGGCACCCCCCGCACGACGCACCCCAGGCGGCGTACGGCGACCCGTACGGGCAGCAGGCCCACGCCCCCTACGCGCAGCAGCCGCAACAGCCGCAGCCCGGACATGACCCGTACGGGCGCGGCCATTACGGCTACGAGGCGTACGAGCAGCAGCCGCAGCAGCCCGCGGCACCCCAGCAGCAGCCCGCACCGCCGCAGCAGCACTACGGCCAGCTGCCCGCCCAGCACCAGAGCGCCCCGCCGGCCGGGGAGCCCTACGCCCGCCAGCACCCGCCGGCCCGGCCCGCGCCGGCCCCCGCGGCGGCAGCGGCGGTCGCCACCGCACCGCTCGACACCGCGCACCTCGCGCCCAACCAGCGCGCCCGCGCCGAGGGCCGCTCGCCGATCATCCCGCCCGGCATCCAGCCGGCCGCGCTGACCGCCGTGCTCGCGGCTCTGCTCGCGCTGACCGCGCCGCTGGGCCGCCCGGCGCTCGCCGTGCCGGTGGCGCTGCTGCAGGCGGTCACCGCCGCCGGGTGGTTCCGGCTGAACGGCATGTGGCCGGCCCGCCAGGGCATCGCGCTGGCGTTCCTGGCCGGACTGACCACCGACGCCGCCCTGCTCGCCACCGACCGCGAGAGCGCGCCGCTGGTCGGCATCGGCACGCTCGGCGTGTGGTGCCTGCTCGTCCTCATCCTCCAGCTGCGCAACCGCAGCAGCGCCGACGAGCGGATGTACGCGCTGACCGCCGGGCTGACCTCGACCGCGCTGGCGGTGCTCGCCGCCGGGCAGCTCGCGGCGAGCGGGCACGCGGTGTCCGTCGGCGCCGCCGCGGTCGCGGTGGCCACGCTCGCCAGGGCGCTGCCGATGCCGTCCGCCGTCTCGATCGGCGTCGCCCTGGTGGCCGCCGCGGGCGCCGGCATCGGCGCCGGCCAGCTGACCGGCCTGGGGGCCTCCGGCGCGCTGCTGGGCCTGGCGGCCGGCGGCTGCGCCCTGATCGGCCTGCGGGTGGCCAGCTACGACTACCCGTCGCGCTTCGTGCACATGACGGCCGGCGTCGCGCTGCCGCTGGCCCTGGCCGCGCCCGCGGTGTACGTGCTGGGCAGGGCACTGGGCCACTAGGGCCGGTCCCTGCGACGGCGGCCGCCGGGAGGCACCCCCTCCCGGCGGCCGCCGTCGTCGTACGCGTACCGCGGCGCTACTTGCGCCTTGCGGCGGCCGCCGCTCCCGCTTCCCCGACCACGTCCTCTAGGGTCGTCCGGAGCGCAGGCAGGGGGCCTGCACGGACGACAAGGCCGGGAGCCGGCCCAGGTGTGGGGGTAGTGGTTCGATGCGTGCACTTCGCGTGCTGTTGATCATCCTCGTCATATTCGGCGGGCTCTTCGTGGGCGCCGACCGGCTGGCGGTCAATCTCGCCGAGGACATGGCCTCGGAGAAGATCCGCGGCAGCCAGGGGCTGGACCGGACGCCGGAGGTCTCCATCAAGGGCTTCCCGTTCCTGACCCAGGTCGCCGGCCGCAGCCTCGACGAGGTCGACGCCGAGCTCGGCGGCATCGAGGCCAGGGCCGAGGGGCGCACCCTGCGGATCGACAAGCTCTCCGCACAGTTCCACGATGTGGCGCTGACCAGCGACTACATGTCCATCCAGAGCGCGGCCTCGGCCACCGGCACGGCCCGGATCAGCTACGCCGACCTGACCAGGGCGGCGGGCGGCGACGTCAAGATCTCCTACGCCGGGCAGAAGGACGGCCGCAGCCAGGTCAAGATCTCGCCGAACGTGCCGCTGCTGAGCTCGCTGGATGTCACCGGTTCCCTCACCGTGGACGGCAACACCGTCCGGCTGCGGGCCGACAAGGTCCCCACGATGTGCAAGGTGCTCCCGGGCTGCGAGTCGAAGGTGCGCTCCCAGACGGACCACGAGTGGAAGCTCGACCAGCTGCCCGGCAACCTGAAGCTGGACAAGGTCACGACGCAGGCGGACGGCATCTCGATCTCCGCCTCCGGCACGGACGTCAAGCTCCCCGGCTGACCGGGCGTGCGGCGGGCCGCCCCACCGGCCCGCCCGTCGACCGAACCACCGTCCATTTCCTGAGACACCCCGGTCCGTACGCCAGACCCCCCACCGGCGCACGGCCCCCGGCGCGGCGCCCGGGCGCGCTCCGCACCACCCCGCATCCCACATCACGGACAATCACGTCTCGGCATTTGACACACCGGTGACACGCCCGGCCTCGCGTCCCTACGATCGGTGCCATGCAGAGCGCATTGAGCCCTCTCCGTCATCGGGGACAGGCGGTACTCACGAAGCGGCGGGCAGTAGACCTGTGTCGCGTCGCCGCCATGCTCTGTCGCCCTGCCTGACGGGCTTGAGCACCTCCCCCGGCCCCTAGGAGCGGGGGGGTGCCCCCTCGCCCGGCCGGCCCCTCAAGGCCGCAACCCCGCGAGTCCCCACTCAGCGCCACTTTCGTCCCCGTTCGAATGAATCGGGCCGTCCTGAAGAGATCGGCGCAAAACGGGCGTACCCGCATGCAACTCTGCACACCGCCCCCCGCAACTGCCCCGGAGGAGAAGAACATGAGCCGTAGCGACGTCCTCGTAGACGCCGACTGGGTCGAGGCCCACCTCGACGACCCGAAGGTCGTGATCGTCGAGGTCGACGAGGACACCTCGGCCTACGACAAGAACCACATCAAGAACGCGGTCCGCATCGACTGGAAGAAGGACCTCCAGGACCCGGTGCGCCGCGACTTCGTCGACCAGGCAGGCTTCGAGAAGCTGCTGTCCGCCAAGGGCATCGCCAACGACGACACGGTCGTCCTCTACGGCGGCAACAACAACTGGTTCGCCTCCTACGCGTACTGGTACTTCAAGCTCTACGGCCACGACAGCGTCAAGCTGCTCGACGGCGGCCGCAAGAAGTGGGAGCTGGACTCGCGCGACCTGGTCGACGGCGCGCAGGTGCCCGAGCGCCCGGCGACCGAGTACAAGGCCAAGGCCCAGGACACCTCCATCCGCGCCTTCCGTGACGACGTCGTCGCCGCGATCGACAACCTCAACCTGGTCGACGTGCGCTCCCCCGACGAGTTCAGCGGCAAGCTGCTGGCCCCCGCGCACCTCCCGCAGGAGCAGTCGCAGCGCCCCGGCCACGTGCCCAGCGCCCGCAACATCCCGTGGTCGAAGAACGCCAACGACGACGGCACCTTCAAGTCGGACGACGAGCTCAAGGCCCTCTACGAGGAGGAGGCCGTCGACCTCGCCAAGGACACCATCGCCTACTGCCGGATCGGTGAGCGCTCCGCGCTGACCTGGTTCGTGCTGCACGAGCTGCTCGGCCAGACCAACGTCAAGAACTACGACGGCTCCTGGACCGAGTACGGCTCCCTGGTCGGCGTCCCGATCGAGCTCGGCGCCAACAAGTAAGCCAGACCGCTTCTCCCTCAACCCCTCAAGGAAGTACCGCTATGTGTGGAGCACAGGCCGGCGGCCCGGACGCCTCGACCATCAAGCCCGGTGAGACCACGATCCAGGGCAGCGTGACCCGCGACGGCCAGCCCGTCACCGGTTACGTCCGACTCCTGGACAGCAACGGCGAGTTCACCGCCGAGGTTCCGACCTCCGCGACCGGACAGTTCCGCTTCTACGCCGCCGAGGGCACCTGGACGCTGCGCGCCCTGGTCCCGGGCGGCACCGCGGACCGCAGCGTCGTCGCCCAGAAGGGCGGCCTGTCGGAGGTCGCCATCGCCGTCTGACGGCGGCCTTCGGGCACCTTCGCACGGCCGGAGGGCCGCACCCCAGAGGTTTGGACGCCTTTGCCGGGGTGCGGCCCTTCGGCGTGTCCGGGGGGCGGAACGGGCCTTCGCGGCGGCTTCTTTCCGCCTCGCCGCGGACTTACCGTGGAGCTATGGACAGCCGCCGCCGGTCGCCCGCCGAGCGCCGTCACCGCCGCTACTTCGTGCTGATGGGCGTGTGCCTGGTGCTGTTCGTGCTGGCGTGGGGCGTGGTGCGGCTGTGGTCGGTGCCGGCCGCGGTGGGCATGTGCCTGGTCGCCATGGTCATCCCGCCGATCGCGGCGATCATCGGCAACCGCCGGGAGCCCGGCGAACGCTGGTGGGACGAGTCGGGCGACCCCGAGTCCGACCGCTGGTGGCGCGAGCTGGACGACCGGGGCGACGACAAGCATCCGCGGTAGCCCCCCGGTCGGCGCGCCCCCGGCCGCCGGGCCCTCGGCACACCGGCGCACCGCACCCGCTCAGCGCTCCGGCGCGCCGGACGCGTCAGTACACCAGCGCCCGGTGCGCGTCCGTCGGGACCACGGTCAGTAGACCAGCGCCTGCACGTCATCGGGCATGATCTCGCTGACGAAGAGCTGGGAGCCGGCGATGCCCGCCCCGTCGATCAGGTCCTTCTGCTCGATGTTCCGCCGGGCCGCGCACTGGGTGCACACCGTGATCGCCCCGCCGCCCGCGCGGATCCCGTCGATCAGCTCCGGCAGCGGCGCGGCGTGCGGCAGCTCGAACTCGGCCGCCCGCCCCGGCAGCGCGAACCACACCGACTCCCCGGTCAGCCACAGCGACACCTCGACGCCACTGGCCACCGCCACCGCCGCCACCGTGAACGCCTGCGAGCAGCGCTCGGGCGCGTCCGCGCCCGCCGTCACCTTGATCACGAGCTTCTTCGCCATAAGGCAAGAGTAGAGCGGGCACCGGCGCGCGGCGGACCTCACAGCGCCGCCGTTCCCCGCGCCGACTAGAATCGCAGGCGGTCCGTTACACCCTCACTCCGTCCAAGGAGCGCGCTCGTGCTTGAGGCATTCTTCACCACCCTGCTGGTTCTGGTCGGCATCGGCGTGATCGCGTTCGCCGGGCTGACCTGGAAGAAGCTGTACCAGGGCCAGCGCTGACCGGCTCGCGCGCCGGCCAGCGCCGCCCTTCGCCGCAGCGCTTCGCGCACCCCGCCGACCGCCCCCTCAACAGATCGCCTGAGCTGTCATGATCGAGATCCCGTCCGACCTGAACCCGGCCCTGGTGCCGCTCGCCTTCCTCCTCGGCCGCTGGGAGGGCGCCGGCGTCGCCGACTTCCCCGGCACCGAGAAGTGCAACTTCGGGCAGGAGGTCGTCTTCGCCCACGACGGCCGCGACTTCCTGGAGTACACCTCGCACAGCTGGGTGCTCGACAGCGAGGGCAACAAGGTCCGCCCGCTGGAGACCGAGAGCGGCTACTGGCGCGTCGACGCGGACCGCAAGGTCGAGATCGTCATGATCCGCGACCAGGGCGTGGTGGAGGTCTGGTACGGCGAGCTGGCCGACAAGAAGCCGCAGATCGACCTCGCCACCGACGCCGTCGCCCGCACCGCCGCCGCCGGCCCGTACAGCGGCGGCAAGCGGCTCTACGGCTACGTCAAGGGCGACCTGATGTGGGTCGGCGAGAAGGCCACCCCGGACGTGCCGCTGCGCCCTTACATGTCGGCGCACCTGAAGAAGGTCGCGGGTCTGCAGGAGTGGGCCGAGAGCCTGCCCGACGACATGCCGGACGGGGTCGCCTTCTTCAACCCGGACGGCACTCCGTACCAGGGCTGAACCGCCCTCCGAGTGTGACGCGCCCCGCGGGGGAAGTCCGGTGAGAGTCCGGCGCTGACCCGCAACGGTAAGCGGAAGACCCCTTCCGCAAGCCCGATCGCCCGCGGCGGCGCCCGATCCTTTCAACTCGCCGTGGACTGCGAGGGGACGCCGCGCTGCCTTCGGACGCCTCCCGGTGCGAGCCGGGCGCCCGGCCGCCGCTCCTTCCTGTGCCCGCGGCCCGAGCCGAAGGCGCAGGTCCCTTGGCACCCCCCGCCCGAACCACCCCCCTGGTGGCCGCGCTGTGCGCCGTCCTCCTCGGCTCCCTGCTGTGCGGCGTCGGCCTCGGCGCCTCCGGGGTGAGCTGGGCGCAGGTGCTGCGCTACCTCGGTGCCGGGCTGACCGGCGCCACCCTCGCGCCCGACGAGGTCGCCCCGTACACCATCGTGTGGGAGCTGCGCTTCCCCCGGGCGCTGCTGGCCGCGGTCGTCGGCACGGGGCTGGCCGCCATCGGCGTCGCCGTCCAGGCGCTGGTCCGCAACGCCCTGGCCGACCCCTTCGTCCTCGGCATCTCCTCCGGCGCGGCCGTCGGCGCCAACGCCGTCCTGCTCTTCGGGGCACTGGGCGCGCTGGGCGTCTGGGCGCTGTCGGCATCGGCGTTCGCCTCCGCGCTGCTGGCCATGGCCCTGGTGTACGCGGCCGCCCGCACCGCCCACGGGCTGACCCCGCTGCGGCTGGTGCTGACCGGCACCGCCATGTACTACGGCTTCTCCGCCGTCACCACCCTGATGGTCTTCACCGCCGACCGCGGCGAGGCGGCCCGCTCGGCGATGATGTGGCTGCTGGGGAGCCTGAGCGGGGCCGGCTGGGGCTCGCTGCCGATCGCCGCGGTCGCGGTGGCCGCCGCGCTGGCCCGTCTGCTGCTGACCGCGGGCCGGCTGAACGCGCTGGCCATGGGCGACGAGACGGCCGCCGCGCTGGGCGTGGACGCCGGGCGGATGCGCCGCGAGCTGTTCGTGATCGCGGCCGCCGTCACCGGCGCGGTGGTCGCGGTCAGCGGCGCGATCGGCTTCGTCGGGCTGATGGTGCCGCATGTGGCCCGGATGCTGGTCGGTGCCGACCACCGCCGGGTGCTGGCCGTCGCACCGCTGCTCGGGGCGGTGCTGCTGGTGTGGGTGGACACCCTGTCGCGGGTGCTGCTGGCGCCCGTCGAACTGCCGGTCGGGGTGATCACCGCCGTCATCGGCGTGCCCTGCTTCATCGTGCTGATGCGGCGGCGCGGCTACAGCTTCTCGGGCGGTGCCTGATGCGGGTCGACATCGAGGACGTGTCGGTGGACGTGGCGGGCGTCCGCCTCCTGTCCGACATCACCCTGCGCGCGGGCAGTGGCCGCTTCATCGGGCTGGTCGGCCCCAACGGCAGCGGCAAGTCCACCCTGCTGCGCTGCGTCTACCGCGCGCTGCGCCCGGCCGCCGGCACCATACGGCTCGACGGCGCCGAGCTGACCGCCATGACCGCCCGCGAGCAGGCCCGGCACCTGGCCGTGCTCCCCCAGGAGACCGCCACCGACTTCGACTTCACCGCCGCCGAGGTCGTCGCGATGGGGCGGCTGCCGCACCAGCGCGGCGGCTCCGGGCGCCCCGGCGCCGCCGACCGGGAGATCTGCGCGGCGGCGCTGTCGCGCACCGGCACCGGCCACCTGACCGACCGGGGCTTTGCGAGCCTGTCCGGCGGCGAGAAGCAGCGGGTGCTGATCGCCCGCGCGCTGGCCCAGCGGCCCAGAGTGCTGGTGCTCGACGAGCCCACCAACCACCTCGACATCGCCCAGCAGTTGGAGGTGCTCGCACTCGTACGCAACTGGGGGCGCCCCGGGGACGGGGCCGAGGGCGGCCCGACCGTGCTCGCCGCCCTGCACGACCTCAATCTGGCCGCCGTCCACTGCGACGAGCTGTACGTCGTCGCCGGCGGCCGCATCGTCGCCTCCGGCGCCCCGCACGACGTGCTGACCGAGGAGCTGCTCGCCGAGGTCTTCCACGTCCGCGCGCACCGCGTCACCCACCCCGGATCCGGCGCCGTGCAGCTGCTCTTCGACCGCATCGCCCCGACCGCCCCATGAGGACCACCATGCGCATCCACCGCCCCGCCGCCCTGCTCGCCGTCCTCGCCCTCGCCCTGACCGGCTGCGGGGCCGAGGTCGCCCCGGACCGCGCCGCGGGCGGGTCCGCCGACGGCCACTACCCGGTCACCGTCGAGAACTGCGGTGTGCCCACGACCTACCGCCAGGCGCCCCGGCGCGTGGTCACCAACGACGTCGGGATCGCCGACATCATGTTCGCGCTCGGCCTGGAAGACCACATGGCCGGCTACGTCATGCCCGCCTACCGGGGCAGGATCGACGCGGTGGCCTGGAAGGACGCCTACGACAAGGTCCCCTGGCTGTCCAAGAAGGCGATCACCAAGGAGATCGCGCTGGACGCCCGCGCCGACCTGGTCTTCGCGGGCTGGAACTACGGCTTCGGCGAGGGCAGCAACCTCACCCCGGCGTCCCTGAAGAAGCTCGGCATCGGCAGCTATGTGCTCACCGAGTCCTGCCGCAACGGCACCTCCGGCGGCTCCCGCGGGGTGATGCCGCCCCTGGAGGCGCTCTACGCCGACCTGGAGAACCTCGGGAAGATCTTCCACGTCGAGGGCCGGGCCGCCGCCCTGGTGAAGAAGTACCGCCGGCAGGTCGCCCAGGCCGCCGCCGAGGCACCCGCGCCCGCCCGCCGCCCCTCCGTCTTCCTCTACGACGACGGCCGCGACAAGCCGCTGACCGCGGGCAGGTACGCCGGCCCGCACGACATCATCACCAAGGCCGGCGGCGACCATGTGATGAAGGACCTCAAGGACTCCTGGACGACCGTGGGCTGGGAGACCGTCGTGGCCCGCGACCCCGACGTCATCGTCGTCAACGACTACGGCACCCCCACCGGCGCGCAGAAGAAGGCGTTCTTGAAGTCCTACCCGCCGCTGGCGAACGTCTCGGCCGTGAAGAACGACCGGATCTACGTCATGGACTACGCCGATCTGGTCGAAAGCCCCCGCAACCCGGCCGCGATCGGCGCGCTCGCCCGCTATCTGCGCGGCGTACGGGCGGCCGGCTGACGCGGCGGGCATACGCACCCGCCCCTCGGCCTCCTAGACTGGCTGTGTGGTGACCACCGACTGGCAGAGCGACCTCCGCAGGCGCGGCTACCGCCTGACCCCGCAGCGGCAGCTCGTGCTGGAGGCTGTGGACAGACTGGAGCACGCCACCCCGGACGACATCCTCACCGAGGTGCGCAAGACGGCGGGCGGAGTGAACATCTCCACCGTCTACCGCACCCTGGAGCTCCTTGAGGAGCTCGGCCTGGTCAGCCACGCCCACCTCGGGCACGGGGCGCCGACGTACCACCTGGCCGACCGCCACCACCACATCCATCTGGTGTGCCGGGACTGCACCGACGTCATCGAGGCGGACCTGTCGGTGGCCGAGCCGTTCACCGCGACGCTGCGCGAACAGTTCGACTTCGAGACGGATATGAAGCACTTCGCGATCTTCGGGCGTTGCGCCAACTGCCGCACCGCTTCCGAGGAGGGCGACGGCTGAGGCAGTCGCCGGCGAGTCGTAGGCTGGGCCCATGCTGCGACAATCACCCGCCAGCCCGCTGCTGTCGCTGCCCGGCGCCGTGCCCGCCGAGGCGCCCGACGAAGGCGTCGCCGCGCACTACGGCGACCTGTTCCGCGAACAGCGCACCCTCGCCGACGGCTCCGGCTTCGTGGACCTCTCGCACCGCGGCGTGGTCACCGTCACCGGCCCCGAACGGCTGACCTGGCTGCATCTGCTGCTCACCCAGCACGTCAGCGAACTCCCGCCCGGCCAGGCCACCGAGGCGCTGATCCTCTCCGCGCACGGCCATATCGAGCACGCCGTGTACCTCGTCGACGACGGCGGGACGACCTGGCTGCACACCGAGCCCGGCCGGCAGGAGGCGCTGATCGCCTACCTGGAGAGCATGAAGTTCTTCTACCGGGTCGAGGTGGCCGACCGCACCGCCGAGATCGCCGTGGTGCATCTGCCGGCCGGCTCCATCACCGAGACGCCCGCGGACACCGTCGTACGCGAGACCGCGCACGGCCGCGACCTGTTCCTGCCGCGCGAGCAGCTGGAGTCCTTCGCCGCGGCCGCGGACGGCCCGGCGGTCGGCGTGCTGGCGCTGGAGGCGCTGCGGGTCGAGGCGCACCGCCCGCGCCTGGGCCTGGAGACCGACCACCGCACGATCCCGCACGAGCTGGGCTGGATCGGCACCGCCGTCCACCTCCAGAAGGGCTGCTACCGCGGCCAGGAGACCGTCGCCCGGGTCCACAACCTGGGCAAGCCGCCGCGCCGGCTGGTCTTCTTGCACCTGGACGGCAGCGAGGTGCATCTGCCGCCGCACGGCACCCCCGTACGCCTGGCCGCGGACGGACCCGAGGGCCGCCAGCTCGGCTTCCTCACGACCTCGGCCCGCCACCACGAGCTGGGCCCGATCGCCCTGGCCCTGGTCAAGCGGAACGTCCCGGTGGACGCCGAGCTGATGGCGGGGACCACGGCGGCGGCGCAGGAGGTCGTGGTGGAGCCGTAGGGGGCTCCTGGCACGGGCGGGGGCTGCTCCTGGGGGACAACCCCTGGAGCAGCCCCCGCAGCCCCCGCAGCCCCCGCAGTCCGAGAAAGGAGCAGGCCGCCCCCTAGGGGACGGCCTGGGGTGTCCTTCCCCTAGACCTCCACCAGTACCGTGAACGGCCCGTCGTTCGTCAGCGACACCTTCATCTGCGCGCCGAAGCGACCGGTCTCCACGTGGGCGCCCAGCGCCCGCAGCTGGGCGACGACCTCGTCGACCAGCGGCTCGGCGACCGGCCCCGGCGCCGCGGCGTTCCAGGTGGGGCGACGGCCCTTGCGGGCGTCACCGTAGAGAGTGAACTGGCTGATCACCAGCAGCGGCGCCGAAGTGTCCGAGCAGGACTTCTCGCCCTGCAGCATCCGCACCGACCACAGCTTCCGGGCGAGCTGCGCCGCCTTCTGGGGGGTGTCGTCGTGGGTCACGCCCACCAGCACGCACAGGCCCTCCCCCACGATCTCCCCGACCGTCTCGCCCGCCACCTCGACGCGTGCGCCGTCAACTCTCTGCACCACAGCTCGCATACCCGCCATGATGCCGGGCAGGCGGAGTGCTTCGGACAGCCGTGCCACTACAGGGGCCGTTCGGGTGCCATGGCCCTGCAGAAGGACCGCCCAGAGTGGCACGATGCGTGCACGTGGTGCGTTTCATGGACAACATGCCCTGGACGCGGCACCGGACGAGGGGACGGAACGATTCATGAGCACTCTCGGCGCCGGACAGACACCCGGGCCCGTACCAACCGCCCGTACGACACCGACCGGACGGACCGCACCGGCCTCCCCCACACCGGACCCCGGACCCGCGGTCCCGGTCCCGCCGGCGCCGCCGGCCGCCTCCACGACGAGCACCACCACACCGGCCACCACCGCACCCACCACCACTACGACCACGGCAGCGGCTCGGGTCGAGCCCGCCGGCACCGAGGACGGCCCCATGCTCCAGGCAGGCCAGGCGCAGCACCCCCGCCCCCCGCAGCAGCGCGACCACTGCCGCCCGGCCGACATTCCCGACCTCTCCGGCCTGGGGCTGCCCGAGCTGCGGGTGGTGCGGCGCGACTCGCAGCAGGAGGAGGCCGATCTGAGCTATCTGCGGCGGCTGCTGCAGGGCCGGATCGACATCCTGCGGGCCGAGATCGCCCGCCGTACCGCGCAGCATTCACCGCTGCTGGACCGGCTGCCGGAGATCCTGACGGATCTGCCGTCCCGGCACCGCTCCTCGGCGCGGCATGTGACGCTGGGCACCCCGCACAGCGAGGAGTACCGCAGGCTGGCCGACGAGATGCTGGGTGATGTGGAGCTGTCCGATCTCACCGCGCGCACGGACCAGGAACTGCACGACGCGATGGGCCGGCTGATCCGCTACGAGCGGCAGGTCTCGCAGCGCCGTCAGTCGCTGCAGCGGACCACCGACGAGTGCAGCGCGGAAATCGGCCGCAGGTACCGTGAAGGCGAAGCACAAGTAGACGACCTGCTGTCCTGAACGGGCCACAAGCCTCCGGGCCGGAAGGTCACCCCCGCCACCCGGAAGGCCGCCGATGACCTCGTCCTCGCCCACCCCGTCCCCCGCGCCGACCCCGGCGTCCGCCGCCTCCGTGCCGTCTCCGGCCTCTCCGGCTTCTCCGGTCTCCCCCGTCCTCGCCGAGGTCGTGCGCTCCGGTTTCGTCGAGGGCCGGCACCGCGGCTCGCTCGTGGTGCTCGCGGCCGACGGCAGCGTGGAGACGGCGCTGGGCGATGTGGCCGCGCCGGTCTTCCCGCGTTCGTCGAACAAGCCGATGCAGGCGGCCGCGGTGCTGCGGGCGGGCCTGGAGCTGTCCGATGAGCGGCTGGCGCTGGCCGCCGCGAGCCATTCCGGCGAGGACTTCCACCTCGATCTGGTCCGCACGATGCTGACCGAGCACGGCCTGACCCCCGACCATCTGCAGACCCCGCCGGACCTGCCGCTGGACCCGGCGGAGGCGGAGTCCTACCTCGCGTCGGGCCGGGTCCGCGACCGCCTCGCCATGAACTGCTCCGGCAAGCACACCGCGATGCTGGCCGCGGCCGCGCTCAACGGCTGGCCGCTGGACACCTACCTCGACCAGGACCACCCGCTGCAGCAGCTGGTGGCCGAGGGCGTGCGCAGCGCCAGCGGCGAGGACGTCGCCCACGTCGGCACCGACGGCTGCGGTGCGCCGCTGCTCGCGCTCTCCCTGACCGGCCTGGCCCGCGCCTTCCGGCACTTCGTACTGGCCGAGCCCGGCACCCCGGAGCGGCGGGTGGCGGACGCGATGCGCGCCCACCCGGAGTACGTCGCCGGCACCCGCCGCCCCGACACCTGGCTGATGCAGGCGCTGCCCGGCACCCTGTCGAAGATGGGGGCCGAGGCCGTGCAGGCGCTGGCCCTCCCGGACGGCCGCGCCGTGGCCTTCAAGATCGACGACGGCGCCACCCGCACCCTCGGCCCGATCCTGGCCCGCACCCTGCGCCAGATGGGCATCGACTCCCCCGTGCTCTCCCGCCTGGAGGACGCACCACTGCTGGGCGGCGGCGTCCGCGTGGGGGAGATCCGGGCGGCGTTCTGAGAGCGCCGGCAGGCTGCTGAGGCATCCGGTGGGGGTCTGAGGCGGAGGCGGGCGGGGCGGGGTGCCGGGCGGGCCGGATCGCGGTCTGGGCCGGGGGCCAAGCCGGGGGTGCCGTCTGGGTCGGGGGCCGGGCCGGGGGTGCCGTCTGGGCCGGGGGCCGTCCGCACTCGCGTAGCCGGCGCCGGCCATCGCGTTCCGGGGCGGGATGCCGCCGTGCACGCGCGCCATCCCGCGCCGGAAGTGCCGCCGCGCGCCCGCGGCGTTCCGCACCGGAGCCGCCCCGCTGGAATACCGCCCGCCCCCACCACGTTGTGGCCCCGCAGGGGGCCCTCGCACCCCCTACGGGATCTGTTCGCCCAGCCCGTAGGGCCTGTCGGCGCGAACATGGCCGGAAGCCGCCCGCAGACGAGCAACTCCCGGCCACCATCGGCCCCGCGACCGCTGCCGCGACGGCCATGGCCTGCATAAAGTGGCGATGACAGTGCACGCACGCACCATCCACCACAGCAGGAGGCCGGCGACCATGAGCGACGCGAATCCCGAGCCGCAGGGGCCCGAGGCGATCGAGCACGCGCACGACCCCGAGGTACTGCAGCTCGCGGCGAAGGTCTTCGACCTGGCGCGGCACGGCGACACCGACACCGTCGCCGCGTACGTGGACGCGGGCGTCCCCGCCAACCTGACGAACGACAGGGGCGACTCCCTGGTGATGCTGGCCGCGTACCACGGCCACGCCGCCACCGCCGAGGCCCTGTTGCAGCGCGGCGCCGACGTCGACCGCCCCAACGACCGCGGCCAGACCCCGCTCGCCGGAGCGGTCTTCAAGGGCGAGGACGAGGTCGTCAAGGTGCTGATCGCGCATGGCGCGGACCCGTCGGCGGGCACGCCCTCGGCGATCGAGACGGCCCGGATGTTCCAGAAGACGGAGCTGCTGACGCTGTTCGGGGCGGAGTGAACCGGCGGGCGGCGCCCGTGGACGGCGGTGCGGCACACCCGCGACGCGACAGGCGCACCACACCGTGACGGCAGGTGAACCAGGCCCGTGACGGCAGGCGCACCACGTCCGTGACGGCAGGCGCACGTCCGTGACGGCAGGCGCACCGCGCCCGTGAGGGCACGAGGTAAGCGACACCTCGGCGACGGGCGAGCGGCGCCCTTCATGGCGGCTGAGCAGGGTTTTCGTGGCGCTTGACCTCAAGCTCGCTTGAGGTCCTAGCGTCGGGTCCCGACGACGGCGACAACGCCGTCCGCCGACCCACCCGCCATGCCACGAAGGGCCACGCATGTCCGAGCACCGCTACCGCCTCGCAGTGATCATCGCCAGCACCCGGGAGCGCCGGTTCGCGCCCGTCATCGCGAACTGGTTCACCCGGCACGCCGAGAGCCACACCCACATCGATGTGGACGTCATCGACCTGGACACCGTCCGCCCGTACGAACTCCGCCACGGCAGCGAGGAGTTCGAGTCGTTCGCCAAGCGCGTCGACGAGGCGGACGCCTTCGTCGTGATCACCCCCGAGTACAACCACTCCTTCCCGGCCCCGCTCAAGCACGCCATCGACCTGCTGCACCCGCAGTGGCAGGCCAAGCCGGTCGGCTTCGTCTCGTACGGCGGGATCTCCGGCGGGCTCCGCGCGGTCGAGCAACTGCGGCTGGTCTTCGCCGAGTTGCACGCCACTACGGTGCGCGAAACGGTGAGCTTCCCGTTCGCCGGCAACCTCTTCGACGACGCCGGCCGGCTGCACGACCCGGCCCCCGTCGCACAGGCCGCCGACGCCCTGCTCCACCAGCTGACCTGGTGGGCCGTGGCCCTCCGCGAGGCCCGCACGGCCCGCCCGTACGGCGCCTAGCCCTACCGCCGCCCGGAGCATTGGCGACGGGCGAGCGCCCTCACAGGGACAACCCCCACTGGGCGAACCCCTACGGGGAGACCTCCCGGCTCGTACCGTCCTGCGGGCCGATCGTGCGATCGACGAGCGCCGAGATCAGGCCGTCGGTCTCCTCGACCGGGACCACCCCCGGCAGTGTGAGCTGCTCCAGCATCAGCCCGGTCATCGCGAGATACATCAGCGTCACGGCGGTACGGTCCCCCGGCAGCCCGTTCTCCAGGTGGAAGCGGACGTCCTCATCGAGCGTCGCCCGGATCACCCGGGTCATCTCGACCTGCAGCTCGGGGCGCCGGGTCGCCTCCAGACGCAGTTCCAGCATCGCCAGATAGCCGGTGCGGTTCTCGGCCACCCGGCGGTTGATCCACCCCATCAGCTCGACGACCAGCGCCCGACTCGGCGGTGCCGCCATCACCTCGGCGACCTCGTCCGGGTCGGGCTCGATGCGCCGGTGGATCTGCCCGGTGACCTGGCCCAGCAGGTCGTCCCGGTTGGCGAAGTAGTTGGAGGCGGTGCCCTTGGGCACGCCCGCTTCCTCGTCGACGGCCCGGAAGGTCAGTCCGCGCGCACCCTCCCGCGCCAGCACCTCGATCGCGGCATCCACCAGCGCCGCCCGCCGCTCCGGATTACGCACCATGTCGCCCACCTCGCACCATGCCGCCCGCACTCCTTTCGAACATTTTCAGAAAACCACTTGCAACCACTACAGCCAGAGTACTACAACTGGAGTTGTTGCCGCGGCCGGACCGGCCGACCGCGAACAGAGAGGACCACCATGCGCTTCGCCAAGCTCGGAACCGCCCTTCTCACCGACGACGTCGCCGCCAGCACCCGCTTCTACCCCGACCACTTCGGCTTCCGCCCGCTGGCGGAATTGGACTGGTACGCCACCCTCCAGCACCCCCAACACCCCGAATTCACCCTGGACTTCGTCCAGCGCGGCCATGAGTCCATGCCCGAGGGCTTCCGCACCCAGGCCACCGGCGGCATCGTGGTCGCCTTCCTCGTGGAGGACGCCGCAGCCGAGGAGGCCGCACTGCGCGCCAAGGGCGTGCCGATCGCCGAACCGGTGCGCGACGAGCCGTGGGGCCAGCGCCGCTTCAACGTCTGGGGCCCCGAGGGCACCCTGATCGAGGTGCTGCAGCTCATCGAACCCGACCCGGAGTGGATGGCCGCCCAGGGCCTGTGAACGCGGCCGGGACCGGGACCGGCACCGGTGAACGAGACCGGAAGGCCCCGCCCCGGCGCCCGACGCCCGGCGCCCGGCGCCCGGCTCAACGAGGCGCCGGCCCCTGGCCTCCTGGGGCATCCAGCACCTGCCGCCCGCCCCGGAGGCCACCGCCACCGTCCCGACGCACCGCCGTGGCGATATGCACCCGCATCGCGCACGGGATCCGCCCGTCCGGCAGTGCGGACGCCGCCGTCTCCGCCTCGAATCGTGCCCGTAGCTCCGCCGTGACCGCGGGATCGAGCGGCCTGAGGTCGTAGAAGCCGCCCACCGTCGCCCAGATCCGCTCCGGTGGCCCGGTCAGATCGATCCGGACGGTCTCCCACTCGGCGGGGCCGAATCCGGCCGGGCCGAACACCGCGTCGAACCCCTCGCGGGTCCGGATCCGCCCGTCGCCGCAGCCCAGGTCCAGCACCCGCCGGCACGCCGCCACCCGGTCCCGCAGGATCTCGTAACTCGATCGGCCGTCCTCGGCCCGCCCGTGGGCCATCGCCCGCACGGTCACCGCCGGACGAGCGGCATGGAAGGTCCGCAGAAAGTCTTCCTGAGGCGTCGTCATCCACCAGACCCTAGGAGAGAACGTCCGTACCTCCCTCAGTCCTCCTCAGTCCTCCTCGGGTCGCTCCTGAAGTGCCCAGCCGTTTCCGTCGGGGTCGCTGAAGTAGACGAACGAGTTCCAGGCACCGCCGGGGCCATCGGCCATCGCTCCGTCCTCGACATGCTGCACGGGGCTGACCGGGACCCCCCGTTCGACCAGCTGCGCGCGGGCCGCGGCGATGTCGGAGACGACGAGTTGCAGCCCCTGCACCGCACCGGGCTGGACCCGTGTGACGCCGGCGCCGCTCCCGATGACGATGGAGCAGCCCGACCCCGGCGGCGTCAGCTGCACGATGCGCACCCCGCCGTCGCCGATGCACATGTCGTGGTCCACGGCGAACCCCAGCTGCTCGCTGTAGAAGCGCTTCGCCCGGTCCACATCGGATACCGGGATCGGCACCAGTTCGAGCTTCCAGTCCATGGCGCGCCGTCCTTCCGTACGGGCGGCGGCCCCTGCCCGTACGGCCGTCACCACCGGCGTTGTCGCGCTGCGAAAAGTCTAGGGAGCGAGGACGGATCCCCGCATCCTGTGCCACCGAGGCGGCGGGCACGGGCCGGGCCCTGCGCGCCCCCGGCTCCTCGGCCTTCTCACCGGGCTCCCCCGGGGGCCCCGCCCCGCCCCTCCCCCACGAACCTCAGCCCTCGGAGCCGTCAGCCGTCAGCCGTCAGCCGTCAGCCGTCAGCCGTCAGCCGTCAGCCGTCAGCCGTCAGCCGTCAGCCGTCAGCCGTCAGCCGTCAGCCGTCGACGAACGTCATGCTCACCTCGTCGTAACGGGTCCCGGCTATTCGGGCCGCGGGAGCCGCGGCGTCGATGGCGGCGATCTCGTCGGCGGACAGTTCGACGGCGAGTGCGCCGAGGTTCTCCTCCAGGTACTTCCGGCGGCGCGTGCCGGGGATCGGCACGACGTCGTCCCCGCGGTACTGGACCCAGGCCAGCGCGAGTTGTCCGGCGCTGACGCCCTTCTCGGCGGCGAGTTCGTTCAGCTTGCCGACGATGGCCAGGTTCTGTTCGAGATTGCCGTCGGCGAAGCGGGGCTGGCTCCGGCGGACATCGGACTCCGCCAGCCCCTGCACCGAGGTGTACTGCCCGGTCAAAAAGCCCCGGCCGAGCGGCGAGAACGGCACCAGGCCGATGCCGAGTTCACGGCACACCGGCGCGATCTCCTGCTCCAGATCACGGGTCCACAGCGACCACTCGCTCTGCAGAGCGGCTATCGGATGCACCGCATGTGCGCGCCGCAGCGTCTCCGCGCCCGCCTCGGACAGTCCGAGGTGCCGCACCTTGCCGGCCGTGACGAGTTCGGCCATCGCACCGACGGTCTCCTCGATCGGGGTGCGGGGGTCGACGCGGTGCTGGTAGTAGAGGTCGATGTGGTCGACGCCGAGTCGGCGCAGCGACGCATCGCAGGCCCGCCGTACGTAGGCGGCGTCACCCCGGATCGCGGTCGGCTCGCCGAGGCGGTTGGCGAACCCGAACTTCGTCGCCAGCACCACCTCGTCACGCCGCCCCGCGATGGCCCGGCCGATCAGCTCTTCGTTGTGCCCCGCACCGTAGAAATCGGAGGTGTCCAGCAGGCTGACGCCGAGGTCGAGCGCACGGTTGATGGTCGCGATCGACTGCTCGTCGTCCGATTCCCCGTAGCCGTGGCTCATCCCCATGCAGCCGAGCCCCTGCGCGGATACCACCAGGTCACCGAGCTTGCGCGAAGGAATGTTGGTCGTGGTCATGCTGCTGCTACCTCCTGGGCCGGGCCTGTCCCGGCATCACCTTCAGGACGGTATTCATTGGAGCGCACTCAAAGTCAACGACGCCTGGATCGCAGGTAGCTGTCGGCCCGGGCAGTCGTCAGTCGGCGTCCCCGGTCATGGCCCGCAGGGCGGCGACCTGCCACGACTACGGCGCACCAGAAGCCGATGCCGGGCGCCACACCGCAGGGCCGGTTCAACAGCCCCTCATGTGCGCCCCGCCCCAGGTCAGGTACTGTTGCGTGCCAGTAGTGGACCGACCGAGGAGGTGAGACCGATACCCCGCCAGACCAGGCAGGCGCGCTGTCGTCTCACGCCCGTACGGCCCACCCGATGCAGGTGACCGTCCGGCACACGTGACCCGGTAAGCGCCCTCGGCGCCCCGAAAGGCTCACATGTCGTCATCTCAGAAGTCCCTGCCCGAGCAGTCGTCACCTCTTCCGCTCGGGCACTCCGCACCGCTCCCCCACCCCACCGTCGTCGCCAGGCTGCGCGCCGCCGGCTGCGTCTTCGCCGAGGACGAGGCCGAACTGCTCGTCTCCGCGGCGCGTACGCCGGACGAACTCGCCGTCATGGTGGAGCAGCGAGTCATCGGCCATCCCCTTGAACACGTCGTCGGCTGGGCGGAGTTCCGCGGTCTGCGCATCGCCGTCGACCCCGGTGTCTTCGTGCCGCGCCGCCGCACCGAATTTCTCGTGGGCCGGGCCGTGGACCTCGGCCGCCGGACCGCCGGGCGCACCGGGCGGCCCGCCGTCGCCGTCGACCTGTGCTGCGGCTCCGGCGCGGTGGGCGCCGCGCTGGCCGCCGCCCTGGAGCGGATCGAGCTGTACGCGGCCGACATCGAACCCGCGGCGGTGCGCTGCGCCCGCCGCAACATCGCCGCCGCGGGGGGTGCGGTCCACCAGGGCGACCTCTTCGACCCGCTGCCCGCCGACCTGCGGGGGCGTATCGACATCCTGGTGGCCAACGTCCCCTACGTACCGTCCGAAGAGGTCGGGCTGCTGCCCCCGGAGGCGCGCGATCACGAGCCGCTGGTGGCGCTCGACGGCGGTGCGGACGGGCTCGACGTGCTGCGGCGGGTGACCGCGGCGGCCCCGCGGTGGCTGGCGCCCGGCGGCCACCTGCTGGTCGAGACGAGCGAGCGTCAGGCACCGCGGGCCGTCGATGCCTTCACCCGCAACGGGCTGCTCGCCCGGGTGGACACCTCCGACGAGCTGTACGCCACGATCGTCATCGGCACCCGCCCGGACCGGTAGGGGGCCGCCCGCGCGTGCCCGCCGTCAGACTCGCTTCCGGCCGGGGTGCCGGGCCAGTGCCGCGTCGGCGGTGTCGAGGATGTTGCGGAAGGTGCGGGTGATGATCGGCCGGGCGAGGCGCCGGGTGAGGAAGGCGCCGACCAAGGGGACCGGGATCTCGGCGCGGGTCGTCCAGCAGACGCGGGTGCCGCCGTCGACCTCGGTGAACGTCATCCGGCCGAGTTCGTGCCGGGACGGCGGCAGGCTGCGTTCGACGACGTACTCGGTGGCGTACGGCGGGTCGTAGTGGGTGATGCGCTCCCGGAACCAGCCGATCAGCCAGAGGTGGTTGCGCACCGCGCCGACTCCGTAGGGCGCGGACTCGCCGTGCCTGCTCAGACGGCAGCGCAGGATCAGCGGCGAGTCCATGTAGTTGGTGGTCGTGGTGAGCCAGGCGAAGACGTCCTCGATCGGGGCGTCGATGACGCGCTCGACGATCATGGTTTCCACGGCTGGTGGCCTCCTCTGTCGAGTGGGAGCACCGCCTCGGCGCGGTGCAGCTTGTCCGGGTTGCGGATGCCGTAGAGGGCGGTGATCCGTCCGTCGTGGATCTCGAACGCGACCAGCCAGTCCAGTTCGCCGTCGGTGACGAACCGGGCCGCGGGCATGCCGTTGTAGGTGGCGTGCTCGATGCGGGTCGCCGCGGTGGTGGTGCGCAGTACGCCGAGGACGAAGCGGGCGACCTCGGCACGGCCGGTGATCGGGCGGCGGGCGGCGACGACCTTCCCGCCGCCGTCGGAGATCTGCACGACGTCGGGGGCCAACAGGTCCATCAGCGCCTGGACTTCCCCGGTCGTCGCGGCGGCCAGGAACCGCTGGACGACCTCCCGGGCGGCATCGGAGTCCGGCTCGAAGCGACGGCGCCGCGCGTGGACGTGCCGGCGGGCGCGGTGGGCGATCTGCCGGACGGTGACCTCGGCCTTGCCGACCGAGGCGGCGATCTCGCCGTGGGTGTAGCCGAACACCTCGTGCAGTACGAAGACCGCGCGTTCGGTCGGGTTGAGCGTCTCCAGGACGAGCATCATGGCCATCGACACCGACTCGGCCAGGATCGTGTCGTCGCTCACGTCCGGCGCGGTACGGATCGGCTCGGGCAGCCACGGGCCGACGTAGGTCTCGCGCCGCGCCCGGACCGTCCGCAGGTGGTTGAGGGCCTGCCGGGTCACCACGCGGACCAGGTAGGCGCGCGGATGCTCGACCGTGGCCGGGTCGACCGCGCTCCACCGCAGATAGCTCTCCTGCAGCACGTCCTCGGCGTCGGCGGCGCTGCCCAGCATCTCGTAGGCGATGGTGAACAGCAGCGGACGGTGTTCGGTGAAGGCGTCGTCAGCCATGGCCCGCCCCCACCCTGACCCTGACCCTGCGTCGGTACCCCGGCATCACACCCGGCTCCTCTCCTCGGACGCCCATCGAGACACCCCGCACCGGCGAACCGTGACAGCCCGCCGGTGTGATTCAGCTCACCGCGCACCCCGGTGGGGAGGCTGTTCGCCGTCATTCAATCGAGGCGTTCGACGGCGGACCCGGTCGTTCAGGCTTCCTTGTCAGCGAACCTGGTCGCTCTTCGGATGACGGAGCGACCGGGTTCACTGTCGAAGGACAGGGGCATGCCGGCCGGGCTCAACTGCTCTGCCCGGGGCGGGAGTCAGGCATGGCGTCCGCCGGCCAGAGGGTGTCGGGGAAGGCGGCGGCGTCGGAGTCGTCGTCCGGCATGAGGGTGGTGAGCATCTCCCGGGCGGTCGTGGCGTTGTCGACGGCGCGGGGCAGCATGACGCCCTCGTAGGCGTCGAGTGCCGCGTCGACGGCGGGGTGGCCGATGACGGCCCGGGCGAGTTCGGCGCCGTCGAGCAGAGCGAGGTTGGCGCCGACGCCGACCGGCGGCATCAAGTGGGCGGCATCGCCGAGCAGGGTGATGCCGCGGACGCGCTGCCAGGTGTGGGGAACGGGCAGGACGAACATCGGCCGGTTGAGGAAACCGCCCTCGTTGTCGCGCAGGATCTCCAGCAGGCTCTCGTGCCAGCCCCGGTACTGGGCGAGGAGGCGGGCGCGTACGGCTTCGGTGTCCGCGAGGTCGAGGCCGGCGTGCCAGTCCTGGGGGCCGCGGAAGGTGATGTAGGCGCGCACATGTCCGCTGCTGTTGCGCTGCATCACCAGGCTGCGGCGGCCCGCCTTGGCGGACATGGTGCCGCGGCCGACCAGGCGGGCGATGCCGGGGTGGCGGTGGTCGACGTCGTCGAAGTGGGTCTCCACCATCGTGACGCCGGCGTAGGAGGGTCGGGCGTCGGAGAGCGCGGGGCGCACCCGGGACCAGGCACCGTCGGCGCCGACGATCAGGTCGAAGTCCTCGGTGCTGCGGTCGTGGTGGTGCAGGCGGGCGGCGCCGTCCGGTAGCGGGGTGGCGGCCCTCACGGAGTGGCCCCAGCGGACCGTGCCGGGGGCGAGGGAGTCCAGCAGGAGGGTGCGCAGCTGGCCGCGGTCGATCTCGGGCCTGCTCAGATCGCCCTCGCCGGCCCGGTCGTGGCGTATCAGGGCCGCGTGGCGGTCGTACAGGCGCCACTCCTGGCTTTCGGGCCGGGACAGGGCGAGGAACTCGTCGAACAGTCCGGCCGCGCGCAGGGCGACCTGGCCGGTGTCCTCGTGGATGTCGAGGGTGCCGCCCTGGGAGCGGGAGCCGGGGCCGGCCTCCCGCTCGAAGACCGTGACCGGTATGCCGTGCCGCTGCAGGACGCATGCGCAGACGAGGCCGCCGAGGCCGGCGCCGACGATCGCGATGCGAGGGGTGGGGGACATGGGAGTCACGCTCCGTTCTGCGGAGGGAGAAGGACGCCGATGGAGCGGGCGCCGATGAGGAAGGTGCTGATGAGCAAGGTGCTGATGAAGCGGGGCCTGAGCGGTCGTTTCGCGGTGCGGCGGTGTGGACGTGCCCCGGGTAGCGGCAGCAGGGCCGGTCGGTGCACCCCCTCACAGAAACACAGCAGCTCCTAAAGTACAACTGCTCCGATTTTCTATCCGATCTCCTTTACGATCGAATCCCGTCAAGCGGGTAGGGTGGGGGCATGGCCGAGACGACGACAACGGGACGCCGCGAGCGCAAGAAGGCCCTGACCCGGCAGGCCCTGTCGGATGCCGCGGTGCGGCTGTTCACCGAGCGCGGCTTCGACGCCGTCGGCGTACGCGAGGTGGCGGAGGCGGCCGACGTCTCGCTGAGCACGCTCTTCAAGCACTTCCCCAGCAAGGAAGCCCTCGTCTTCGACCTGGACGCGGACGTCGAGAGCGCCCTGGTCGCCGCCGTGCGCGACCGGGCACCCGGCCAGTCCGTGCTGCACGCCCTGCGCGACCACATGGTCCGCACCCGTACCTCCGTCCCGGCCGACGACCCCACGTTCGTCCTCGTCGAATCCACCCCCGCGCTGCGGGACTACGCCCGGCGCATGTGGTCGCGCCACGAGAAGGCGCTGGCCGCCGCCCTCGCCGAGGCCACCGGGCTCGCCCCGGACTCCCCCGCCGTCACCGCCCTGGCGCGCTTCGCCCTGGAAGCCCCCGGCATCGCCCGCGCCGGCGAAGACCCGGCCCGGACCATGCGCGAGGTGTTCGCCCTGCTGGAGGACGGGTGGGCCGGCACCCCGCTGGCACGGCAGGAAGACCGCCCCGACCAGGACGGGTGACGTCGACCGGGCACCGCGTCACGCGCCACCGGAAGGGCCGCACCACGCGCCCCATGGAGTCGCGCCGCGCGCCCCGGAGCCGCATCACGCGCCACCTTCGCCAAGACCGATGTCCAGGCCCGTGCCCATGCCCATGCCCGTGCCCATGCCCGGCTCCGTGTCCGTGCCCATGTCGATGCCGGTCAGGTCGCAGCTCGCGGCCCACAACCGCGCCGCGACGGAGGCGTCGGCGAGATGGCTCCACACCGCCTCCCGTCGGGGCTCGCCGCGCAGGCCGAAGACGCGCGGCCCCCACAACTCCCCGCCGCGCACGGCCGGGTCGAGCACCGCCCGGACCGCGGGCCAGGCGCCGGCGTGCTTGCCCTGGACGAGGAGCGCGGCGGGCGCCCCGCGCAGCCGCGCTCCGGTGGTGCGCACGTGGACCGGCGGCCGTGACGGGGTGAGGGAGTCCAGTGCACCGCCGGGGTGGACCACCACGCTCGCCACCGCGCTGTCGACGGCCCGTAGGCGGCGGTCGAGTTCGAGGCCGAAGTACATCTGCGCCAGCTTGGAGCGGCCGTAGGCGCGCTGAGGCCGGTAGTCCCGCCGGGACTGGAGGTCGTCGAGGTCGAGCCGTTCGGACTTCGCCGCGAAGCTGCCCACGGTCACGACGCGGGCCGCCGGTGCGGCCGACAGCAGCGGCAGCAGCCACCGGGTCAGCGCGAAGTGCCCGAGGTGGTTGGTGCCGAACATCAGCTCGTGGCCGTCCCCGGTCTGCCGGCGCGGCGGGTCGTCGAGCGCGACGCCGGCGTTGTGGACCACCGCGTCGAGGCGGTCCACCGCCAGTGACTCCGCCGCCGTCCTCAGCGACGAGAGGTCGGCCAGATCACACCGCACCGCCCGCACCCGCGCGCCGGGCACCCGCGCACGGATCGCGGCCATGGCGCCTTCGGCCTTGGCGGGATTCCGGCTGCCCAGTACGACGGTGGCTCCGGTCGCGGACAACTGTTCCGCGACGAAGTACCCGATGCCGGCATTGCCGCCGGTGACCAGGAAGACGCCGCCGTCGGCACGCGGCAGCCGCTGGACATCCCAGGGCGGGGTGGGGGACGTGGACACCATGGTGGCGGGGCTCCCTTGCTGTGGACGGCGGCTGCGGCCGCTCCGCGGGCCGCTCGACACCACCGTCCCCGCGGGCACCGACACCCCGCCTACAGACCGCGGACAGCCGCGCCGGACAGCCGACATCCGGGCCACCGCGGCCGGTCACCGTCACTGAGCGCCGGTGTCCGGCCCGACCACCGGGCGGTGCCGCGGCCCTTACTCCGGCCGAACCGCCGTGACGACGTAGTAGTCCAGGACCCGCTCCTCGTAGGCGCGCAGGAAGTTCCGCGGCCAGGTTCCCGGGTCCCACCACCGGCCGAGCCAGAGGTCCCACCCACGCCAGACGTGCGGCCCGATCGATTCGACGCATACGTCCGTCAGTCCGGCTGCCGTGAACGCATCCGTGAGTACGTTCACCGGCCAGGCGATGTCCAGCCCGTCCGCGAACGTCTCCAGCAGCCGTGCGAGCTCCCCGGGCCGGCCGGGCGCATCGTCCACCGTGAAGAAGCTGGCGGCAGCCACCCGGCCGCCCGGGCGCAGCACCCGCGAGGTCTCCGCGGCGAAGGCTCCGAGATCCGGGAAGTGCTGAGCGGCCTCCACGCTGACGACGACATCGAACTCACCGTCCTCGAAAGGCAGACGCTCCGCGGCCCCCTGGACGAACCGCAACCGTTCCGGCTCGTCACGCAGCAGATCCGCGTGCGTGTCACGCGCCCGCCGCAGTTGCTGCGGATGGATGTCCATGCCGGTCACCGCAGCCGAGCCGTACTCCCGCAGGGTCACCGCGCACCCCATGCCCAGCCCACAGCCCACTTCAAGAACCGTCGGTTCCGTCGCTCCTCCCGACTCCACCGGTTCCACCGGTTCCACCGGTTCCTTGCGCAGTCCGGCGGCGTCCAGGACATGCCGGTAGAGATCCTCCTGGCTGCGGACCCGTTCTGTCTCGCCGAGCGGCAGGCCCAGATCGATGCCGCGCCAGTACCCGAAGTTGATGAATCCCCCGGCGAAGATCGGCTTCCCGCTCAGATCGGCCGGACCGTACACCTCCCGCACCATGGGACGCATGGCGGTGAGACCGGTTTGCTCCGCACTGTCCGTCACAGTGCCCACCTCCTGAAAGCAGACGTCATACGTGGTCTTCGCGGTCCGTGCCCTCCGCATCGACATCGACATCGACTCATCGTGTGACCTTGCTCGGCACATGCGAAGTCGTACGCGGCCCACTCGGCGACCGGGCGGGCGGCGAGGGTGTCGGCACGCTCGGGGGTGAGGGGTGTGCGGCTCAGGCCGCCGGGCGGGAGGCGGTTGAAGACGGCGCGGACCGTGCCCGCTCGCTCCAGTCGGCCGAGGACGGGGAGTTGAGCACCGTAGGCGTCCGCACCGCGTGTGCACAGCGTCTCGGTCGTCGTCAGCGCCATGGTGTGCAGGGCGGGCCGTGCGCGCAGGAAGCCCCGGCTCGGGCGAGGAAGTCGTCGACGTCTTCGGGGAGGTGCCGGCCATCCGGTCGCATGCTTCATGGTTCCCCATGCCGTGGGTGCGCCCCCGGGTTTTGCGCCAGCACACCTGAGCCGGGACACGATAGTGGGAACCCGCACCGCGGGCTCTGCCGGATGGGAATGCCGGGCGGGGGCTCCCGCCCTACGCTGGCCATATGTCCGATTTCATCGCCGCCGGCGCCTCAGCCGACGACCTTCCCGCACCGGCCGAGGGTCTGCTGCTGACGCACTTTCTCACGGTCGGCGACGTCCCTCGCTCGCGGGCGTTCTATGCCGATGTGCTGGGCGGGCAGGTGGTGCTGGAGGAGAACCCCTGCATCATCAAGGTCGCCAACAGCTGGATCATCATGAACCCCGGCGGCGGGCCCACGGATGACAAACCCGACGTCGTACTGCGCCCGCCGGAGGACCGCCACACCGCCTCCAGCTTCCTGAACGTACGGGTGGCGGACATCCACGGCTTCTACGCGGCAGCCCGCGCCAAGGGAGCCGAGTTCCTCACCCCGCCCATCGACCGGCGCGCCGAGCTGCGCTGCTACATGCGCGACCCGGATGGCTACCTCATCGAGGTCGGCCAGTCCACGGGCCTGCTCAAGGGCATCCTGGCGCACACCGATACCGAAGCCTGACCACTGCACCGCGCCGCACTGCTGACCGAATTCGTCAGATGCGACGGACCGGGTCCGTGATTCCGCCGGGGCACGCAAGCGCCGCGATGTCCCATCCGGCGCGTCCGGCCCCGGCCTGGTAGGCGCTTTCGTAGAAGGCGAGCACGGCGGCACGTGGATCGGCCTCGGCGCGGGCCGCGTCGTAGCGCAGCACGGCCAGGTGGCTGTCGCCGCGCGCGACCCACTGCGCGGACGCCGGGCTGAGCGGCGCTTCGGCCAGGCCGGCGGGCTCGGGGGCGGTGTACGAGTAGAACGCGGGGTCGGCAAAGGTGTCGTCGCCGAACCAGAAGCCGAAGCTGATCACTTCCGAGGAGTACGCCTCCCGGGTGACGGGGTCGGCCTGCCTGGGCTGGTCGAACCGGCGCCCGGAGAACCGGCTGTGGGCGATGTCGAAGGTGTGCCAGAAGTGGTGCACCGGGCTGGCCTTTCCCGAGAAGCCCGCCGCGAACTCCTCCAGCACGGACGCCACCTGGCTCAGCACCCGCCAGTAGCGGTTTGCGGCCACCGGGTCGTAGGTCGCGTGCTCGGTGTCCTCGGCGAACGGCCGGTCGGCGTCGGAGAGATCGAAGGGCCTGGGAACAGCGATGTTCACCCGGACGCCCAGCGCGGCCAGAGCGGCCAGGGTCTGGTCGTAGAAGGACGCGACGGACTGGCCCGGAAGCGGAAAGGACCGCTCTTCGCCGTCCAGCGTCATGACGGCGAGCCGGTGATCGACGAAATCGAAGTCGACCGTGAAGATCGGATTCCCGTCGACCTGACCCATCGGACGGGTGGTGATGCCGCGCCCAGTGACATGGAACGGGACGTTCCACCAGTGGTTGCGCCGTGCGCTCGCGGCCAAGCGGATCTTGCCGACAATCTGCGCGAAGCGGTGCAGCGTCTCCTTCGTGTCCCGCCACTCCGGCAGCGGCGCCGACGGGAACAGCTCCATCGCCTGCCCCTTCCCGCCCGGCGCTCCCGCGGCGGCCGGGCCGTCTCATCATGACCCCGCAAGGGACATCCCGCACGCCGCCGAGGGAGCGGTTCAGCCAGCGTGCGTGGCCAGGTTCCACCTGTCGCGTCCCGGCTCAACCCCCACCCCCACCACTTTTGCTAGCGCTTGCTTGCAATAGTTAGCACGAGGAGGCAGTATCGAGGCATGGCATCACTCAACGTCGGCAATCTCGGCGAGTTCCTGCGGGAGCAGCGGCGCACGGCGCAGCTGAGTCTGCGGCAGCTCGCGGATGCCGCCGGGGTGTCCAATCCGTATCTCAGCCAGATCGAGCGCGGTTTGCGCAAGCCGAGCGCGGAGATCCTGCAGCAGCTCGCCAAGGCGCTGCGGATATCCGCCGAGACGCTGTACGTCCAGGCCGGGATCCTGGACGAGCGGCGCGGGCTGGACGGGGTCGAGGTGCAGACCGCGATACTCACCGACCCCGCGCTCAACGAGCGGCAAAAGCAGGTCCTGCTGCAGATCTACGAGTCCTTCCGCAAGGAGAACGGGCTGGTCGGCGGTGGGGACGACGCTGCGAGCGCGTCCGGGGACGGGCGCGGCACGGACACCCAGACAGAGGCCGAAGACGGCCCGCACGCCACCTGAGCAACCGCATCCGTTTCCAGGAGGAACCACGTCATGGCCATCAACACCGATGACCTCCGCAAGGCCCTGACCGACGCGACCCCGCTGTACGCGCTGGCCGGCACGGTCGACCTGGCCGCCGAGAAGCTCGGCGAGGTGCCGCAGCTGGTCGAGAAGATCAAGGCCGAGGCGCCCAAGCGCTTCGAGTCCGTGCGCAGCACCGACCCCAAGGACGTCCAGGCGCTGGTCGCCAAGCAGGCCAAGGACGCCCAGGAGAAGCTGGCCGAGCTGCTGGACTCGCTCGACGGCGACTTCAAGAAGTTCCGCGACCAGGCGCAGGAGATCGCGCTGCAGGGTGTGGGCCGGGTCGCCGAGACCGCGGTGCGGGCCCGTGAGGGCTACGAGGAGCTGGCCGAGCGCGGCCGCGGCGCGGTGGCGACATGGCGCGGCGAGGCCGCCGACCAGGTCGAGGAGCTGGCGGTGGCGATCGAGCCGGAGCCGGCCCCGAAGCCGGCGGCCAGGAGCGGCGCGAAGACCGAGACCGCCAACGGGGCCAAGGCGGAGGCCAAGGCCACCCCGTCGTCGACCCAGGCCAAGTCCGCCGCCCCGAAGAAGCCGGTGGCGCAGCAGAAGCCGGTGGCGCAGCGCAAGCCGGCGCCGGCGAAGAAGAGCACCCCGCCGTCCGCGAAGTGAGCCGGCGCCCCCTTCACCGGGGACGCGGGTTCACCGGCCGGGCCGGGCACCCTTGAGGTGCCCGGCCCGTTGTCCGGGTACGGTGGGGCCGCGGCGGGCCGGTGGACGGCCGCGGCGGACGAAGACGACACGACCGGCGAACGGGCGGTGCATGGCGTGCTGATCTACGGGTTCCAGAGCCTTCTGAGCTGGGTGCAGCTCGCCCTGGGCGTCTATGCCGGCGTGATGCTGATCGATGCGGCGGTGCGCCGCGAGGACGCCTACCGCGCCGCGAGCAAGCAGACCAAGGGCATGTGGCTGATCTTCCTCGCCCTCGCCACGGCGCTGCTGTTCATTCTCCCGATCATGTCGTTCCTGCCGATCATCGGCGTCATCGCGGTGATCGTCTACACCGTCGACGTACGGCCGGCGCTGCGCGAGGTCACCGGCGGCGGGCGCGGCCCGCGGCGCGGCGGCTCCAGCTCGGACGGGCCGTACGGGCCCTACAACGGCGGGCGCTGAGCCACCGGACGCGACCCGGTCGCGTCGCACCGTGGCCGGCGCCTAGGGCCTGTCCGATGGGTCCTAGCGGTCCAGCAGCAGTACGGCCACGTCGTCGGTCAGCTCGCCGCCGTTGAGGTCGCGTACCTCGCGGACCGTGGCGTCGAGCAGGTCCTCGCCCGCGAGGCCGTGCGCCATCTGCCGGCTGACCAGTTCGGTCATGCCCTCCTGGCCCAGGCGCCGGTTGCCCTCGCCGACGCGGCCCTCGATCAGGCCGTCGGTGTACATCATCAGGCTCCAGGAGCCGCCCAGCTCGACCTGCCGGCGCGGCCAGCGGGCCTGCGGCAGCAGGCCGAGCGCCGGGCCGCCGCATTCGTAGGGCAGCAGTTGCGGGGCCTCACCGGCGCGGGCCAGCAGCGGGGCCGGGTGGCCGGCCAGGGAGAGGCCGGCGTAGTGGCCGTCGGCGGAGATGTCGACGGTGCAGAGCGTGGCGAAGATCTCGTCGTCGGAGCGCTCGTGCTCCAGGACCTTCTGCAGGGTGGCCAGCAGTTCGTCGCCGGACAGCCCGGCGAAGGTCAGGGCGCGCCAGGCGATCCGCAGCTCGACGCCGAGGGCGGCCTCGTCGGGGCCGTGGCCGCAGACGTCGCCGATCATCGCGTGGACGGTGCCGTCGGGGGTACGGACCGTGTCGTAGAAGTCGCCGCCGAGCAGCGCGCGGCTGCGGCCGGGGCGGTAGCAGGCCGCGAAGCGCAGGTCGGAGCCGTCGAGCAGCGGTGTGGGCAGCAGGCCGCGCTCCAGGCGGGCGTTCTCCTGGGCGAGCATCCGCGACTCGGTGAGCTGGCGCTGCGCGAGGTCGGCGCGCTTGCGCTCGACGGCGTAGCGCACGGCGCGGCTGAGCACCGCGCCGTCCAGCTCGTCGCGGAAGAGGTAGTCCTGGGCGCCGACGCGTACGGCGTCGGCGGCCCGCTCGGCGTCCGTCTCGTAGGTCAGGACGAGGACCGCGTGCGAGGGCGCCATCCGCAGGACGTCGTGCAGCATGCCCAGCTCGGGGCCGGGGGTGCCGTCCGGGCCGCCGTCGCGCTCGGCGCGCTCCGCCGGGGGCAGGTCGAGCAGGATGCAGTGCACGTCGTCGGTGAGCAGCCGCTCGGCCTCGGTGAGGTTGCGGGCGGTGCGCAGACGCACCCGGCGGCCCGCCCAGTCCGACATCTCGGGGAGTTGACTGTTGGGGTCCTCGCCGATGAGGAGCAGGGTCAGGCCCTGCTGGGCCGTCCCATGGTCGGCCGAAAGTCGCCGTTCGCCCATAAGCGGCTCCTCGGGCTCCTGGAGGCCCTGCGGGGCCGCCTGGGCGGTCCGCTGGCCGGCGGCGGGTGCCGGGGCGCGCACGTCCTGGTCCGTCGCGTACCCCGCGCCCGGCGCGGCCGCCCGCGCGGTATCCGCGCAGGCGTCGTTCACCGGTCCTGCCTGGTGCGGCAGCACGACCGTCCGCTGGTGCGGTACGGGTACGGGCATCGGTCTGCTTCCTTCCCTCCCCCCGAGGGGGTCCGGTGAGCGCCGACCGGCGCACCACCGTGCCCGGCTCCGCATCCGCCCGTCGGTCTTCCGAGCGGGGCGCGCACCGGCACTGAGAGGCGACCATAGCGGCAGCGTGGAGGAAGAGGGAATGGCCGACGGCAATCGGCCATTGTCATATGCCGCGCCCGATAAGGCATTTGACCTGCGGCAGCCGGAATACGGAATGACGAATATCACCCCGCTTGAGTGCATTCAGCTACACCGCGACAACCCTCAGAGAGGAAACATTCCGGTCATTTATCGCGGTCGCGATCCCCGTCATGGTGTCCGCCGTCACGATCGGGACGGACCACCCCGAGGATCGGCATCGACCCGGCACCGGTGATCGTCACCTGGCGGCCGGGGCGCGGTGCGTGCACGATAGCGCCGTCCCCGAGATACATCCCCACATGGCTGGCGTCCGAGAAGTAAATGATCAAGTCGCCGGGGCGCATGTCCCGCAGTGCGACGCGCGGCAGCTGCCGCCACTGCTCCTGCGAGGTCCGCGGAATCGTCCGGCCGCCGCGCTCCCAGGCCCGCAGGGTCAGCCCGGAGCAGTCGAAGGTGTCCGGCCCCTCCGCGCCCCACACATAATCCTTGCCGATCTGCGCGGTGGCGTACGAAATCGCCTTCTTGCCCGAGGCGGACGCCTTGTTGCCGATGTCGTCGAGAACACCCGAGTCAAGCCACTTCTGCTGCTCCTTGAAGGCCCACTCGTCCTCCAGTTTCCGCAGCCAGTCCTTTTCCTTGGCGGCCAGCCTGGATTCCAGCTTCTTTGCCGCGTCGATCTTTTTCTTGATGTCCCGCTGGGCGCTTTCCTTCTTCTTGCGGTTCGCCTCCAGCTGCTCCCAGCGATCGGTGGCGGAGTCCGAATACTTCTTCAAGTCGCCTTCGAGGCGGGTGAGTTCACCGATCACGCGCTTGGCGGCGAGCTGTCCCTTGCGGGCCAGGGTGACATTGTCGAGAAAGCCCTCGGGGTCGGTGTTGAGCATCAGCTTCGCCTCGGCGGGCAGCCCGCCCCCGCGGTACTGGGCGCTGGCCAGCGCGCCCGCCTGCCGCTTGAGGGCCGCCAGCTTGCGCTGGGTGCCGTCGATGCTGCGGGCCAGCCTGACGATCTCCTTCTGCTGGAGCTCGACCTGCTCCTTGGCCGCGTTGTAGGCGTCGGTGGCCCGCTCGGCCTTGCGGTAGAGGTCGTCGATCTTCCGGCGCACCTCGTCGAGGTGCCGCGCGTCGGCCCCGGTCGTAGCGTCGGGTTTGGGGTCGTCGGCGTACGCGGTCTGGGCCGCGGCGCCGAGCAGCCCCGTCACGCACAGGACGACGGCCGTACACGCCACCAGCCGGCCGCCCCGCCGGCCTGCCCAGCGTGCGCCCTGTTCGCCCCCTGGTTCCCGCACATCCTGAACGCCCCGCTTTACCCCCTGGCGTCCCACCAGCCACCTCCGGTCGTTCCGCACCGATTCGCGTGGTCCTCCGGCGCGGATGCTGCCATACCCACCAGTAATTCAACAGAGCGACGTGCCCTTTAGTACGAGTGGGCGAACACTTCCTCCCCCGCACCCATCTGATGGCCGAGGTTCACCTTGCGTTCACTCGCGCCCATCGGCTGCTTCACCTGATCTGCCTAATTTCGGCCGTACCGAGTGCGCGTCATGCCTGATCGGCAGGCGCGGCACGGCTAGCTGACACCGCACCCCACGGCGGACACCACACACCACGCACACCACCTCGCACGCCGGAGAAGCGGCGCGCCCCAGGAAGGAATTCCCGACTGTGAAGCTTCAGCGCAAGAACCGGGTTCGCGCCCTCGCCGTTGGCGCTCTCGCCGTCTCCGGTGCCCTGGCCCTGACCGCGTGCGGCTCCGACGACACCACCGGCGGCAACGGTGGCGGCAGCGCCGCCAAGTCCTCCAACATCAAGTGTGAGGGCAAGGGCAAGCTGCTCGCCTCCGGCTCCTCCGCGCAGAAGAACGCCATGGACGTCTGGGTGCAGAACTACTCCGGCGCCTGCAAGGACACCGAGATCAACTACCAGCCGACGGGCTCCGGCGCCGGTGTCACCACCTTCCTGCAGGGCCAGACCGCCTTCGCGGGCTCCGACTCGGCCCTCAAGCCCGAAGAGGTCACCAAGTCCCAGAAGGTCTGCAAGGGCGGCCAGGCCATCGACCTGCCGATGGTCGGCGGCCCGATCGCGGTCGGCTACAACGTCCCCGGCGCGGACAACCTCGTGCTGGACGCCCCGACCCTGTCGAAGATCTTCAACTCGGAGATCACCAAGTGGAACGACAAGGCGATCCAGAAGCTGAACCCGGACGCCAAGCTGCCGGACCTCAAGATCCAGGCGTTCCACCGCTCCGACGACTCGGGCACCACCGACAACTTCACCAAGTACCTCAAGGCCGCCGGCGGCTGGAAGCACGAGCCGGCCAAGAAGTGGGAGGGCGAGGGCGGCCAGGCGGCGTCCGGCTCGGCCGGCGTCTCCTCGCAGGTCAAGCAGACCAGCGGCGCGATCTCCTACTTCGAGCTGTCCTACGCGACCTCCAGCAAGATCCCGACGGTCAAGCTGAACACCGGCGCCAAGGAGCCGGTCGAGGCCACCGTCGACAACGCCTCGAAGGCCATCTCCGAGGCCAAGCAGGTCGGCAAGGGCGATGACCTGGCCCTGCAGCTCAACTACACCACCAAGGCCGACGGCGCCTACCCGATCACCCTGGTGACGTACGAGATCGCCTGCGACAAGGGCAACAAGGCCGAGACCCTGCCGGCCACCAAGTCCTTCCTGACCTACGTCTCCAGCAAGGACGGCCAGGCCGCCCTCAAGGAGCTCGGCTACGCCCCGCTGCCCACCGAGATCGCCGACAAGGTCCGCGCGACCGTCGCCAAGATCTCCTGACCTACCGGGCGGCGGCCCGACAGCCGCCGTACGGCCGAAGGGGCCCTGAGACCAGGGCCCCTTTCGGGCCGCCGCCCGTCCGGTGCACCGCCGCGCCAGGAGCCCCCACCGGGCTCCGCAGACCGGAGAACCCATGAACTCATCCTCCTCCATGACCGACAACCCGCCCGCGCCACGGGCCGACGGCTCCGCCGTGTCCGGCAAGGCGGTCCGTCCCGGCGACCGGATCTTCCTCGGGCTCTCCCGGGGCTCCGGAATCGCCCTCCTGGTGATCATGGCCGCCATCGCGGTCTTCCTCACCTACCGGTCCGTGCTCGCCATCTCCGGCGACAAGGCCAACTTCTTCACCACGCTGGACTGGAACGCCACCGGCACCGAGCCCAAGTTCGGCATCGCGGTGCTCGCCTTCGGCACCCTGGTCAGCTCGGTCGTCGCGATGCTCATCGCGGTCCCGGTCGCGGTCGGCATCGCACTGTTCATCTCGCACTACGCCCCGCGCAGGCTGGCCTCGCCGCTCGGCTACGTCATCGACCTGCTCGCCGCGGTGCCCAGCATCATCTACGGCCTGTGGGGCGCGCTCTTCCTCGTCCCCCACCTGGGCGGCTTCTACGGCTGGCTGGACGACTACCTCGGCTGGACCGGCATCTTCGAGTACGGCGGCGGCGCGGCCCGCTCGCTGTTCACCGTCGGCATCCTGCTCGCGATCATGATCCTGCCGATCGTGACCAGCGTCAGCCGCGAGGTCTTCCTGCAGGTCCCGCGGATGCACGAGGAGGCCGCGCTGGCGCTCGGCGCCACCCGCTGGGAGGTCATCCGCATGTCGGTGCTCCCCTTCGGCCGCTCCGGCGTCATCAGCGCCTCCATGCTGGGCCTGGGCCGCGCGCTCGGCGAGACGATGGCCGTCGCCACGGTCCTCTCCCCCAGCTTCCTGATCAACACCAGCCTGCTGGACCCGGGCGGCGGCACCTTCGCCCAGAACATCGCCAGCAAGTTCAGCGAGGCCGACGAATTCGGCCAGGACGCCCTGATCGCCTCCGGCCTCGTCCTCTTCGTGATCACGCTCCTCGTCAACGGCGCGGCCCGCCTGATCATCGCCCGCCGCAAGGAGTACTCGGGAGCCGCAGCATGAGTATCACCACCGACCGCGTAGCGGTCTCCAACGGCGGCACTCCGCTCTCCCTCAAGCACCCCCGGCTGCCCCGCTGGGCCCCTGCGGTCCTCGCACTGGTCGCGGCCGGCGCGGGCTGCGGCATCGGGCTGGCCGCCGGCCTGGACAGCGCGATCCAGTGGGGCCTGATCGCCGCCCTGCTGTTCGTCTTCGGCACCTTCGCGCTGGCCGCGGGCGTCGAGGGCACCCGGCAGGCCAAGGACCGGCTGGCCACCAGCCTGGTCTGGGGCGCCTTCCTGCTCGCCGTCGTCCCCCTCGCCTCCCTGCTGTGGGAGACCGTCGCCCGCGGCATCAAGGTCCTGGACGGCTACTTCCTGTCGCACTCGATGGGCACCCTGCCCGACGCGATGCCCGGCGGCGGTATCTACCACGCGATCATCGGCACCCTGGAGCAGGTCGGCCTGGCCACCCTGATCGCCGCGCCGATCGGCCTGCTCACCGCGATCTACCTCGTCGAGTACGGCCGCGGCCGGCTCGCCAAGGCCGTCACCTTCTTCGTCGACGTGATGACCGGCATCCCCTCGATCGTGGCCGGCCTGTTCATCCTGTCGGTGTGGATCCTGATCCTCGGCTTCGGACCGTCCGGCTTCGCCGGCGCGATGGCCC
The DNA here is from genome assembly GCF_055567415.1 of Streptomyces sp. NPDC026575. NCBI lineage: Bacteria > Bacillati > Actinomycetota > Actinomycetes > Kitasatosporales > Streptomycetaceae > Streptomyces > Streptomyces sp. NPDC026575. Next base: position 253,488 of record NZ_JBVHQM010000010.1, read on the forward strand.
TGGCGATCCTGATGATGCCGGTCGTGGTCCGCTCCACCGAGGAGATGCTCAAGCTCGTCCCGAACGAGCTGCGCGAGGCGTCCCTGGCGCTGGGCGTGCCCAAGTGGCGCACCATCCTCAAGGTCGTGCTGCCGACGTCGATCGGCGGTATCACCACCGGCGTGATGCTCGCCATCGCCCGTATCGCCGGCGAGACCGCGCCCGTGCTGCTCCTGGTGTGGGGCGCGAAGACGATCAACGGCAACCCCTTCGAAGATGCCCAGCAGTCGCTTCCGCTCTACGTTTTCCAGCAGTGGCAGCAGGGTTCCGAGGCCTCCTACGACCGCGCCTGGGCGGCGGCACTGGTCCTCATCGCCTTCGTCATGATCCTCAACCTGGTGGCCCGCGGCATCGCCCGCTGGAAGGCCCCCAAGACCGGTCGCTAACGCGACACTCTCCGCTCCTTCGAGCGGGGCCGACCAGCGACCCTCTGAAGCACCGAAAGAAGCAGTGATCCCATGGCCAAGCGAATCGACGTCAGCGGCCTCTCCGCGTTCTACGGCAGCCACAAGGCCATCGACGACATCTCGATGACGGTCGAGCCGCGCTCCGTGACGGCCTTCATCGGCCCCTCCGGCTGCGGCAAGTCCACCTTCCTGCGCACCCTGAACCGCATGCACGAGGTCACCCCCGGCGGCCGCGTCGAGGGCAAGGTGCTGCTGGACGACGAGAACCTCTACGGCCCCGGGGTCGACCCGGTCGCCGTCCGCCGCACCGTCGGCATGGTCTTCCAGCGCCCCAACCCGTTCCCCACGATGTCGATCTTCGACAACGTGGCGGCCGGCCTGCGGCTGAACGGCTCGTACAAGAAGAGCGAGCTGACCGACATCGTCGAGAAGTCCCTCAAGGGCGCCAACCTCTGGAACGAGGTCAAGGACCGCCTGAACAAGCCCGGCTCGGGCCTGTCCGGCGGCCAGCAGCAGCGGCTGTGCATCGCCCGCGCGATAGCCGTCGAGCCGCAGGTGCTGCTGATGGACGAGCCGTGCTCGGCCCTCGACCCGATCTCCACCCTCGCCATCGAGGACCTGATCGGCGAGCTGAAGGAGCGCTTCACGATCGTCATCGTGACGCACAACATGCAGCAGGCGGCCCGCGTCTCGGACCGTACGGCGTTCTTCAACCTCGCGGCCGTCGGGCAGCCCGGCAAACTGATCGAGATCGACGAGACCGAGCGGATCTTCTCCAACCCCTCGGTCCAGGCCACGGAGGACTACATCTCCGGCCGCTTCGGCTAGGCCCTGCCCGGCCGACGCCCCCCTGAGCGTCCTGCGGTGCTGCATGGCGGTGCCACCGCAAGACGAAGGGCCCGCCCCTCCTTCCCGGGGGGGGGGCGGGCCCACTGCTTTTCGTCCGGCGCCGTGGCGCCGGGCAGATCAGCCGAACGCCAGCTGGACCAGCCAGTACGCCATCGCGGCGACCAGCGCGGCCGCGGGCATGGTGATGAACCAGCCCATCACGATGTTCTTGGCGACGCCCCAGCGCACCGCGCGCGAGCCCTTGGTCGAGCCCACACCCATGATCGCGGAGGTGATGACATGGGTCGTGGAGATCGGCGCGTGGAACATGAACGACGCGGTGTACATGACCGAGGCGGCCGTGGTCTCCGCGGCGAAGCCCTGCGGCGGGTCCAGCTCGATGATCCGGCGGCCGAGCGTCCGCATGATCCGCCAGCCGCCCGCGTACGTACCGAGCGAGAGGGTGACGGCGCAGGCCAGCTTGACCCAGACCGGGATGGCCGCGTTGGCGTCCTCGACGTCGGCGATGACCAGGGCCATCACCACGACGCCCATGGTCTTCTGGGCGTCCTGCAGACCGTGGCCGAGGGCCATGCCCGCGGCCGAGACCGTCTGGGCTATGCGGAAGCCCCGCTTGGCCTTGTGCGGGTTGGCCTTCCGGAACATCCACAGGATGACGACCATCACCAGATAGCCGACCACCAGGCCGATGACGGGCGAGATGAACATCGGCAGGACGACCTTCTCGATCACCCCGGTCCAGATCACCTCGGTACCGCCCGCGAGCGCCGCGCCGACCATGCCGCCGAACAGGGCGTGCGAGGACGACGACGGCAGGCCGAAGTACCAGGTGACGAGGTTCCAGACCACCGCGCCGATCAGCGCGGCGAAGAGGATGCCCATCCCCTTGCTGCCGTGGGGAGTGGAGATCAGTCCCTCACTGACCGTCTTGGCGACGCCGCTGCCGAGGAAGGCACCGGCGAGGTTCATCACGGCGGCCATCGCCAGCGCGGCACGGGGCGTCAGCGCCCGCGTCGAGACCGAGGTCGCGATGGCGTTCGCCGAGTCGTGGAAGCCGTTGGTATAGGTGAATCCGAGCGCGACCGCAATGGTCACGACGAGCGCGAAGGTGTCCATGGCCGGGGCTCAGGACTCCTTGACCGCGATGGTCTCGACGGTGTTGGCGACGTGCTCGAACGCGTCCGCGGCCTCTTCCAGGATGTCCACGATCTGCTTGAGCTTGAGGACCTCGATGGCGTCGTACTTGCCGTTGAAGAGGTGCGCCAGCAGCTTGCGGTGGATCTGGTCGGCCTGGTTCTCCAGACGGTTGACCTCGATCCAGTACTCGGTGAGGTTCGACATCGTGCGCAGGTTCGGCATCGCCTCGGCGGTCAGCTCCGCCGCCCGCGCCAGCACCTCGATCTGCTGCTCGATGCCCTTGGGCAGCTCCTCGACCTTGTAGAGGACGACCAGATCGACGGCCTCCTCCATGAAGTCCATGATGTCGTCGAGCGACGAGGCGAGGTTGTAGATGTCCTCGCGGTCGAACGGCGTGATGAACGAGGAGTTCAGCTGGTGGAAGATCGCGTGCGTCGCGTCATCTCCCGCGTGCTCCGCCGCCCGCATCCGTTCGGCGATCTCGGTCCGCGCGGAGGCGTCCGCCCCGAGCAGTTCCATCAGGAGCTTGGAGCCCGTGACGATGTTGTCCGCGGAGGCGGCGAACATGTCGTAGAAGCTCGTCTCCCTGGGGGTCAGACGAAAGCGCACGTGAAATCCTCGGGGTGCATGGGATTCGGTCGGGTTGATGCTAGGCGCATCATCCAGCCACTGCTAACCGGCATTCCCTCAGTGTCGCCCATCGGGCAGCATGCTCTGCACGGGGTACCGCAGGTGCCCGCAAAGTTCGGTACCATATACCCACCAGGGGTATATAGATCGCCTAGATACCACGGGAGACGGCCATGACGACCACGGACGCCGACGCCAACGGCCGCGCCGCAGCCGCCGCGACCCGACCCGCCCCGAAGCCGGATTCCGACCCCCACGGCGCACCCCGGACCGTGACCGATACCGCAGAGACCTCCCCGCCGGCCGGCGTCCACGGCTACGCACAGCAGAAGGACGCGCACATCAAGCGACTGCGCCGCATCGAGGGGCAGATCCGCGGACTGCAGCGGATGCTCGAAGAGGATGTCTACTGCATCGACATACTCACGCAGGTCTCGGCGAGCACGAAGGGCCTGCAGTCCTTCGGGCTCCAGCTCCTGGAGGAGCACCTGCGGCACTGCGTCGCCGACGCCGCCGTCAAGGGCCCCGAGGCCATCGACGCCAAGGTCCAGGAGGCGACCAAGGCCATCGAGCGGATGCTGCGCACCTGACGGCGGCCGGGGGCTCATCGCCCCTTCACGCCGGCTCGCCCGGCGGTTCGCGGCCGTCCCCGTCCACGTCCAGTACCTCGTCGATACGGTCCGGGCTGAGCCGCTCCTCGCTCGACGCCGCGGCCGCGATCATCAACTCACCGGTCAGGTCGATCTCGACGAGGGCTACGTGGTCCTGAACCGTCGTACGGCGGTGTCCGGCCACGTACGACACCTCCTCCTTCGAGCGCCTTCCCACGCCTCTGAGTGGTTACCGCCCAGCGTAAGGACGGCCGCCCGCTTGGCCCATGGCACGGATGGACCATTTCCGCCACGGGGCAACCGCCCTCGTCACGTGCCCCGGGGGGCGGCGGACGCGATCTTCCCGGCGTAGATGTCGCGCCGGTCGGGCAGCCGGACGGCGACCCGGCCGCCGAAACCGGTCAGCTCCGTCGTGGAGGTCACCGAGGCCCCCTGGGGCGCGCCGTTGGCGAACCGGAACCGCTGGCGCACCTTGCGCAGCCGGCCGGCCTCGTCCAGATACGCGTCGAACGGCACCGCGTCGGTGGTGAACCCTTTCTCCGCGGCGACCAGCGCCGGCCTGGTGCGCGGCGAGGCCGCCCGCGCGGCCGCCCCGATGTCCGTCGTGCCGCGGTAGTGCCGCACCACGACGCCCCCCAGCCGCTCCCGGCCCCGGTACGTCACGTCCCGCGCGCCCCGCAGCAGTTCCGCGGCGGCCAGCGGATCGGTGGCACCGCCGGTGACCAGGTTCCCGTCGGTCAGCGTGCCGGTGTCCACCCGCACCCATTTGTCGGCGGGCACCCCCGCCCCGCGGTTCTTCATGAACAGCGCGCCCGGCGCGAGGATCTCCGTGATCGGCTGGCGGCCCTCGCCGGGCCGGCCCGCGGGGTCGGGCAGGACGACGCGCAGCTGGCCGCTGCTGGTGGTGAAGTCGTAGCCGCCGGTGCCGCGGATGGCGACGCGGGTGCCGCCGCTGACCGTCTCCATGGCCGTGCGGACCGCGGCGGAGCGGGCCCGGAGCAGGGCGTCGGCGCTGGCGCGGACGGCGGCCTCGTCGCGGGCGGCCCGGCCGGGCGGTGGCCGGTCGTCGGCCGCGGCGCCCTCGGAGGAGCAGCCCGTCGCCAGCAGCCCGACCGCCAGACCCGTCCCGCACGCCACGGCCACGGCGGCCGCCCCGCCTCGCCTGTCCTGCACCACCATCGCGTACGAGCCCCCTCGGCCGCCGTCTTCGGGACCGGTCCGGCCGGTCCGCTCGGGAGGGTCGGACGTTCCGCCCACGCCACCTCTGACGTTCCGCCGACCGACCCGTTCAACGACCGTTGAGGGGGCTCGTCACGCAAGGGCGGGTGGGGCGCGTAGCGTGGACGGGTGCCCGACCCAGCCCACCACGAGACCTCCACCACCGAGCGAGGCTCCTTCTGCACGGCCCGCTGCACCTGCGGCTGGCACGGGCCGGCCCGCCGTGCCCGCTCCCAGGCGCGTACGGACGCGCAGCGGCATCTGTCCCAGGCCGGGGCGTCCGGCCCGCTGCCCCCTATGGAATGACTCCGTCCGTTCCGGGAACCCCCAACGCCCTTACGGCATCTGCCTAATGGAGGGAAGCAACGGCGCGGCAGCCCCGCGACCACCGGCCGCCATCGGCCGCCGGGGCGGGCCGCAGACATCGAGGGGGATTCATCCCAGTGAAGCGGCGCACACTCCTGCAGGCCGGCACCGGACTGGCGGCGACCTCGGTCGCCTGGGCCACCGGTTGCGACGACAAGACCGGCGCGGCGGCCGCGACGTCCTCCACCTCGGCCAACGGCGCCGCCGCCGGTGGCGCGCGGACCCAGACGGCGGCCGCCGCCGGCCGCGCCACCCCGGCCTCCTGGACCGCGCTCGGCAAGAGCCTGGACGGGCGGCTGATACAGGCCGCCGACGCCGCCTACGCGAGCGCCCGGCGCCTCTACAACACCCGTTACGACACGCTCAAGCCGTCGGCCATCGCCTACGTCAAGCACCCCTCGGACATCGCCGAATGCCTCGCCTTCGCCCGGCGCCACGGCACCCCGGTCGCCATCCGCAGCGGCGGCCACTCCTACGCGGGCTACTCCAGCGGCAACGGCCGGCTCATCGTGGACGTCTCCGCGCTGTCCAAGGTCGGCGCGCCCTCCGGCGGGATCACCCGCATCGGCGCCGGAGCCAAGCTCATCGACGTCTACCAGGGGCTGGCGGCGCACGGCGTGACCATACCCGGGGGCTCGTGCCCCACCGTCGGGATATCCGGCCTCACCCTCGGCGGCGGACACGGCGTGGTCTCCCGCGCCTACGGTCTGACCTGCGACAGCCTGGTCGGCGCGACCCTCGTCACGGCCGACGGCAAGACCGTCTCGTGCGACAAGGACCGGCACGCGGACCTGTTCTGGGCGCTGCGCGGCGCCGGCAACGGCAACTTCGGCGTGGTCACCGAGCTCCGCTTCCGTACGCATCCGGCGCCGCGCGCGGTGATGGCGTATCTGACCTGGCCGTGGGCCAAGGCGGCGAAGGTCGTGGCCTCCTGGCAGAAGTGGGGCCCGGTGCAGGCCGACGAGATCTGGTCCGCCTGCCACCTCGACACCCGGCCCGGGGGCACCCCGGCGGTCTCCGTCGCGGCCTTCTCCCTGGGCGGCTACGGCGAGCTGAAGAACGCCCTCGACAAGCTCGCCGACCAGCCGGGCGGCCCCGGCCCCGCCGCCACCGTCCGCCTCACCCCGATCGGCTATCTGGACGCGATGGAGGCGTACGCGGGCTGCTCGTCGAAGTCCACCGCGCAGTGCCATACGCCGGGTTCGCTGCCCGGCCAGACCGGCGCCGGCCGGCTCGGCCGCGAGACCTACGCGGCGCGCTCGCACTTCTTCGACCGCTCGCTGTCCGCGGCCGGTATCCGCACCCTGATGGACCAGATCGAGAGCGGCGGCCGCAAGGGCGTCGGCGGCAATGTGGCGCTGACGGCGCTGGGCGGTGCGATCAACCGCGTCGGCCGCACCGACACCGCGTTCGTGCACCGCGGATCGCGGTTCCTCGCCCAGTACTTGACGTCCTGGCCGGAAGGGGGCACCTCCCAGGGCCGTTCAGGCCCTGGGGGAGGGTCGCCCGGTACGCGCACAGCGTGGCTCAATTCGTTCCATGACGCGATGCGCCGCCATGCGTCGGGCGCCGCGTACCAGAACTACACCGACCCCGGGCTGACGGACTGGAAGTCCGCCTACTACGGCGCCGCCGCCGGGCGCCTGGACCGGGTCAAGCGGACCTACGACCCGCAGCGGCTGTTCAGCACCTTCGCACAGGCGCTCTGAGACGTCCGCCGGCGGACATACGGACGGCCCGGCCCCGTGAGGGGTCCGGGCCGTCCCTATCCGCCAGGCTCGTCGTGCTCCTTCGCGGCACTCAGGCCGCCAGATCCTTGTCCCGCTCCTTGTGCCCGCTGGGCAGCGCCGATCCCGCGGCCACCACCCGGCTGCCCTCGACGTCCCCGTCCGCCTCGGCGCCCGGCGCCCGCACCAGCCACGCCAGCGGGGAGCGGGCGACGGCCGTCGTCAGCGGCACCAGCAGCGCCTGGGCGAGCGGCGCGAGCAGCAGCGCGACGGCCGTGCCCAGCGCGAAGCCGCCGACCACGTCGGTCGGGTAGTGCACGCCCATGTAGACGCGGCAGAAGCCCTCGGCGAGCGCCAGCGCGATACCGATCAGGCCGTACTTGCGGTGGGCGACGAACAGGCCGACGCCGACCGCCATCGTGAGGGTCGCGTGGTCGCTGACGAAGGAGAAGTCGCTCTTGCCGGGGATGAGCACTTCCAGGCCGGCGTGGTCCTTGAAGGGCCGCGGCCGCTCGACGAACTCCCGGATCGGGATGTTGGCCAGCAGCGCGAGACCGGCGGCCAGCGGCGCCCACACCAGGCCCGCGACCGCGGAGGGCGCGCCGGGCCGGCGGCGCGCGGACCACCAGGCGACCAGGCACAGCACCGCGAGGGCGGCGATGATGCCGTACTCGCCGATGAACTCCATGGCCTTGTTGACCCAGTGGGGGGCGTCCTTCGCGAGGCCGTTGATGCCGTCGAGCACGTCGACGTCGGGGTTCGGCCCCTCCAGTGCGAGTCCAGCCATCTGACGCGGCCCCTTATCTTTCGCGCGCGCGAGCGCCTTCGTGTTGCTGCCGGCCCCCGTGGTCGTCGAGCGTGTGCTGCTTCGAGCGCGCTTACGTCCCCACGCAAAGGAAACGCCATGCCCGCCCCGGTCGTTCCACTCTCCACCGGAAGATCACCAGGACGTTATCGAAGCTTGACTCATCGCTGCAGTTCAGGGCCTTATGTTTACGCAGCGTTGGCACGAGGGAGCGCTTTTGCGCCATCCGAGGTGACACGGGTCGCACCGATGTAGTCCGGCGTATCGATCTTGTCGAAGCGGATCACCGCACCAGTGTAGGGCGCGTTGATCATGTACCCGCCGCCCACATAGATCCCCACGTGGTGGATCGACCGCGGATCGTGCAGGTCGTAGGCGAAGAACACCAGGTCCCCCGGGAGCAGCTCGTCGCGCTTGGGGTGCGGACCGGCGTTCCACTGGTCGTTCGCCACCCGCGGCAGCTTGATGCCCACCGAGTCGTAGGCGGCCTGGGTGAGCCCCGAGCAGTCGAACCGGCCGCCCTGCGCGGCCGTACCGGTCCCGCCCCACAGATAGCGCGTGCCGAGCCGGTCCTGCGCGAAGTAGATGGCGCCCGCGGCCTGCCGCGACGGCGCCACCGGCCCAACCGGCGCCTCGAAGCTCTTGGCCAGCGTCGTGATCGTCTTCACATAGTTCTGTGTCTCGCGGTACGGCGGGACCCCGTTGTACTGGATCACCCGATACGCCCCCGCGTTGTACGCGGCGAGCATGTTGTGGGTGTCGTCGCCCGGCGCGCGGTCGACGTAACGGGCCAGCTCGCAGTCGTACGACGCGGCCGACGGGATCGCGTCCTCCGGATCCCACACGTCCCGCTTGCCGTCGCCGTTGCCGTCGATGCCGTGCGTCTGCCACGTGCCGGGGATGAACTGCGCCATCCCCTGCGCGGCCGCCGGGCTCTGCGCCTTGGGGTTCCAGCCGCTCTCCTGATAGAGCTGCGCCGCCAGCAGCGCGGGGCTTATCGCCGGGCACAGCGTGCCCCACTTCTGCACCAGCGACTGGTACGCGGCCGGCACCGCGCCCTTGGCCAGCCCGACCGCCCGGCCGCCGACCAGCCCGGCCGCCGCCGTGTACGTACCGATCACGAGCAGCCCGAGCAGGCAGAACACCAGCCCTGCCCCGAGCCCGCCGGCCACCCAGAATTTCCGCACCCCACAACCCTCCCCCATTCAGCGGCGGTTCACTGCCTTTTTCCGGCCGCACGGTGCGCGTTGCGTCACACGGGGGGCGCAGCGGCGCTCCGGCCGGGTGCGGCGCCGCACGGCATCCGCCCGGATCGGTCCGCACCCCCGGCCCGATGATCATTGCTCAGGGTTACCGCCCGTGATACACACGGTGAGACCAGCCGGTTCAATGGAGGACGTGCGCCCACCCGCACACGTCACTCGCATCGGATCCGCCAAAGAAAGGCGCCAAGTCGACTTCTGACGGCGTCTTCGTCAGCGAAGATAGAAGCCGACCCGTTCCGAACCGGCGCGGGCGAGGGCAACCAACTACCCATAAAGGGCGGTGAGTTCACACATGGCGCACATGTCACACATGTTCCTTGCGGCCGAAAAGGGCGACATCACCACCATCATCGGCGGAATCGCCCCGGACTGGGGCCCGTTCGGCAGCCTGGGCAACGAGGCGCGCGTGATGGTCGAAGTGGTCATGGCGGTGGCGATCCTGCTGTGCCTCGGCATCGCGATCTGGGGCGCCGCCAAACAGCGCATCGGCGCCACGGCGCTGCGCGACACCTTCAGCGCCGAGCAGGGCAAGGGCCTGATCGTGGCCGGCCTGACCGGCGTCTTCATCATCGGCTCCCTCGGGACACTGTTCACGATCGTCTACGGCATGGCGGTCTAGCCCGGCCGCGGCGCGGCGTCCGGCGCGCCGCCGCCGTACCGCGCGGCGGCCGCCACCGCCGCCGCCGCACCGCCCGCGCACCCTGGGCACGCGCCCGTCCCCGTGCCGCCTTCCGTGCGCCCCCGCCCGACATCTCTCCGCCGTCCCGTGCCCCACTCGCCTCCACCGGCCGCCCCCACCCTGCCGAGGCCCCATGCTGACGCCCCCTCACCCCGGACCGCCGTGCGCCCGCGCCACCCGCGCCCACCAGCGGACCGATTGGGCGACCCACCGCACGGGGACAGGTGAACCCGGGGCCGACCGGCTCCGGAGGGCGATGGCGCACGCGGAGCAGGCAATGATCACAAACAGCACGGATTCCCCCCCATGTCCCCCATTCGCCTCCGCCGCACCGCATCTGAGGACCCGTCACGGTGAGATGTACTCGTACCACTGCGCCCGAGCCGCCGCCCGCGCGGCTACGGTCATATGAGGGCGGCACGACAACAGCACGCACGGCGGCGGCAGAGGGGGCACAGGCGCGATGAGTCTCAGTGACGACGGCGGCTACGGCGGCGAAGGCCACCGCGGCCCCGAGACGGGCCAGACACGGACCAGACTCCCCGGCGGCGACGGCGACCTGTACGGCTCGGGGCGCCGGACGCGGGCCGGTATGTCCAGCCGCAACCTCGTCACGATCGTCGGCGTGATCGTCCTGCTGCTCGCGGCCATCGCCTTCGCCAACCGCGACGGAAGCGGCAACAGCGAGTCCGGCGGCGACTCCCCCAAGGACCCCGGCCCCGGCGCCGCCCGGCCCACCGCCCCCACCGGCACCAAGCCGGTCACGGGCAAGAACGGCCAGATCGCCTCGGGGTTCGCGAAGACGGAACAGGGGGCACAGTCGGCGGCGGCGAACTACGCGGTCGCGTTGGTCTCCGCCAACATCCTCAAGCCCGGTGAACGTCACGCGATCGTCCAGCAGGTCTTCGCCCCCGCCAAGGTCGACGACATGCAGAGCAAGCTCGACGCCGCCTACTCGACGGCCTTCCTCAAGAAGCTGGGTCTCGACGCCAAGGGCAACGCGGCCCCGGGCATGACCTATGTCTCGCGCACCGTTCCCGTCGGCACCAAGCTCGTCAAGCTCCAGGGCGACACCGCGGACCTCGAAGTGTGGTGCACGGGACTCTTCGGCACGGCCGGCACGAAGTCGACCACCCCGGTGACGAGCGACTGGTTCACCATGCGGCTCCAGTTGACGTGGGCCGGTGGGGACTGGAAGGTCGACGGCTTCTCCCAGCAGGACGGCCCCGCCCCCGTCAACGGCGACGACAAGACGTCCGGTGCCGACCAGATCGCGAAGGCAGTCGAGCAGTACGGAGGGTTCACATATGCGCGGTAACCCGAGGCGTGCCCTCACCATCACCGCTGCGCTGGCGTCCGTGCAGACCACGGCTGTTCTGCTGGCCACCCGTGCCCTGGCCGCGCCCTCGCCCAAGCCGTCGCCGGGCGTCTGCGACCTGGTCCCCGGCCGCGCCAAGGACTACTGCCAGTCAGGCGACAGCGGCACCGCCCCCAAGGCCCCCAGCAGCCCCCTCGACAACAACCCCCTCGACCCCCTCGAATCCCTCGCCAAAGGCTGTGCCAAGGCCGCCGCGTGGATTGTCGACAAGTTGTCCGATGCCGTGAACGCCACCTCTCAGGTGGACTTCACCAACGCGGCGTTCCTGCGGCAGTACGCCGTCGTCTTCGCCGCCTCCACCGTGCTCACGCTCGTGCTGTGGCTGCTGGCCGTCGCCAAGCGGGCGGTGCGCGGGGTGCGGCTGACGGAGGCGATCAGCGAGGCGATCGGGTTCCTCTGGCTGACGGTGCTGGCCTCCGCCTTCACCCCGCTGATCCTCTATACGGTCGTCTCGGCGACGGACGGCGTCACCGAGATCATCGCGAAGGGGACGGGGGCGCAGACCGACACCTTCTTCGGGTCGTTCTCGCAGGCGCTCACGAAGGGCACCGACATCGGCGGCGGCCCGATCATGCTGATCGTGGTGTCGCTGGTCTCCGTGCTGGCCGCCGGTGTGCTCTGGCTGGAGCTGGTGATCCGGGCGGCGCTGCTGTACGTCGGGGCGCTGCTGGGGACGGTGGTCTACGCCGGGCTGGTCGACAAGAACATGTGGGGGCACGTACGCCGCTGGGCGGGCATCATGATCGCGGTGATCATGGTGAAACCGGTCATCGTGATCGTCCTGGGCATCGCCGGGGCGCTGTCGTCCGACAAGGGGCCGAACGCCATCTCCGCGGTGGTCTCCGGGCTCGCGATCATCCTGCTGGCCATCTTCGCCAGCGCCGTGATCTACCGCTTCGTGCCCGGTTTCGGCGACGAGATCGCGGCGTCGCGGAACAACCGGATGAGCCGGGGCGCGGAGAACGCCGCGGCGGCCGTCCTCAGCTCGCCGGCCGCGCTGGTGTCCCAGGGCATCAAGACGCACAGCTCCCGCAGCTCCGGCGGGGAGGGCGGCGGCCAGGCGCAGGGCGGCCAGTCCCGGCCGGCCGACGCGGTCTCCGGCGGCGTCGCGGCCCACGGCTCCCGCTCCGGCGGCGGCACGTCCCCCGCCGCCCCCGCTCCCCGTACGAACCCCAGGACCGGCAGCGACGCCCGCACCGGCAAGACAGCAGGAGGTGATGGGCGTTGAGCACGCAGTCCCACCCGATCGCGCCGCGTCGCACATATCTGATCGGCCGCGCCCGGCCCAACGCCATCGTCGGCAAGAACCGCGAGACCGGCGAGATCGCGCTGATCATCGCGGGCGCGTTCCTGGGCATGATGTGCGGGCTGCTGGTGCCGATGCTGCCGCTGCGGATCGTGACGCTCACGGGCTTCCCGATGCTGGGCCTGGCCGCCGTCTACGTCCCGTACAAGGGCCGGACGTTCTACAAGTGGTTCGAGATCCGGCGCAGCTTCCGCCGTACGGTCCGCGGCGGCGCGGTCTACCGCTCCGGCGCCGCCGAGGCGGGCGTACGGCTGGACGGCCGGGAGGTCGAGATCGGCCCGCCGCCCGGGATCGGGCGGATCAACTGGCTGTCCGCGCCGTTCGGCCCGGACGAGATCGCCGTCCTGCTGCACGCCGACCGCAAGACGGTGACGGCGGCCATCGAGATCGAGGGACCGGGCGTCGGACTGCGCGACAGCGAGGACCAGGAGGCCCTCGTCGACCGGTTCGGGACGCTGCTCAAGCACGTCGCCAACGGGGACGGCTTCGTCACCCGGCTGCAGATGCTGGCGCGTACGCTCCCGGCCGACCCCGACGCACACGCCAAGGACGTCGCCCAGCGCGGCGACAGGGACTCCCCGCGCTGGCTGCAGGACTCCTACGACCAGCTCCAGTCGATGGTCTCCACCTCCTCCGAGCAGCACCGCGCCTACCTCGTCGCCTGTATGCACTACACCCGCGAACTGGCCGCCGAGGCGCACACGATGGCCCGTGCGGCCCGGATGCACCAGGGCGGGCTGCTGCGCCGCAAGCTCGACCGGGACGCCGGGCTCGCGGTGGTGATGGCCCGTGAGCTGACCGACATCTGCGCCCGGCTCGCGGAGGCCGACATCCGTGTGCGCCAGCCCCTCGGCCAGGCCCGGCTCGCGTCCCTGGTGCACTCGATGTACGACCCGGACCACCCCATCGACCACATCCAGGCGATGAGCCGGCGCAACGCCTGGCCGGCCGAGCTCGATGCGATGGAGCCGACGTATCTGCAGGCCAAGACGCGGGAGTCGACGACGCGGGCGCCGTGGTGCCATGCCACGGCCTGGGTCAAGGAGTGGCCGCTGACCCCGGTGGGCGTCAACTTCCTCGCGCCGCTGCTGGTGCACACCCCCGATGTGATCCGGACGGTCGCGGTCTGCATGGACCTGGAGCCCACCGAGGTCGCCATCGAGCGGATGCTGACGGAGAAGACCAACGACGACGCCGAGGCCAGCCGGGCGGCGAAGATGAACCGGGTGGTCGACCCGCGCGACGTGGCGCACCACGGCCGGGTGGACCAGCGCGGTGAGGACCTCGCGTCCGGCGCGGCCGGCGTCAACCTCGTCGGCTACATCACGGTCTCCTCCCGCTCGCCCGAGGCGCTCGCCCGCGACAAGCGCACCATCCGCGCCTCGGCCGGCAAGTCCTACCTCAAGCTGGAGTGGTGCGACCGCGAGCACCACCGGGCGTTCGTCAACACCCTGCCGTTCGCGACCGGGATCCGCCGCTAAGCCGCTGGGAGGCGCGTACGTCATGGCCCTGCACGATCCACTCGGAGCGCTCACCGACGCGTTCACCAGCTTCCTGTTCGGGAAGGTGGAGACGACCCGGCTGCCCGTACGCACCTCCACCGGCCAGGCCCAGGCGGTGTATCTGCCGACCGCGGCCCCCGGTCTCGGCGACTCCGGCGTGATCATCGGCCGTGAGGTCTACAGCGGCAAGGGGTACATCTACGACCCGTTCCGGCTGTACGGGCAGCAGCTGCCGGCGCCGCACTGGCTGGTGCTCGGCGAGTCCGGCAACGGCAAGTCGGCACTGGAGAAGACCTACGTCCTGCGGCAGTTGAGGTTCCGCGACCGGCAGGTCGTGGTCCTGGACGCGCAGGGCGAGGACGGCGTCGGCGAGTGGAACCTCATCGCCGAGGAACTGGGCATCACCCCGATCCGCCTGGACCCGACGGCCGCGCTCAACGGCGGGATCCGCCTCAACCCGCTCGACCCGTCGATCACCACCACCGGCCAGCTGGCCCTGCTGCGCACGATCATCGAGGTCGCGATGGGCCACGGACTCGACGAGCGCTCCGGCTTCGCCCTCAAGGTCGCGCACGTCTACGTCAACGAGACCATCACCGACCGGCAGCCCGTCCTGACCGACATCGTCGAGCAGCTGCGGCACCCGGAGGCGGAGTCCGCCGAGGCGATGAACGTCGACATAGACGACGTGCGGGCCTGGGGCCTGGACGTGGCGCTGGTCCTCGACCGGCTCGTCGACGGCGACCTGCGCGGGATGTTCGACGGGCCGACGACGGCGGGCATCGACCTGGACGCGCCGCTGATCGTCTTCGACCTCTCGCACATCGACCGCAACTCCATCGCGATGCCGATCCTGATGGCGATCGTGGGGGTGTGGCTGGAGCACACCTGGATCCGGCCCGACCGGAAGAAACGCATCTTCCTGGTCGAGGAGGCCTGGCACATCATCAACTCCCCCTTCGTGGCGCAGCTGTTCCAGCGGCTGCTGAAGTTCGGGCGCCGGCTGGGCCTGTCGTTCGTCGCGGTCGTCCACCATCTGTCCGACGTGGTGGACGGGGCGGCCGCGCGGGAGGCCGCGGCGATCTTGAAGATGGCCTCGACCCGGACCATCTACGCCCAGAAGGCGGACGAGGCGCGGGCCACCGGACGGGTGCTGGGCCTGCCGCGCTGGGCGGTGGAGATCATCCCGACCCTCACCCCGGGCATCGCGGTCTGGGACGTCAACGGCAACGTCCAGGTCGTCAAGCACCTGATCACCGAGGCCGAACGCCCGCTGGTCTTCACCGACCGGGCGATGACCGAGGCGTCCGCGATGCCGACGGACGAGGCGCGCGCCCTGGAAGCGGCGGCGGACGCCGAGGCCGAGGCGCGCGCGGAGGCGATGGCGATGGAGCGCCGGTGGAGAGACGAGTCGAGCGAGACGGTGGCGTGAGGCGCGGATACGACGACGAACGAGGCGGCGGCCGCGGCGGCTACCGCGATCCGCACGGCGGCCGGGGCCGCGGCATCCCGGACTCCCTGCTGGTCGGGTTACTGGCCTTCCTGCTGGGCCTGACGGTGCTGGTGTGGACGGCGACCGGTCTGGCCGGCCTGTTCGCGCACGGCGCCTGGCCCGACGGCGTCACCTACCCCGGAACGCCGATCGCCCTGCGCCATCTGGTCTCCGCCCCGCACGACATGGCCGCCGCCTGGCCCGCCGCCCCCAAGGGCCAGCTGTCCGGTTACGGCCTGTTCTGGGGCATCCTCATCGGCGAACTGATGGTGCTGCTGGTCCTGGTCGTCTTCACGATGGGGACCGTCACCCGCTACCGCGCCGTACGGGCCGCGCGGCGGACGAAGGCCCGGGAGGCCGCGGCCGCGCGCACGGCCGGGGAGTCCGGGCGGCCGACACCGGACCTCACGCGCCAGGAGCGGGAGGACCGCGAGGCCCTGGCGGCGGCCCGCGCCGCGCGGGCGGCCGTCCCCGCCGCCCCGTCCGTGCCCATGGAGGACGCGCCCGCCGAGGACGCCCCCGCGGTCCCGGCCGTCCCCGCCGCCCCCGTCGGCCACGCCGCCGCGGGTCCGGTCCCCGAGCAGCGCACCGGCTCCCCGGCCGCCGCCGACCGGCTCGCCGAACCCACCCTCCCCCGCGTCCAGTTCGCCACCTCCGGCCGGGCCGCGGCCCTGGCCGCGGCCGTCGCCACCGCCACCGCCGCCCCGGGCCCCCTGATCGTCGCCACCACCGATCCCGCGCTGTGGTCCGAGACCAAGGACGCCCGCGCCAAGCTCGGCCCGCTGCTGACCTACGATCCGACGCACCGCCTCGACACCCCGGCCCGGCTGCGCTGGTCGCCCACGTCCGGCTGCGACGACCTGGCCACCGCCGCCGCCCGGGCCGCCGCGCTGCTCGCCCCCGTACGGCCGTCCGGCGCGCTGGACTCGGCGGTCGCGGACGCCGCCCAGACCCTGCTGCGCTGCTGGCTGCACGCCGCCGCGGTCGACGGCCGCCCGTTCCGCCAGCTGCACCGCTGGGCCCATGCCGCGGGCAGCGCCCAGGAGCCGGTCCGCATCCTGCGCACCAGCCCGAAGGCGTCCGGCGGCCAGGCCGGCGAGCTGGAGTCGGTGCTCACCGCGCACGCCGAACGCCGGGAGCTGGCGACGGAGGTGGTCGGCCGGGCGCTGAGCGCCCTGTCCTCCCTCCACATCCGGGATGTGTGCAATCCACTTCGAGCGGATTCGGTCATTCTCGAATCATTCATCGATGAGGGGGGAACGCTGTACGTGGTAGGCGAACCCATCGAGGATCCGCGTACCGACCCGGGTGCGATGCCGCTGCTCACCGCACTCCTCTCCAGCGTGGTCGAGCACGGCCGCCGCATGGCCGAACGGTCATCTGACGGTCGGCTCGACCCACCACTCACCCTCGTCCTGGACGACATCGCGGCGCTCGCCCCGCTGCCCGCGCTCCCCGACCTGCTGGAAACGGGCCGTACCCGCGGCCTGCTGACCCTGGCGACGATGCGCTCCCAGGAGCAGGCCCGGGCCCGCTGGCCGCATCGCCCACTGCCGGCGTGACCCCGCCGGCCGCGCCGGCTCGGTCAACCGCTCCGCCACCTCCGGCCAGTGCGCGCGCAGCGCGAAGTGGTCGCCGCCGGGGAAGATCCGCAGCCGGAAGTCCCCGGCGGTGTGCCCGCGCCAGGCGGCCGCCTCCCCGACGGTGACCAGCGGATCGGCGTCGCCGACCAGCGCGGTGACCGGCACCCGCAGCGGCGGGCCGGGACGGTGCCGGTAGGTCTCCACGGCCTTGTAGTCGCCGCGCACCACGGGCAGGGCCATGGCCAGCAGCTCCGAGTGCTCCAGCAGCCGGGGGTCGGTGCCCTGCGTCCGGCGGATCTCCTCGACGAGGCCGGCGTCGTCGAGGAGATGGACGGTGCCGCCGCGCACCCGGGACGGGGCGCAGGCACTGGAGACGACCAGGTGGTCCGGGCCCTGCCCGGCGTCCTCCAGCAACCGGGTCACCTCGTACCCCACCAGGGCGCCCATGCTGTGCCCCAGCAGGGTCAGCGGGCGGCGGGCGAGCGGCGCCAGCGCCCGGTACGCCCCGGCCGCCAGCGCCGCGAGGTCCTCGATCCGCTCCTCCGCGACGCGGTCGTGGCGGCCCGGGTACCGCACCGCCAGCACCTCGGGGCGGGCGCCGTCCCCGGCGGCCAGGGCCCGGGCCAGCGGACGGTAGGCGCCCGCGCCGCCGCCCGCGTGCGGGAAGCACACCACGCGGGCGGCGCCGGGCGTCCCCGGCGCCAGTCGGCGCAGCCACGGGCTACATGCCACGGGTGAAGCCCCCGTCGACGGTCAGGCTCTGCGCCGTGATCGCGGCCGCCCGGTCGGACACCAGGAAGCCGACGAGCTCGGCGGCCTCCCGTGCCTCGACCAGTCGGCGCAGCGGGACGCCCTTGCGGGCCTGGCGCAGCATCCGTACCGGGTCCGCGCCGATCTCGTCGGCCTGGGCGGCGAGTTCGCGGCGGAGCATGGGGGTGTCGACCCAGCCCGGCAGCACGGCGTTGACGGTGATCCCGCGGGCGGCGAGATCGAGGGCGAGGCCCTTGGTGTAGCCGATCAGGCCGTGCTTGGAGGCGCAGTAGGCGGTGTTCCGCATCTTGCCGGCCTTGCCGAGGATCGAGGACACATTGACGATCCGGCCCTGGTCGGCGAGGTACTCCAGGCAGGTGGCGGTGACCGCGAAGGTGCCGTGCAGATTGATGTCGAGCACCCGCAGCCAGGTGGTCTCGTCGTCGGGCCCGTTCTCGTCGGCCACCCCGGCGTTGTTGACGAGGATGTCGAGCCGCCCGGCGGCCCGCAGTTCGGCGCGCAGCCGGGTGCGCAGCGCCGCCCGCTCGCGCAGGTCGGCCTCGACGGCCACGGCGGCCGCGCCCAGCGCGCGGACCTCCTTGACGACCGTCTGCAGTCCGCCGGCGTCCCGGTCGAGGAGGATCAGGCGGGCCGCGCCGGACTCGGCCAGCACCAGGGCCACCTCCCGGCCGATGCCCTGGGCGGCGCCGGTGACCACGGCCGTCCGGCCCGCCAGTTCCCCCGGCCGCGGCCGTTCGGTGCGCCCGTCGCCCCCGCTCACGCCGCCTTCGCTCTCATCGCTCATCTTCGGCTCCCTCACGCCATCTTCAGTCCGCCGTCGACGTGCAGTACCTCGCCCGTGGTGTACGTGTTGCGGGGGCTCGCGAGGTACGCCACGGCATCGGCGATCGTCTCGGGTTCGGCGTAGCTCTTCACCAGCAGCCGGCGCATGATCTCGTCCTCGCCGTGGCTGCGGATGGTGTCGGTCATCTCGGTGTTGATCACGCCGGGGGCGACGGCGTTGACCAGGATCCCGCGGGAGGCGAGCTCCACGGCCATCGCCTTGGTGAACGCCTCCAGCCCGCCCTTGGCCGCCGCGTAGTTGGACTGGCCGCGGCCGGGCTTGGAGGCCGCGGACGAGGAGATGTTGACGATCCGCCCGTAGCGGCGGCGCAGCATCAGCGGCGCCGCCGCCTGCACGATGAGCATCGGGGCGAGGAGGTTCGTGGCCAGCACCTCCTCGATGTCCTTCAGGCTGTGGTTGACCAGCAGTTCGTCGCGGGTGATCCCGGCGTTGTTGACGAGTACGTCCAACCGCCCGAAGGAGCCGCGTACGCCGGTGACGACCGACTGCGGCACATCGGGATCGCCGACGTCCCCCTGGAACAGCTCGACCCGGCGGCCGAGTCCGGCGATCCGCTCCGCGACCTGCTCGGCCTCCCTCGTCGCGCTGCGGTAGTTGAGCGCGATATCGCAGCCGGCCGCCGCCAGCTTCAGGGCGATCGCGCGGCCGATGCCCCGGCTGCCGCCGGTCACCAGCGCCACCTGGCCTTCGAATTCCATGCTGTCCTCTCGCGTCGGCGGGCCCGGTCCTCAGACCGAGTGCGCGCTCTTGTAGTCGGCGAGCCGCAGCCCGTGGGCCTTGGCCAGTGCGGCGATGTCGATGACCTGCTGGCGGCTGATGTTCCCGTACGAGTAGTGGTGGTCGAGGCCGGCCAGGCCCATCAGGGCCGTCTCCGCCATGCAGGCGAACAGCTGGCCGGCCTCAAGGAAGGCGCGCGCCGAGGGGTGCAGGCTCTCGCCGTGCGGGGTGGCGACGATGCCGCCGAGCATGTACGCCAGGTCCGGCCGCTGCTCGGCGAGGCCCGCGACGGCGTTGTTGGGCACCGCGATATCGCAGATCACCGTGTTCGGCCCGAAGTGCTCGCCGGTCAGGAACGGTTCGGGGCTGTTGGAGGCGCACAGCACCAGCTGCGCCTCCTTCAGGGCGGCGCTGTCCTGGGTGACGGTCAGGAACGGGTCCTGGCCGTAGCGCTCCTGGAGGTACGCGGCGATCGCCCGGCCCCGGCCGGTGTCGTCGGCCGGGCCCTCGGCCAGCCACTTGGCGATCAGCGGCTCCTCGGCGAGCCGCGCCGGGATCCCGGTCAGCTCGCCGCCCTCCGCGATCCGCGACCAGCACTCCTGGTAGACGCCGTGCACGGTGTTCTGCAGCCGCCTGGCCGAACCGTCCCGCCGGCTGCCGACCAGCACGATGCGGCCGAGCCGCTCGGCGAAGAGCTGGCTGTAGACCGAGGCGATGTTGCCGGCCGCGCCGACCACGGCCAGCGTGGCGTCCTCGACCCGCCAGCCGCGGTCCTTCGCACCCCGCTCCATGGCCTGGACGCCCATCGCCACGGTCAGCGCGTTGCCGGAGGTCAGTGCGATCCCCGGGACCCGCAGCGAGGTGCAGTTGGCGGTGACGATGGAGGTGTACATCCCCAGGCCCGCCACCGTGCAGCCGTCGTCGCGGGCGGCCCGCACCCGCTCCTCGATGTCCGCGCGGATGCCCGCGACGTCCCCCGAGGCGAGGTAGCCGCCCATCTGCTCGGAGGCGACCATCAGCGGATAGAGGGCGAACTCCACGGAGCTGCCGAGCGGCGAGTCGATCCGCACGCCGGGGTAGGGCGCAGCCGTCTTGACCGGGTCCATGCCGAGGACGAAGGAGCGCAGCGCCGCGTCGCCGAAGTCGGCGAGCGCCGGGTCCACCTGCCGCAGATGCGACGGTTCGATGAGGTGGTTGAGGAAGGCGACCTTGCGCACCGGCCCGGTCGCCGGGCGCCCCTCGCCCTGCTCGTATCCGGCCACCGCGCCCCGGAAGTCCCGGATCTCCGCCCGCGGTTTGGGGATCCGCCGGTCGCTGGCGGGGTGGACCAGATGCAGGGTGTCCTCGTAGCGCAGGATGCGGCAGAGCCGCTCCAGGGCCCCGCGCAGGTGCTCGATCTCCTCGTCGGTGAGGTACGCCGAGGGCTGGATGCGCAGCACGTTGCCGGCGCTGCCGGTCGGCGCGATCCGGATGCCCTCCTGGCGCAGCAGGTAGCCGGAGAGCAGATAGCCCAGCGAGCCGGTGTAGGCGCTGCCGCGCAGCACCATGGAGCGGGCCTCGCCCTGGTCCTTGAGTTCCAGGCCGATGAACAGGCCCTTGCCGCGGACGTCCGCGACGACGTCGGGGAAGGCCGCCTTGAGGCCGGTGAGCATGGCGGTGAGCTTCTCGCCGCGCTCGGCGACCCGCCGGTAGACCTCGCCGTCGTCCGCCTCCAGCAGCTCGACGACCTTGTGCGCGACGGACGAGGAGAAGTCGTCCATGGCGAAGGTCGAGCTGTGGATGATGTCGAACTCGCCCTCGTACAGCGACCGGCGGACCAGCATGGCGGAGATCTTGGCGAGCCCGCCGCCGAGCGACTTCGACAGCGCGTAGTAGTCGCCGCGCAACCCGATGAGCGAGCTGGCCAGGAACGCGCCGCAGCGGCCCATGCCGCTCTGCACCTCGTCGAGGATCAGCGGGGTGCCGACCTTGTTGCAGAACAGCCGGATGGCGCGGCCCTGCTCGGCCGTCAGCGCGTGGATACCGCCCTCGCCCTGCACCGGCTCGACCAGGAACGCGGTGATGACCGGCAGACCGCGTTCGACGACCTTGACCCGCCCGGCCTCGATCTCGGTGTCGAGCAGCGCCACCCGCTCCTCGTCGGCGATCGCGTCCAGCAGTTCGAGCCGCTCCATGGGCACGAAGCGCACCCGCGCGCCGAGGTGCTGGAACGGGGCGCGGAAGCCGGAGTTGTAGGTCAGCTGGACGCTGCCGACGAGCTTGCCGTGGAAGGACCGCTCCAGCGCCAGGAACAGCGGCCGGGTGGCGAGCGCCGCCGCGTTGTGCGCCTCCAGGGCCGCCAGCAGCGCGTCCAGGCTCGTATCCCGCGGCGCCCGCGCCCGGACGGCCGGCAGCCGGAAGGCGTCCGCGTCGAGGACGGCGTCCCCGCCGCGGACGGCCTCCCGCGCGGCCGCCGCGTTCTGGGCGACCTCGTCGGCGAGCGCGGTGACCTGGTGCACCCGGACGAGTTCGGCGTGCTTGACGGCCGCCTCGACGGCCTCGGCACCGCTGTTGCCGAAGGTGGCGACGTACGGCTCCTTGGCCGAGGTCTCCCGGCGGACGACGTCGCTGAGCGCGGCGCCGAGCCGGCCGGCCTCGCCGCGCAGCGAGAACTGCGCGTGCACGGCCGGGTTGCGGTCCAGCAGGGCCCGGGCGTGCGCGACGATCTCGGGGTGGTTGTGGCCGAGGATCAGCGAGCCGTAGCCGCCCATGAGGTCGAGGACCGGGATGTCCCTCCCCTCCTCGTCACGGTGGTAGAGGGTGTTGCCCTGTGCGCGGACGTACTCCACGTCCAGCCCCAGGGCGGCGAGGATCCGCCCCATCCGGGGCTGCACGAATGCGGTGAACTGCGACATGGTGATGGTGGTCCCCTCGTGCGTCAGGGCGTGTGCGGGCGCTGGGCGAGCAGCGCGCCGGCGAACCCGTTGAAGGTGCTGTGCAGGCTCAGCACGGAGTCGATCCGGCGCTTCCTGGGCGCGCCCATGACGAAGTCGGTCCCGTCGTCGGGCGGAGTGCGCAGATGGGCGATCGGCGGCAGCTCGCCCTCGGCGAACAGATGCGGCGCCAGGGCGAGTTCGGCCAGCGGACCGGCGGCGCCGAGCGTGCCGGTGACCGGGCGCAGCGAACCGACCGGGACGCCGCTGTCCTTCAGCAGCGCCCGCAGCAGCTCGGCCTCGGCGGCGTCGTGCGCGAGGGTGCCCTTGCCGTCGGCGAGGACCGCGCCCAGGGTGTCGGGCGACAGGCCGTGGTCGGCCAGCAGCCCGCGGGGCCCTTCGGCGAGGGTGGACGGCCCGACGCCGCTGTCCACCGCCGGCCGCAGCGCGGCGCCGAGGAACGTCACCAGCGGCCGGGCGCCGCGCCGTGCGGCATCGCCGGCCCGCTCCAGTACGAGCGCCACCGCGCCCTCCGCCAGGACCGTGCCGTCCCGCTCCGCGTCGAAGCTGCGCACCGCCGCGCCGCCGGCGCCGCCCGCGCTCAGATGCCCGGCGCGGTACTGCGCGGCCAGCTTCAGCGGCTCGTTGTAGCTGCCCGCGCCGACCACCAGGGCGGTGTCGCAGTGGCCCTGGCGGAGGGTGAAGGCGGCCCGCTGCAGCGCCCCGAGCGCGGCACCGGCGTCCTGGACGAACGCGGCGCAGTCGCCGCGGAACCGCTGGGCGATGGAGACCATCGCCAGGGTGTTGTTGTTGAGCGCCCTGATGACGGTGAACGGGTTGAAGGTGGCCGCGTTGCCGAACGCCTCGGCCACCAGCCGCTGCAGGTCCACCCCCGCCTGCGGGGAGGTGTCCGTCCGGGCCCGGTCGAGCGCCTTGTGGAAGGCGGCGGCGCTCAGTTCGGTGGAGTCGTCCTGGGCGACGTAGAGCCCGCGGCGCTCCTCCGGGATCTCCTGCCAGCTCTCGCCGGCCTGCTCCATGGCGTCCTGCGCGGCGAGCACCGCGTTGAAGGTGAAGGGCGTGCCGAACTTCCGCAGCTTGTGCGGCACGCTCTCCCGGCTCTGCTGCTGCAGCTCGTCGGGGACATGGCCGAAGTGGGTGATCTTCCCGGTCCGTACGTAGGGGTCCCGGTAGGGCGAGAGCGCGGGCCGCGCCGCGCGCCAGGCCGACCACAGGGCCTCGGGCCCGCGACCGGTGGGCAGCACCGTGCCGATGCCGGTCACCACGACGGAATCGGGGTCGAAGGAGCGGCCGGGAGGGTTTGTGTTCGTCGGGTCAGGAGTCATAACCGCGTACCACCAGACTGGCGTTGAGTCCGCCGAAGCCGAAGGAATTGCTCACTGCCACCGGCACCTCCTGGTGCCGGGCCTTGTCCGGGACGTAGTCGAGGTCGCAGGCCGGATCCGGGTTCTGCAGGTTCAGCGTCGGCGGCACGATGCCCTCGCGCACGGACAGCACCGTGGCGATCAGCTCGGGGGCGCCGGCCGCCGCGATCAGATGGCCCAGGGCGGTCTTGTTGGCGGTGACCGCGAGCCTGCGGTAGTGCCCGCCGCGGGCGAAGACGTCCTTGATCGCCCGGGTCTCGGCCGGGTCGTTGAGCGGCGTGGAGGTGCCGTGCGCGTTGACCGAGGCCACCTCGCCCGGCTCCACCCCGCCGTCGGCCAGCGCCCGGCTCATCGCCAGCGCGGCGCCCCGGCCGTCCGGATGCGGCGCGGTGACCTGGTAGGCGTCCAGGGAGCTGCCGAAGCCGGCCACCTCCGCGTAGATCGACGCACCCCGCCGGCGGGCGCTCTCCTCGCTCTCCAGCACCAGCATCGCCGCGCCCTCCCCGGCGACCAGACCGCTGCGGTCGCGGTCGAAGGCACGGCACAGCCGGTCCCCGAACAGCTCGGACGTCGACGGCGCGCCCAGCAGGTGCAGCCCGGTCATCGTGGGCAGGTTCAGCACCGAGTCGGCGCCGCCCACCAGCATCGCGTCCACCTCACCGCGCCGGATCATCCGGAAGCCGTGGCCGATGGCGTGGGTGGCGCCCGCACAGGCGGTGCTGTAGTTCAGCGTCGGCCCGCGCAGCCGGTGGCGGGTGGCGATACCGGCGGCCAGCGCGTCATTGGTGCAGAACAGCCCGCTGGCGCGGTCGAGTTCGGCGCGCCGGTCGTAGAGCGTCTGCCAGCCGGGCTCCCCGTCGTCCCCGATGGCGTGCAGGAGTTCGTGGGCGTCGCGCTCCGGGACGCCCGAGCCGACGGCGGTGCCGACCCGGCCCGGCGGACGCGCGGCGTCGCCGAAGTCGAGCCCGGCGTCGGCCAGCGCCTGTCCGGCGGCCGCCAGGCCGAACCGCATCCGCCGCTCCATCGGCCGGCGTCGGCCCTCCTCGCCGCCGTGGCGCCGGGCGAACTCCTCGTCGTCGACCGGCGCCGCATAGCGCACCGGGAAGTCCTCGACCCCCGGCGGCCGCCAGGCGCGGATCGCCGAGCGGCCCTCGCACAGGCCCTCCCACAACGTCTGCCGGTCGAGCCCCAGTCCGCAGACGGCGCCCATGCCGGTCACCACGACGCGGCGGCTCATCGGTCCCCTCCTTCCAGTACGACGGCGCACACCTGGCCGCGCACCCCGCACGCCAGCGCCAGCACCCGCGGGATGTCCAGCTCCTCCTCCCGCACCGCGGCGCCGTCGGCCACCAGCCGGCGCCCGCCGGCCAGGCCGTGCAGCGCCAGCAGCACATGGGCGAGCGGATGGGCGGGGCCGAGCACGCCGGTGGCGGCGGCGCACGTGAACTCCGGGGGCCGCGCGGCGGCGCCCGCGAAGACCGCGTCGAGCGCGGCGCGCTGGGCCCGCCGCCCGTCCGGCGTCCACACCGCGTCCGGCAGCACCCAGCCGATTCCGCCGGCGTCGGTGCCGGCCATCCGCAGCGCCGTGCGCACGGCCTCGGCGATCGCCTCGGTCCGGCCCGCGCCGTCCGCGCCGAACGCCCGCCCGTAGCCGGCCGGCCGGACCGCCGCCGCGGGCGCGTCCGGGGTCCGCGCGGCGAGCAGGAAGGCCGCCCCCTCGCCCGGGGTGGCCCCGTCCCAGCCCAGCTCCTCGTACTGCGGCAGCAGCAGCGGATGGATCTTGGGGCTGACCGCCCCGATGAGAGCCGCCTCGTTCTCGCCCTCGGCGACCGACAGCACCCCGTCGATCAGGGCCTGCAGCCCCGCGTCGGAGAACGGCGAGTACGCGGCCATCGCCCCGGTCAGCCCGAAGACGGCCGAGATATGGGCGGCGGCGGTGCTGTTGAGGTGGGACAGCCCGCTGAACGGCGGGACCTCGCGGGCGTAGAGCCGTGCCACCGCGTCCGGCGAGCCGGCCGCCCTGCGCAGCCCGTCGAGCGCGCTGAAGCGCAGCAACTCCTCGTCCACCGTGGGCAGTCCGAGGTAGAGCCCCCAGCGTTCCCCGCCCACCGGCCCGCCGTGGCCGCCGAGCGACAGCCGGGCGCCGTGGAGCGCCATCCGGGCCTGCTTCTCCGAGGTGCGCAGCACCCTGCGGTGCACACCGAGCGTGGCGGCGTCGGGATCGTCGACGAGGAAGGCGCTGACCGCGCCGGGCCAGGGCGACGCCGGCAGCCCGCTCGGCCGGCTGGTGTCCTTGCCGGCCACCAGGGCCTCCCACAGGGCGGCCGGG
Organism: Streptomyces sp. NPDC026575; assembly: GCF_055567415.1. Lineage (NCBI taxonomy): Bacteria > Bacillati > Actinomycetota > Actinomycetes > Kitasatosporales > Streptomycetaceae > Streptomyces > Streptomyces sp. NPDC026575. The sequence continues at coordinate 279,437 of NZ_JBVHQM010000010.1, forward strand.
TCCGGGCCCGCCGCGGTGTACAGGCCGGGTGCGGTCAGCCGCACCGCGTCCAGGTTCGTCATCGCCCGCTCACCCGGCCTTGGCCAGGATCAGCGAGCAGTTCTGCCCGCCGAAGCCGAAGGAGTTCGACAGCACGGCGCTCACCGGCGCCGACCGGCGCTCGGTGACGATGTCCAGCCCGCGCGTCACCTCGTCCGGCTCGGTGAAGTTCAACGTCGGCAGCACGGCCTGCCGTTGCAGGCTGAGCACCGACAGCACCGCCTCGGCCGCGCCGCTGTTCGCCAGGGAGTGCCCCATGGCGGACTTGTTGCCGGTGACCGGGATACGGGCGGCCCGCGTCCCGAACACGGTGTGCAGCGCCGCGGCCTCGCAGGTGTCGTTGGCCTCGGTCGAGGTGCCGTGCGCGTTGACGTGGTCGATGTCGCCCGGGGTGAGCCCGGCGTCGGCGAGGGCGGCGCGGATGCACTCCGCGTAGTGCGCGCCGTCGCGGGAGCTGGACGTCATCTTCACGGCCTCGGTCACCCCCGCGTACCCGGCGACGCGGGCCAGGATCCGTGCGCCGCGGGCCTCGGCGTGCGCCCGCGACTCAAGGACGAGGAAGGCGGCGCCGTCGCCGATGACGAAGCCCGAACGGTCCTTGTCGAAGGGGCGGCTGATCCGGTCGGCGTCCCGCCCGTCGTACGGGGCGAGCGCGCCCACCCCGTAGAAGGCGGTGACGGAGGTCAGCGTCGTCAGGCTCTCGGCGCCGCCGGCGAGCGCCACGTCCAGCGCTCCGCTGCGGATGTAGCGGTAGGCGCTGCCGATCGCCATACCGCCGGCCGCGCAGGCGTCGGCGTGGGTCTCCAGGACGCCGGCCGCGCCGAAGTAGTCGGCCAGGCGCACGGTGGCGGTGTCCGGCTGGATCTGCTCGTAGCGCCGCGGGTCGGGCCCGCCCTCGTCGAGGTAGCCGTCCAGGTCCAGCGCGCCGCCCTCGAAGTCGATATGGGCGGCCAGGCCGGCCAGTTCGGCGGGCTCCATGACCATGCGGTTGCAGGCGAGGAAGACGCCGCCGCGCTCGGCCTCCAGCCGCCGGGGCAGACCGCTGCGCTCCCATGCCTGGGCGGCGGCGTGCCAGGCGAGCGTCCCGGCCGGCCCCAGCGGTCCGGCCTCCTCGGGCACCGCGTCCGCCAGCGCCTCGCGGACGCCTGGGTCGATATGCGCGGAGACGGCGCAGGGCACCCCCCACTCCTTGTGGAGCGGGTGCTCGGCGATGAGGGTGTGCCCCTGCGCGAGATGGTCGAATAACGACTCGGGGTCGGTCAGCCGACCGGCCACCAGGCCGATCCCGGTCACCACGACCTCATGGCCGGCCCCGGCGGATGTCTGGCGGTTCACCTGATTTCTCCTAGGAGGCTCCGCCCCTCAGGACGGGGAGGAATGAGCCCTTGGACCGGAGTCGCGCAGCGGCGGACTTCTGTGCACATTCGTTCTGACCTGCACTTTCTCTGATTGTCAGTGGGCGGGGCTAAGGTCTCGATCATGGCGACGGCGCAGGGAACGACTGAGGGGTCCGGGCACGCCCGGTACACCTTCCGCCTGCGTGTGTCGTCCACGGCCCGTACCGGTCTGGAAGCGGAGTGGGCACGGTGCCGGTGGGTGTGGAACGAGTGCGTGGCGGTCTCCCGCAAGGTCCATGCCCGCAGCAAGGCCGCGGGCGAGAAGGTGACGTGCGGCCCGGCACAGCTCGACAAGATGCTGACCGAGGCCCGGCAATCGATGACATGGCTGCGTGAAGGCTCTTCGGTCACTCAGCAACAAGTCATACGGGACTTCGCGAGGTCCCGTGCCAAGGCACTGAAGGACATCAAGGCCCGGTTGCCGATGCGGCAGCGCGCTGGGATGCCCCGCATCAAGCGGAAGCGGGACGCACTGCTGACGCTGAACTACACGCGGCGCGGGTTCTGCCTCAAGGACGGCCGCCTGCACTTGGCCGGCGGGATCGTGCTGACCGTGGTGTGGTCCCGTGATCTGCCGTCCGACCCGACATCGGTACGGGTGTACCGGGACAACCTTGGCCGCTGGTACGCCTCCTTCGTCGCGACCGCGCCCGCCGAGCTGCTGCCCGAGACCGGTGCTGTGATCGGTGTGGACTGGGGCGTGAAGGAAACCGCCACCACCACCAGTGACCACCACGACCTCCCCCACGCCCAGCACGGGAAGACGGCCGCCGCGAAGCTGGCCCGCTACCAGCGGATGATGGCCCGTAGGAGTACCGCGAAGCACCGGCCCGACACCGTCGGGTATCGCAAAGCCCGTAAGGCCGCGGCGAAGGTGTCCAAGAAGATCGCCCGGCAGCGGCAGGACATGGGACGCAAGTGGGCCAAGACGATTGTCCGGGACTTCGACCACATCGCAGTGGAGGACTTCCGCCCGAAGTTCCTCGCCAAGACCACGCTGGCTCGTAAGGCGGCCGACGCCGCGATCGGCGCGACGAAGGCAACGCTGGTCGAGATGGCCCGCAAGCACGGCCGTACCGTGCACCTGGTCCACCCCGCGCACACCACTATGGACTGCGCACGGTGCGGAGCGAGAGCCAAGCACGCACTCCCCCTCTCCGAGAGAACGTATACGTGCACCGCGTGCGGAACGGTGTCCCCCAGGGACAAGAACTCCGCCCACGTGATGCTCGTCCGGGCTGGTCTCAACCCGGCTAGTGCTGATCTTGTAAGACCTGCCGCCTGCCAGGTGTCAGGCGAAGTGAGCTAGGAATCCCCCTTGTTTCCGAAGGGGAGGAGTCAATTGCGTTCCTTTCGCACGAGCGCCATCTGCCACTGCCCGCCGACTCAGCCGACCGGCTGGGCGTGCCCCAGCGCCTCCAGCGCCGCGCGGACGCCGTCGGCCATCACCTCGTCACCGGTGGCCGGCTCCAGCACCACGCCGCAACCGGCGCACTGGGCCTTGCCGGAGGGGCCTGTCTGCGCCTTGTCGGCGGCGCATTCGGTGCAGACCTCGGGCAGGTGGTCGAAGATCCGGTGGGTGAAGGCGGCCCAGTGCGCGCTGGTGGCCGCCCCGGCGACCTCGTACGGGCGCATCCCGGCGTGCACCTGCTCCTCGGAGTAGCCGAACGCGCTGCGCCGCAGCACCTCGGCGGCCAGCTCGGAGATGCCGCCCCGCTCGTCGTAGAGCCGCTCCGAGCCGCCGAGCGCCGCCGCCAGCTGGTCGAGCACGTTCGACTTCGGCAGCGCCACGCCGAGCTTGGTCTCCATCTCGAAGCGGAACTCGACCAGGTCGAGCGATTCGGCGCCGAGGTCGGCGACGAGGGTGGCGTCCGCGGTGATCTCGTCGACAGCGCTGCCCAGGACCTGTGCCAGGCCCTCTCGGACAATGTCGTGGATCTGCTCCGCCTCGAAGGGGTTCTGCATGGTTCTCTCCTCGTCTCTGCGCACTGCGGACGTATGGACAAGCACTTTGGATGCGGCCGATTTCAGCCACAGAAAATCCAGGGAAACGACAGCGGAAGTTGCCTGGAGACGCGCTTCACCGCGCATGTGAATCGTCGGGTCAGCGCCGGAACGAAAGATTCGACAAAGGACACTGGCAAGACCTGAAAAACCCATGGCAAAACAGACCGCAACTACTGCGAGTCGTCCCGCGCGGAGGTTTGCAAATTCACGTCAGAAGTGTCCGACAAGAGGTGACGACCGCCTCGGCGGCACACTCGGCCTCAGAGCACAGAAGGCCGGAAAACGCTTCCCACCTGCGGGAAGGTCTGATTTCAGACACCTATTCAGGCAACGCTGAAGGCGCTACACATGACATCCCCCGTAGCAAAAGATCCCCCGGTACCCGCATGCGCGGGAACAGGCCAGAAATCGTCGGCGAGCACCTCGTCGTGATCCCCCACAAGACCTGTACCGCCTCTCCGAGAGGCGCGATAAAAACGTTACCAGAGCCATCTGAGAGCGTCACGCAAATGTGCGATAGGTCACCTGACCCAATCCCATCCGGAAGGGATTAATCCAAAAGCATCCATGGTAATGAGAACCTTAACGGCGGGTTCACATTCCCGAGGTTTCACTTTCCACCGGCCCGATACACCGCTGTGCACGCAGCCGCCGCGCATACGCCGGCAGCGACCGCCCCAGGTTCACACTCACCGCACCGACCAGCCGGTCCCCGCCGTAGTGCGCCACCAGCACCGCGCCCTCGGCCGGATCCCCCGCCTCGACGACCACCCGGTCACCGCCGCCGGGCAGCCCGACCGACTTGATCCGCAACCCGAACGCCGCCGTCCAGAACGACGGCACATGGTCGTACGGCTCGGCCGCCGCCGGCCCGGCCAGCAGATTGCGCGCCGCCAGCTCCCCCTGCGCCGCCGCATTGCTCCAGTGCTCCAGCGGCACCGGCCCGCCGGCCGTCCGCACCGCATCGCACACCGCCGCGTCCCCGGCCACCACCACGGCGGGATCCACCGCCCCCGGCGCCCCGGCACCCCGCGCGAACAGCCGCTCGTCGCAGTGGATCCGACCACCCGGCAGCGCCAGCCCCGACCCCGCCAGCCACCGGGTCGCGGGCACCATCCCGATCGCCACCACCACGCAGTCCGCCGGCAGCACACCCCCGTCGACCAGCTCCACGGCGCTCACCCGCCCGCCGCCGGCCCGAAAACCCACCACGCCGACGCCCAGCCGCAACGCCACCCCCACCCCGCGCGCCGCCGCGGCCACCACCTCCGAGACCGCCCCGCCCAGCGCCCCCAGCGGCGCGGCGGACGGCTCCACCAGCGTCACCCGCACCCCCAGCCCGCGCAGCGACGACGCCAGCTCCACCCCGACGAACCCGGCACCGACGACCACCACCTCACGGGCCCCGCCGGCCACTTCGGCCCGCAGCGCACGGACGTCCGCCAGCCCCCGCACCGTCAGCACCCCGGCCGGCACCGGCGCGCCGGGCCAGGGTCGGGCCTTGGCGCCGGGCGCCAGCACCAGCCCGTCGTACGGCAGCGCCGTACCGTCGGCCAGCCGGACCCGCCGCCGCTCCCGGTCCAGTCCCACCGCCGCGGTCCCCCGGATCCAGCGGGCACCGAAGTCCTCGGCGCCCGCCAGCCGGATATCGGCCTCCGCCAGCGTCCCGGACACCAGCTGCTTGGTCAGCGGCGGCCGGTCGTAGGGCAGTTCCCGCTCGTCCGAGACGAGGGTCAGCCGACCGGCGAACCCCTGCGCCCGCAGCGACTCGCCGGCCCGCACACCCGCCAGGCCGGCCCCCACCACGACCACCTCGCGCAAGGTCAGGCCCCTTCGACCGAGATGGCCCGCACCGGACACGCCCGCGCCGCCGCGGCCACCTTGCCGGCCAGCTCAGGAGCCGGATCCGGCGCGACCACCGGCCGCTCGTCGTCGTCCAGCGCGAACACCTCGGGCGCCACCAGCGCACACTGCCCGAGCCCGTCGCACAGCCCGTGATCCACCACGATCCGCATGCCCACGTCCCCCCGCTCCTCAGCGCGCATAGCGCAACGGCAGCTCGACCAGGCCCCGGATCGCATCCGACGGCAGCCACCGCACCTCGTCGGCCGGCACCGCCAGTTCCAGCGTGCCGAACCGCCGCAGGATCTCGGTGAGCGCGATCGTCGCCTCCTGCCGGGCGAGGCGCTGCCCCAGGCAGAAGTGCGCCCCCATCCCGAACGCCACATGCTGCGCGGTCGCCCGGTGGATGTCGAACGCATGCGGATCGGCCCGTACGTCGGCATCGCGGTTGGCCGCGGTCAGCAGAAAGCGGACCAGCTCCCCCGCACGGATCGTCACGCCCCCGGCCTCGATGTCCTCCCGCGCCACCCGGTTGACCGTGGTCATCGCCGAGCCCCTGAAGCGCAGCGCCTCCTCCACCGCCGCGCCCACCAGCGCCGGATCGCGGCGCAGCGCGGCCAGCTGCCCGGGGTGGGTCAGCAGATCGTGCAGCGCGTTCGCCAGCAGATTCGTGACCGTGTCGTGCCCGGCGATCAGCAACACCGCGGCGAACGACGACAGTTCCTCGTCGCTCAGCGCACCGCCGTCCTCGAACCGGGCGGCGATCAGCTCGCTGAGCAGGTCCTCGGTGGGCCGCGCCCGCTTGGCGCCGATCAACCCGATGCAGTAGCCGAACAGCTCCACCGCCGCCGACTGCATCGCCTCCGCGGACGGCGCCGCGGAGATGTCCATCGCCCACTGGCGGAACGGCTCCCGGTCCTCGGCCGGCACCCCCAGCAGCTCGCAGATCACCTCCAGCGGCATCGGATAGGTGAACTCCTCGATGAAGTCCGCCGTCCCGCGGTCCCCCAGCTTGTCCAGCAGCTGCCGGGTGATCTCCTCGATGCGCGGCTCCAGCTGACGCACCGCCCGCGAGGCGAACGCGGCGCTCACCAGCCGACGGTTCCGGGAATGCCCGGGGTCGTCCTGCTCCAGGAGCATCACCGCCATCCCCGGGACCAGCGCCCCGTGCGGCGCATGCGTGTGCACGTCGTTGGACAGCCGCGGATCGCCGAGCAGCTCCCGCGTCAGCGCCGCCCCCAGCACCGTCCAGGTCTCCTGCCCGTTCAGCTGCCGCGTACGGATGATGCCGCGGCTCTCGGCCAGCCGCTCCAGCTCCCGCTCCAGTCCGGCCGACGACGCCAGCTCGGCCAGATCCACTACCTCGGTCATGTACAGATCCCCCCTAGACGGCCCCGGGCTTTTAGTCCCGGAGCAACTGCACTGCGAAGTGAGCCAGTTGTGCGTCCATCGCGACCGAACGGCTGCCGGCGATACCCGACCGCATCAGCGCCGCCCCCTCGATGAACGCCACGAACGTCTCGGCCCTGGCCCGGCAGAACTCACCCGACCAGTCCGGCCGCCCCTGCTGGACGAACGCCTCCACATGGGCGACGTACTTGCGGTAGAACTCCCGCACCACCACGGCGATCTCCTCGTCCCGCGCCGCCAGCGCCCACACCTCGACATAGAGGCGGACCAGCTGCGGGTCCTCCTGCTCGGCGAGCACCACGGCCACCACCTCGCCGGGGTCCGCCGGCCCCGCCGGACTCTCCAGAGCCGACGGATCGTCGCGTACCACCCGCAACCCCGTCGTCTCCGCCAGCCGCGCAAGCGAACGATCCAACGCCCGCTCCAGCACCGCCTTGATCAGATCGGCCCTGGTCGGGAAGTAGTGCTGCAGATGCCCGACCCGCACCCCCGCCTCACCGGCGATGGCCCGCAGCGAGGCGTCCGACCCCTGGGCCACCAGCACCGCCTCGGCCGCGTCCAGCAGACTCGTCCGGCGGATGCTGCCCTGCCGGGTCAGCGTCGAGCCCTTCCCCGCGGCGCCCGGCTCCTTCTCCTCCGTCATGACACCTCGACCTTCACGCCCGCCTTCTCCAGCGCGGCGACGACATCCTGCGGCAGCGGCGTCATCTCCGGGAACGCCACCCCCTCCGGCGCGGCCGCACCGTCCTCCCCCAGCACCCGGCGCAGGCCCAACAGCCCGCCCAGCGCCGTGAGATGCGCCTGCCCGGCCGGATCGGTGAGCGTCGCCGTGCGCCGCTCACCGCCCCGCCCCCGCACCTCGATCCGCAGCAGCGCGCTGCCGCCCTCGCCCGGCGAGTACAGCATCGACCGGCGCGTCGACTGGAAGCGGTCACCGCGCCCCCACCGGAAGAACCCGGTCTTCTTGAGCGCCAGCAGCGTGGACGTCGAGGAGTTGGCGCTGAAGCCGATCCGGGTGAGGGCCGTGTCCACACCGAGCACCAGCGGCAGCGTGAACTGCTCCGGTGTGTCGATCCGCGCGACCTTGGTCCGGTGCCCGCCGATGTCCACATACCCGGCACCGCTCAACGGCATGATCATCCGCCGCCGGCCGCCCTCGGTCACCTCGTAGTCCAGGCCCAGCCGGTCCATGAACTCCACCGAGTCCGTTCCCGCACGGTCCTTGAGGTCGTAGCGGATGGCGATCTCCACCGCCGACGCCCCGCCGACCTCGGCCGCCAGCGCCGCGGCCACCAGCGCGGTCACCCCGCCCATCCAACTGGACGACAGCAGCACCGGCGCCCGGACCGACGCGACCGCCGCCACCGCGGTGGCCCGCTGCAGCCGCGCCGTCCAGCGCGTGATGTCCACGTACGGGACACCGCCCCGGATCGCGGCCAGCAGCACCCGGTCCTCGGGATCGTTCACCGTGCTGACCACGGCCCGCACCCTGGCCGAAAAGGGCTCCGGATCGCTCAGATCCCAGCGCCGCACCGACGCACCGACCTCCTCGGCCAGCGCCCGTCCACGCTCCGGAGTACGCCCCGTGAGCAACAGCGGCCACGAGGGAGCCGCGAGCCGCGCCAGATCCCCGCCGACGGTGCCGTAGCCACCGACCACCAAAACCGGCCCTGTCACATCAAGCTGGATGTCATCGTCCACACGGACGAGACTAGGTCACTCGACCTAGAAAAACAACGACGACTTTCCCGCGCCACCCCATCGCCCCGGAATTCACCACCCACACCCAACTGACCTGCGAAAACGAGGAGTTGCCCATGATCGAAGCCGTTCTTCCCACGCCCGCGGTGGGCGAGGACGCCTTTGGCGACCCGGACCGGCCCCCCACCGGACCCCCGCCGTCCCCCGCCCTCTTCCCCGCCGAGGAACGGGCCATCGCCCACACCGGCGCCAAGCGCCGCCGCGAATTCACCACCACCCGGCACTGCGCCCACCGGGCCCTCGCCCGGCTCGGCCTCCCCCCGACACCGCTCCCCCCAGCCCCCACCGGCGCCCCCGCCTGGCCCCCCGGCATCACCGGCAGCCTCACCCACTGCGCCGGCTACCGCGCCGCCGCCGCCGTCCGCACCAGCGACATCCCCCACCTCGGCATCGACGCCGAACCCCACGCCCCCCTGCCACCGGCCGTACGCAACGGCATCACCACCCCCGCCGAACGCCGCCACCTGCACCGACTCGACGCCACCCACCCCCACATCCCCTGGGACCGCCTCCTCTTCAGCGCCAAGGAATCCCTCTACAAGGCATGCTCCCCACTCATCGCCCGCACCCTCCACTTCGACGACGCCGAACTGACCTTCACCCCGGACACCCACACCTTCACCGCGCTCCTGCCGCTCCCCGTCCCCCGACTGACCGGCCGCTGGCACGCCGGCCACGGCATCCTGATCACCGCCGTGGCCGTCCCCCCACTCCCCTGACGCCACCGGCCCCGCTCCGGACAACGAACCGCCCCGGAAACGCAAAATAGCCTCGTTCCCCGAGTCGAAACTCGGGGAACGAGGCTATTCATCAAAATTAGTTCGGCGGCGTCCTACTCTCCCACAGGGTCCC